>NZ_CP126980.1:457500-757500 GCF_030252345.1 Actinoplanes oblitus | reverse complement strand
GGTACGCCAGCGCCGCCACCTCCGCCACGTCGTCCCGGGTCACCTCGCGCACCGCCGCCACCGCCTCGCCGAGGCTCTGCACCGGGTGGCCGGTGAGCAGGTTGAACGCCTGCCCGGGCAGCCGGGCGCCCCGCTGCCGCGCCGCCCGCAGGCCGTCGGCGGTCAGCTCGGTCACCTCGGCGACATCCGCCGCGTCGATCTGCCCGTCGCCCATCTCGGCCAGCAGGGCCACCAGGGCGTCGAGGGCCGCGTCGGCGTGCTCCGGCCGGATCCCGGCGGCGGCCACGATGCGGGCCGAGCCGTCGGCACGCGGCTCGTAACGGGTCCGGACCCGGTCCGCGTCGTCCGGCCCGGCCGGCAGCTCGCGGTTCATCCGGCGTTCCAGCAGGTTGGCGAAGACGGCAGCGCGTGGCCCCCGGGGCACCACGGTGTCCCAGCCCAGGTCGTCGGCGCCGGCCACGAAGTAGGCCGGGGTGGCCGGCAGCGTCGAGGACGGCACCGGGGACGGTCGCCGCTCCCCGCTGGGCAGATCGAGCTCGAGTCCCGCCGGGATCGCCTCGCCGCCCACCCAGAGAGCGGCGTTCTCCCTGGTGAAATAGCGGGCGGCCCACTCGTTCAAATGCTCCGGCGCGAGGCCGTCGAGACCGAGCTCGGGATAGCTCGGCATGCCGAAGTCCCGGGCGCCGTGCCGCCACATCGGCATCCAGTCGGCCCGCCGGGTGGCCGCCTCGGCCCGCAGCGCGTCCCGCTCCGCCGCGATCCGCCCGGTGGGCAGGTCCCGCAGCCGGTCGCAGACGCCGGCCAGGAACGCGACGATCTCGTCGTCGGTGCCCTGCACGTGGAAGTAGGTGTGCTCGACTCCGGTGGCGCTGTCGCGGTGCGTCCCGGCCGTCACCGGCACCGGCGCCACGAGGTGTTCCAGCAGGTGGGTGATCCCGCGCCGGGCCAGCGGCTCGTCCACCACGCCGACCCGGAAGACCAGGCCCGCGTGCGTCGGCCCGGAGACCGGAGCGAGCAGCGCGGGTACGCCGTCCACCTCGAGCGGTGCATCAGGATGGCGGGGGGACATGCGCGGCAGCATAGATCTTCCGCGGCGATCCGCGCCTGCCGGGCTCAGCCGACGCGCCCCGGGTTTCGCTTCCCGGACTCAGCCGACGCGCCCCCGGGGTTTCGCTACCGGGCTCAGCCGACGCGCCCCGGTTTCCGCTACCGGGCTCAGCCGACGCTCCCGGGTTTCGCTTCGCCGGCTCAGCCGACCAGGGGATCGTCGAGCAGGTGCTCGAAGGCGAGCTCCGCGGCGCCGATCAGCGCGGCGTCAGCGCCCAGCTCCGGGGTGCGCAACCGGACGTGCTCGCGGCAGGCCGGCAGGCCCACCGAGTTGAGCCGGCTGCGGATCTGGGCGGCGGCCACCAGATAGACGTCGCGCAGCGTACCGCCGAAGATCACCACCTCCGGGTTGAAGATGTTGACCAGGTTGCCGACGCCGAAGCCGATCCAGTCGCCGACGTGCCGCAGCGCGTGCTGGGCCTGGCTGTCCCCGCGGACCGCGGCGTCCACCACCTCGAGCACCGCGTCCCGCCCGGTCTTGTCGGCCCGTCCGGCGAGGCGGAGCAGCGCGTGCTCGCCGATCTCGGTCTCCCAACAGCCGCGGGAGCCGCAGTCGCACGGCCGGCCGTACGGGTTGACCACCATGTGGCCCACCTCGCCGCCGTAGCCGCCGTGCCCGGTGACCCGGCGGCCGCCGGCCACGATGCCGGCGCCGACGCCGACGTCGCCGTACAGGTAGATGACGTTGTCGCAGCCCACCGCCGCGCCGCGGGCGTGCTCGGCGAGCGCGCAGACGTCGGCGTGGTTGCCGATGCTCAGCGTGGCCGGATCGCCCAGCTCGGCGCGCAGGGCCGCGCCCACCGGCTCCTCGACCCAGCCGATGGTCGGGGCGAGCCGGACCATGCCGTCGTCGCGGCGCACCATGCCGGCCACCGCGAGGCCGCTGCCCACGCAGCGGGAGTCGTCAGGCAGCTGGTCGTGCATCGCCCGGACGAACCGGGCCAGCGGTTCGACGGCCTCGTCGGCGCTCATGCCGGGCGGCCGGTCGGTCTGGTACTGCTCCAGGATCTGCCCGCCGAGCCCGACCCGGGCGGCGCGCAGCCGGTCCACCTCGATGCTGAGGGCGTAGGCGAAGACCCGGTCCGACTCGGGCCGGACGACCAGTGACGGTCGTCCGGCCCGGCCGGTCTCCTTGGGGACCGCCTCGCTGACCAGCCCTGCGGTGATCAGCTCGGCGGTGAGTGCCCCGATGGTGCTGCGGTTGAGGCCGAGCCGGGTGGTGAGTTCCGCCCGGGACGTGGCGCCGTGTACGTGGACGTACCGCAGCAGTGTCCCGAGATTGTGCCGGCGAACCTCTTCCTGGCTGGGCCCCGCTCGCATCGTTACCGGTTGCCCGTGGCGGCGGCCCGGCGCCGGGCCAGGGCGTCGACGCCCGCCGCGATCAGCAGGATCACACCGGTGGCCATGTACCGGCTGCCGGACGAGACGTCCATCAGGAACATGCCGTTGTCGATGACCGCGATCACCGCGCCACCGATCACCGCGTGGATGACCTTGCCCTTGCCGCCGAAGAGGCTGGTGCCACCGATCACCGCCGCGCCGACCGCGAAGAGCAGGGTGGTGCTGCCACCGGTGTTCGGGTCGACCGAGCCGGCCCGGCTGACCGCCATGACGCCGCCGACCGCGGCCATGAACGAACCGATCACGAAGACCGAGATCCGGATCAGGTCGACCGGGATACCGGCCCGGCGGGCGGCCTCGGCGTTGCCGCCGACGGCGTAGACGTGCCGGCCGTACGTGGTGCGGCCCAGGACGAACGTCCAGAGCACCAGGAAGAAGCCGATCACCGGTGCCGCGATCGGCACGCCCTTGAGCGAGGCGATGGCCGGGTTGATCGCCCGCTCCTGGGTCAGGATCGCGGTGGTGATCAGCAGCAGCGCGGCGAGACCGGCGATGCGCAGCGCGATGATGCCGACCGGCTCGGTGACCAGGCCACGCTTGGCCCGGCCGCGGAACCGCATGAACTGGATCAGCGCGAATACCGCCACCGAGCCGATGGCCAGGATCCAGCTCCAGGAGACCGGGAGGCTGTCCTTGTTCAGCGACTTGATGAAGCCGTCCGGGATCGAGATGTTCTTGCCCTCGTCGAGCAGGTTCAGCAGGACGCCCTGGAAGGCCAGGAAGGCGGCCAGCGTGACGACGAACGACGGGATGCCGACCTTCGCCACCAGGAAACCGAGCAGCAGGCCGACCACCATACCGGTGGCCAGCGCGGCGAGCAGCGAGAGTGGCTGGCTGACGCCGTGCTTGGTGAGCAGGATCGCCATCACCGCGCCGCAGACACCGGAGGTGAAACCGGCGGACAGGTCGATCTCGCCGAGCAGCAGGACGAAGATCAGGCCCATCGCGATCATGATGATGCCGGCGGCCTGGTTGAACAGGTTCGCGAAGTTGCCGGCGCTGAAGAACGTGTCGGTCCGCGCGGTGCCGAAGATCAGCACCAGGACGACCAGGCCCAGTACGGCGGGCAGCGCGCCGAGGTCGCCGCCCCGGACCCGGCCCCAGTAGTCCCGGAAGTGGCTGGCGACGGTCGGCTTGACGACCTTGACGCCACCGGCGGTCTCGAGGGTTGAGGTGCTCACTGCTCGGCTCCCGGCATGATCTCGACGAAGTCGGTGGGCTTCTCCGGCGGGAGACCCAGGTTGCCACTGCGTCCGCCGGTGATCAGTTCGACGACCTGCGAGTGGGTGACGTCGCTCGCCTTGACCTGGGCGGCCATCCGGCCGAGGTACAGCGCGGCGATCCGGTCCGAGACCGCGAAGACGTCGTTCATGTTGTGCGAGATGAGCACCACGCCGAGGCCGTTGTCGGCCAGCCGGCGGACCAGCTCCAGCACCTGGGCGGTCTGTGCCACACCCAGAGCGGCGGTCGGCTCGTCCAGGATGACGACCTTGCTGTTCCAGAGCACGGCCTTGGCGATCGCCACGGTCTGCCGCTGGCCACCGGAGAGGCTGGCGACGAGCTGGCGCAGCGACTTGACGGTGCGCACCGAGAGGCTGGCCAGCGTCTCACCGGCCATCTGCTCCATGGTCGGCTCGTCGAGCACGATGCCGCGCTTCTTCTCCCGGCCGAGGAACATGTTCTGGACGATGTCCAGGTTGTCGCAGAGCGCGAGGTCCTGGTAGACGACCTCGATGCCCAGCTCCGAGGCGTCCCGGGGGCTGTGGATGGCGACCTGTTTGCCGTCGAAGGTGACCGTGCCGGCGTCGATCGGGTAGATGCCACTGATGCACTTGACCAGCGTCGACTTACCGGCGCCGTTGTCACCCACCAGGGCGGTGACCTCGCCGGGGTACACGCTCAGTTCGACATCGTGGAGGACCTGTACGGGACCGAAGCTCTTGTCGATCCCGCGCAGTTCCAAGAGGGGTGTCGCGGCCACGGATGTTTCTCCTTCGTTCGGTGACCGACCGTTCAGGGGACCGCTGGAAATCGACTCAGGCGCCGCTCACGGAGGACGTGAGCGGCGCCGTCGCCGGTGATCTAGCGGTGATGCTGCGGGATCAGCTGATGCCCGCGGCCTTGCACTTGTCCGCGAAGGCGGCGGTGCAGAGCTCGGCCTTGGTCACGAAGCCGTCGTCGACAACCGTCTTGACGTTCTCCTTGGTGATCGCCTCCGGCTTCAGCAGCACGGACTTGACCTCCTTCTTCGACTCCGGGTCGGTCACCGAACCGGTGGCCGTGGTCGGGGTCTGGCTCTTGGCCAGCGCGACAGCCAGCTCGGCGGCCGCGTCGGCCTCCTTCTTGATCGCCTTGTAGACGGTCATGCACTGGTCGCCGGCGAGGATGTTCTGCAGACCCTGCACGGTGGCGTCCTGGCCGGTCACCGGGACCTTGCCGTTCAGCTTGTTCTTCTTCAGCACCTCGATGGCCGCGTTACCGAGACCGTCGTTCGCGGCGAGCACGCCGGCGATCTTCGGGTTCTTGGTGAGCTGCTGCTCGAAGATGGTGCCGCCCTTGGCGTTGTCCCAGTCCGGAACCGCGTCGTCCGGGCCCTTGACGAAGTCGCCCGAGTCGAACTTCGGCTTGAGGACCGAGTCGTAGCCCTCCTTGAACAGGGTGGCGTTGTTGTCGGTCGGCGAGCCGTTCAGGTACGACACGACCGGCTTCACGGCCTTGGCCGCGGTCAGGCAGTCCACCAGGCCCTGACCCTGCAGCTTGCCGACCTCGTTGTTGTCGAACGAGACGTAGTAGTCGGCGCCACCGCTCAGCGTCAGACGGTCGTAGTCGATCGTCGCGATGCCGGCCTTCTTGGCGTTCTCCAGGACGTTCTTGCCGGTACCGGAGTCCAGGTTGACGATCATCAGGACCTTGACGCCGCTCTGGATCATGCCGTCGGCGATGGTCTGGAACGAAGTCTTGTCGCCCTGCGCGTTCTTGATCTCGGCCTCGACGCCCGCGGCCTTGAACGCCTCGGTGAGGTACTTGGTGTCCGCCGTCTCCCAGCGAGCCGAGCTCTTGGTGTCGGGCAGGATCACGCCGACCTTGCCGGCCTTGGCGGTGTCGCCGGAGCCGGACTTGGCGGTGTCGTCGCTCTTGTCGCCACAGGCGGCCATGCTGCCGGTGGCCAGGAGGCCGACGGCGGCAAGGGCGAACAGTCCCTTACGCATTCCGTATGTCCTTTCGGGGGGTAAATCCGGAGCCTTCGTTCGGATTTGTCAGGGGTGTGGTGCGTGCCTGGGAGTGTCGCTCCCCTGGGCGCCGATGGATCAGGAACCGGTTTGTTGTGCCCGGCAACGTATTCCGGCGGTGGCCTAGAACACAAGGCACCCCGGTGATCTATCTCGTAACGAGGGATAACAATCCGGCAACGTGGTCGCCTCGCAACCCGCCCGACCCGCCCCCGAAAGTCGCGTTTCCCGTCGCATGACGTAACGCTAAGTAATAACTCGCTCGGATGTCGGCGGAACCCGGCGTCACGTCCGGATCATGGCAACGGTGGCGCCGGTCAACCTGATCAACTCGGTCGGCGCGAGGGCGACCTGCAGGCCGCGCCGACCGGCCGAGACGTACATCAGGTCCAGTCCGGTCACCGAGTCGTCGATCACTGTGGGCAGCCGCTTGCGCTGACCCAGCGGACTGATCCCGCCGCGGACGTACCCACTGCTGCGCTCGGCGACGGCGCGGTCGGCCAGCGTCGCCCGCTTGCCGCCAGCCGCCTGCGCGAGGGCCTTCAGGTCCAGATCGCCGGTGACCGGCACGACGCCGACCACGAGCCGGCCGTCCACCTCGGCCACCAGCGTCTTGAACACCCGTTCCGGTGGCACGCCGAGGGCCGCCGCGACCAGGGCGCCGTAGTTCGGGGCGTCCGGGGACACCTCGTACGGGTGCAGGGTGTGCGCCACTCGCTCCGCGGTCAGCAGCGCGGTGGCCGGGGTGCCGGCCGCTTTCTTCGGCATGCGCCGCACGCTACTCCGGGAGTGATCCACCCGTACGCCCGATTCGGGCGCGTTACGACGGTTCGGTGCCGTCCTCCGGAACTCCTCAGGAATGCGCCGTCAACAGCGCGGTGGGTGCGCCGTCCACCCGGGTCAGCACCAGCCCCGCCGCGTGCGGCCCGGACAGCTTGAGGTCCTTGCGCAGCTGGTCGGGGACGAGGGCCGACCCGCGCTTGCGGATCTCCAGGGTGCCGACGCCCCGCTCGCGGAGCAGGGCCCGCAGCCGCTTCAGGGAGAACGGCAGCACGTCGGTGACCGCCAGCCGCCTGGCGAACGGCGTGTCCACCGGCTCGTCGGTGTAGACGTAGGCGATCGCCGGGTCGGCCAGCCGCCCGCCGATCAGCTCGGCGAACTCGGCGACCAGATGCGACCGGACCACCGCCGGATCCGGGTCGTAGAACCACGCGCCGACCGGGCCGACCGGGGCCTGCTCCAGGCCCGAACCGGTCAGCTCACCGAGGCCGACCAGGGTGGCCCGGCGCGGCGCGGACGCCAGCGGCCCGCACCAGAACGCCGCCTCGACCAGGTCGCCGCCGACGCTCACCCACTCGCCCTCCGCACCCGGCGGCAGCAGCCCGTGGTCGATGCCGGGAGCGAGCTTGAGCACCGTCCGCGGCACCCGCCCGGCCAGCCCGGCCACGAAGTCCCAGGGCGGCGAGTACGCCTTCGGGTCGAACACCCGGCCCCGCCCGGCCTGCCGCCGGGCCGGATCGGCGAACACCGCGTCGTACCGCTCCACCTCCACCGTGGTGGCGTCGGCGCAGACCACCGTGATGCGGTCGGCCAGCCCGGCGGCTTCGGCGTTCGCGGCGGCCAGCGCGGCGGTGCCCGGGTCGGCGTCCACCGCGTACACCGCGATCCCGTGCCGGGCCGCGGCCAATGCGTCGGACCCCAGCCCGCAGCCGAGATCCGCGAGGGTCGTCACGCCGCAGGCGGCGAGCCGGGCCGCCCGGCGCTCCGCGACCACCGCGCGAGTCGCCTGCTCCAGGCCCGGACGGGTGAAGAACATTCCGGTGGCGTCCGGGCCGAACTTCATCGCCGCCCGGCGGCGCAAACTAGCCTGGGTGAGTGCGGCGGCGGACAGCTCCGCGCCGAAGCCCCGGGCCCGTAAGGCCGAGGCCGCGGCGAGCGGCTCACCGTCGCCGACCTCGGCCGCCACGGCCAGGGCCTCGGTCCCTTCCGGGGTTTGCAGGAGAGCGAGAAGTTCAGGGGTCACACCAGGCATTCTCCCCGGCGTGACAGGTTGGCACTCTGGTTGACGGAGTGCTAGTTCCGGCATAATCTCCGATTAGCACTCTCAACATGAGGGTGCCAGCCGCCCGGGCTTGCTCGTGGCGGTTAGGCACCAGGCGGACCGGCACCCGCGACGACGGCCCCGCCCGGTGGCATGAGGCATCTGACCGGCCTGTTTCATGGCCGGCGAAACCTGTACCCAGGAGGGTATGCCCGTGACTACCGCGACCAAGGTTGCGATCAAGCCGCTCGAGGACCGCATCGTGGTCCAGGCGAACGAGGCGGAGACCACCACGGCGTCGGGCATCGTGATCCCCGACACCGCGAAGGAGAAGCCGCAGGAGGGCACCGTCCTCGCCGTCGGCCCCGGCCGGATCGACGACAAGGGCAACCGCGTCCCGCTCGACGTCAAGGTCGGCGACGTGGTCCTCTACTCGAAGTACGGCGGCACCGAGGTCAAGTACGCCGGTGAGGAGTACCTGGTGCTCTCCGCCCGCGACGTCCTCGCGGTCATCGAGAAGTAAGACCTAAACCGACTGTGCAGACGCCCTGTTCCGGGAAATCGGGGCAGGGCGTCGGCGCGTGAAGGGACCTCATACATGGCGAAGATCCTCAGTTTCTCTGACGACGCCCGGCACCTGCTGGAGCACGGCGTCAACACGCTCGCCGACACGGTCAAGGTCACTCTCGGCCCGCGCGGCCGCAACGTCGTCCTGGACAAGAAGTTCGGCGCCCCGACGATCACCAACGACGGCGTCACCATCGCCAAGGAGATCGAGCTCACCGACCCGTACGAGAACCTTGGCGCGCAGCTGGTCAAGGAGGTGGCGACGAAGACCAACGACGTCGCCGGCGACGGGACCACCACGGCCACCGTGCTGGCGCAGGCGCTGGTCCGCGAGGGTCTGCGCAACGTCACCGCGGGTGCCAACCCGATCGGCCTCAAGCGCGGCATGGACCAGGCCGCCGAGGCCGTCTCCAAGGCGCTGCTGGGCAAGGCCGTCGAGGTCGCCGACCACAAGGCGATCGCGAACGTGGCCACCATCTCGGCGCAGGACGCCACCATCGGCGAGCTGATCGCCGAGGCGATGGACCGGGTCGGCCGCGACGGTGTGATCACCGTCGAGGAGGGCTCCGCCCTGCACACCGAGCTCGACGTCACCGAGGGTCTGCAGTTCGACAAGGGCTTCATCTCGCCGAACTTCGTGACCGACGCCGAGTCGCAGGAGGCGGTGCTGGAGGACGCGCACATCCTCCTCACCACGCAGAAGATCTCCAGCATCGAGGAGCTGCTCCCGCTGCTGGAGAAGGTGCTGCAGACCGGCAAGCCGCTGCTGATCGTGGCGGAGGACGTGGAGGGCCAGGCGCTCTCCACCCTGGTGGTCAACTCGCTGCGCAAGACCCTCAAGGTCGCCGCGGTGAAGGCCCCCGGTTTCGGTGACCGCCGCAAGGCGATCCTGCAGGACCTGGCGATCGCCACCGGCGGCGAGCTGATCGCCCCCGAGCTCGGTTACAAGCTCGACCAGGTCGGCCTGGAGCAGCTGGGCAGCGCCCGGCGCATCGTGGTCGACAAGGAGAACACCACCATCGTCGACGGTGGCGGCAACGCCGCCGAGGTCGCCGACCGGGTCTCGCAGATCCGCAAGGAGATCGAGGCGTCGGACTCCGACTGGGACCGGGAGAAGCTCTCGGAGCGGCTGGCCAAGCTCTCCGGCGGCATCGCGGTGATCAAGGTCGGCGCCGCGACCGAGGTCGAGATGAAGGAGCGCAAGCACCGCATCGAGGACGCCATCGCGGCGACCAAGGCGGCCGTCGAGGAGGGCACCGTCCCCGGCGGTGGCGCCGCCCTCGCGCAGGTCGCCAAGGAGCTCGACGGCGGTCTGGGCCTGTCCGGCGAGGAGGCGATCGGCGTGTCGATCGTCCGCAAGGCGCTGGTCGAGCCGCTGCGCTGGATCGCTCAGAACGCCGGCCACGACGGCTACGTCGTGGTGGGCAAGGTGAACGAGCTCGGCTGGGGCCACGGCCTCAACGCGGCCACCGACGAGTACGTCGACCTGGCCGCGGCCGGCATCATCGACCCGGTGAAGGTGACCCGCAACGCGGTCTCCAACGCCGTCTCGATCGCCGGGCTGCTGCTGACCACCGAGAGCCTCGTGGTGGAGAAGCCGGCCGAGCCGGCCCCCGCCGCGGCCGGTGGCCACGGGCACAGCCACGGCGGCCACGGGCACGGCCACCAGCACGGTCCGGGCTTCTGACCGGTTGTCTCACAAGGGCGCGTCCTCCCGGGGGCGCGCCCTCGCCGTGTCCGGGGGTTTCTCCGGCGCCTCGCCCTGCCACTCACGCCACAGCGCCGCGTACGACCCGTTCGCCGCGACCAGCTCGTCGTGCGACCCCAGCTCGGTGATCCGCCCGTCCTCCACCACCGCCACCCGGTCCGCGTCGTGCGCCGAGAACAGCCGGTGCGCGATCGCCACCACCGTCCGCCCGTGCACCACCGCCGCCAGCGACCGCTCCAGGTCCCGCGCCGCCCGCGGGTCGAGCAGCGCCGTCGCCTCGTCCAGCACCAGCGTGTGCGGGTCGGCGAGGATCAGCCGGGCCAGCGCCACCTGCTGCGCCTGCGCGGCGGTCACCGGCAGCCCGCCGTCGCCGATCAGGGTGTCCAGCCCGTCCGGGAGCCCGTCCGCCCACTCCAGCGCGTGCACCGCGGCCAGGGCGGTCCGGATGTCCGGCTCCGGCGCCCGCGGCCGGGCCATCGCCACGTTGTCCCGCAGCGTGCCGACGAAGACGTGGTGCTCCTGGCTGACCAGCGCCACCTCGGCCCGCAACCGGTCCGGGGAGAGCTCGGCGAGCGGCACCCCGCCCACCGTGACGCTGCCCTCGGTGGGCTGGTGGATGCCGGCCAGCAGCCGGCCCAGTGTGGATTTCCCGGCGCCGGACGGGCCGACCACGGCGAGCCGCTCGCCGGGCCGGAGGGTCAGGTCGACACCGTGCAGCACCTCGCGCCCCTCGACGTAAGCGAACCGCACGCCGCGTACCTCCAGTTGGGTGCCGTCCGGCGGCGGCGCGTCCCGCCGGGACCGCTGCGGCGCGTCGGCCACCCCGAGCAGCCGGACCAGCGACGCCGCGCCCACCTGCAGCTCGTCCAGCCAGGAGAGCAACCGGTCCAGCGGGTGGATCAGCTGCTGGACGTAGACCACGGCGGCGGTCAGCTGGCCCAGGGTGACGGTGCCGCGCAGGTACATCACGCCGCCGGTGAGCAGGGTCAGCACCATCGGGATCACGTAACTGATCTCGATCACCGGCCACCAGACGGTACGCAGGAACAGCGTGTACCGCTCGGCCCGCCAGGACCGGTACAGGTCCCGGTCGGTACGCGCCACCCGCTGCCCCTGCCGCCCCAGCGCCTCCACCGTCCGGGCCCCCTCGACCGTCTCGGTGAGCCCGTCGGTCACCTCCGAGTACGCGGCGTTCTGCCGCAGGTAGCCGGACGGGGCACGGCGCACGTACCACCGGGTGCCGGCCACCGTGATCGGCACGCCGACCAGCAGCGGGGCGGCCAGCACCGGGTCCACCGCGATCAGGGCGACCACCACCAGACCGCCGGTGAGCAGCGCGATGGTGGTCTCCGGCACGGCCAGCCGGACGCACTTGGAGAGCGCGTCCACGTCCCGGGTGGTACGCGTCAGCAAATCCCCGGTCCGCGTCGACTCAACGGTGCTCAGGGGCAGCGTCAGCACCCGGGCGATGAACTCCTCCCGCAGCCGGGCCAGCACCTGCTCACCGAGCCGGGCGGAGGCGAGATAGGCGTACCGGATCAGCACCGCCTGCAGCAGCACGAACAGCGCGAGCGTGCCGGCCAGCCGGTCCAGCCGAGCCGGGTTCGTCCCGGCCTGCACCGCCTGCACCAGCTCGCCGAGCAGCCGGGGACCGGCCAGCCCGGCCAGCGCGGCGAGCAGGTGCAGGCCCACGGTGGCGCGGAACACGCCGGGGTGGGCGCGGAACAGCGATCGGGCGTACCGCCAGGCCTGGGTGCGGCTGGCGACCGGTAGCGCGTGGGTCACGTCGGCTCCTCACGGAGCACCACGCGGGCGTACCGCGGTTCGGATTCCAGCAGCTCGTGGTGGGTGCCGGCGGCCACCACCCGGCCCCGCTCCAGATAGAGCACCCGGTCGGCGTGGCCCAGCACGAGCGGGCTGGAGGTGCAGACGACAGTGGTGCGCCCGGCCCGGAACGCGGTGATCCGCTCGGCGATCCGGGCCTCGGTGTGCGCGTCGACCGCGTTCGTCGGTTCCACCAGGATGAGGATCTCCGGATCGGCGACCAGCGCCCGGGCCAGTCGCAGGCGTTGCTGCTGGCCGCCGGAGAAGGACCGGCCGCGCTCGGCGACCACGGTGTCCAGGCCGCGCGGCAGTCCGTCCACGATGTCCTGTGCGGCGGCCGCCTCCAGGGCGGCGGCGAGCCGGCCGCTGTGCTCGGGGTCCAGATCGGACCGGAGCCGGCCGGAGAAGAGCCGGGCGTCGTTCTCGGCCACCAGGATCCGCCGGCGCACCACGGCGAGCGGCAGGGCGGCGAGCGGCACACCGCCCAGGGTGGCGCCGTCGGCGTACCGGCCGAGCCGGTCGGCGACCCGGGCGGTGTCCGCCGGATCCTCCGCGACGATCGCTGTCAGCCGGCCGGTCGCGACGCGGACCCCGGACTCCGGGTCGGCCAGGTCGCCGTCCGGCGCCGGTAACGGGTCGGGCGGATCCGCCAGCTCCCGTGGCAGCCGCAGCATGCCGACCACCCGGCGGGCCGACACGTGCCCCCGGGTCAGCTTGTCGATCGAGTCGGTGAGCTGCCGCAACGGCGCCACCAGGAAGGCGGCGTAGGCGTAGAACGAGACCAGCTGCCCGACGGTGATCCGGTTGCCGGCCGCGAACCGGGCACCCAGCCAGGTGAGCAGGACCAGGAAGGCGCCGGGGAGCAGCACCTGCGCCGACTCCAGGAGGGACTCCACCGAGGCGGTGTGCACCCCGGCGGCGCGCAGCGCCTGCGACTGTTCCCGGTAGCGCGCCACCATGACCTCCTCGCCGCCCACGCCGCGCAGCACGCGCAGCCCGGTGACCAGGTCGGCGGCCCGCCCGGTGAGCCGGCCCTGCTGTTCACGGTAGACCTGCTGGCGCCGGTGCAGCGGCCGGATCAGTCCACCCACGACGATCATCAGGAGCGGTACGCCGAGCAGCACCACCAGCCCGAGCGGGATCGACGTGTGCAGCAGCAGCACGGTGACCGTGGTGACAGCGAGCAGCGCGCCGGTGCCCCGCGCGGCGACGTCGACGGCACCGCCGATGTGGTTGATGTCGGACGTGCCGATCGCCACCACCTCACCGGCCTCCAGTCGGCCCGGGAGCGCGGCACCGAGCTGGTTCGCCCGGCGCACGGTGACCTGCACGGTACGGAATCCCGCACCGAGCCAGTTCGCCACCGAGTACCGATGCCTGGTGATCCCGGTCAGCGCCTGCACGACGCCGAGCCCGAGCAGGGCCAGGCCCCAGCCGGCCAGCGCCCGCCCGTCCCGCACGGCGGCGGCGTCGATGGCCCGGCCGACCATCGCCGGCACCAGGGACTGGCATCCCATCCAGGCGGCCGAGAGCGCTATCGCGACGACGATCGTCATACGGGAGCGCCGGACCAGCCAGCTGAGGTATCGAGTGGCGGACCGGGCGTCGGGCAGGCCGGGATCGGCCACGGGCAGTCTGCGCATCAGGCTCCCGACGGTAAAGCCGGGATGCCGAAGCTGCGACCGCTCAGCGATCGACGGGGGTGAAATCCCAGACGTGCGGAGCGCGTGCTACCAGCTTCTCCGGTGGCGCCGGCAGGCTCTCCGGGGTGTTTCGCCATTTGGTGATGACGACGATGCGATGATCCGTGGACGAATAGACGTCACTCGACACATGTTGTGGCAGCACCTCCACCGAGGGCACCGCCGTGTCACAGACCCAGCTCAGCAGCTCGTCGAAGCCACTGCGCGAGGCCCGCACCTCCCACATCCGCGCGATCATGCAGGCTTCCTACCCCGGCACGCTGACCGAGGTCAAACTCATCGACGAATCCGCCGGCAGGTCGAGGCGGCTCGGCGCGACCCCGGCGGCGACCAGGTGCGAGCCGAGAGCGGCCACCATCGCCCCGTTGTCGGTGCACAGCTGCGGGCGCGGCACCCGCACGGCGATCCCGTGCCGGGCCGCGCGCTCCTCGGCGAGCACCCGCAGCCGCGAGTTCGCCGCCACCCCGCCGCCGATCACCAGCGTGCCCACCCCGTTGCTGAGGCAGGCGTCGATCGCCTTGGCGGTGAGCACGTCGCAGACCGCCTCCTGGAAGCTGGCCGAGACGTCGGCCACCGGCACCGGCTCGCCGGCCCGCTCGCGCGCCTCCACCCAGCGGGCCACCGCGGTCTTCAGCCCGGAGAACGAGAAGTCGAACCGGTGCTCGGCCTGGTCCTTGGGGGCGGTCAGGCCGCGCGGGAAGGCGATCGAGGCGGGATCGCCGGACCGGGCCGACCGGTCGATGATCGGACCACCCGGGAAGCCCAGCCCGAGCAGCCGGGCCACCTTGTCGAACGCCTCGCCGGCCGCGTCGTCGATGGTCGCGCCGAGCGGGGTGACCCCGGCGGTCAGGTCGTCGACCAGCAGCAGCGACGAGTGCCCCCCGGAGACCAGCATGGCGATCGCCGGCTCGGGCAGCGGCCCGTGCTCCAGGGTGTCCACCGCGACGTGCGCGGCCAGGTGGTTCACCCCGTAGATCGGCTTCTCGGCGGCGAGCGCGTAGCCCTTGGCCGCGGCCACCCCGACCAGCAGGGCGCCGGCCAGGCCGGGGCCGCTGGTCACCGCGATGGCGTCGATGTCGGCGAGAGTGACGCCGGCCTCGTCGAGCGCCCGCCGCATGGTGGGGACCAGCGCCTCCAGGTGCGCCCGGCTGGCCACCTCGGGCACCACGCCGCCGAACCGAGCGTGCTGCTCCACACTGGACGCCAGCGCGTCGGCGAGCAGCGTGTGCCCGCGCACGATCCCGACGCCGGTCTCGTCACAGGAGGTCTCGATCCCGAGAACCAGGGGCTCGTCACGCATCTCGCACCATCATCAGGAAGCAGGTGGCCTCGGACCCGAGAACCAGGAACCGGTCACGCATCTCGCATCATCACCAGGGCGTCGGTGTTGCTGGGTTGGTAGTAACCACGCCGGATGCCGACCGGCTCGAAATCGTAGGTGGCGTAAAGCTTCTGCGCCGGATGATTGTCGACCGCCACCTCCAGCAGCATCCGCCCCACCCGGTTCTTCTCCGCCTCAGCCAGCAGATTCTCCAGCAGGGCCCGGCCGATCCCGAGTCGCTGCGCGTCCCGCCGCACCGCGATGTTCTGCACCCAGGACTCCTCCGCGTCCACGATGGAGAGCCCGGCATAGCCGACCACCTCGTCGTTCTCCAGGGCGACGACGTAGTGGTTGCGCTGCGCCAGCTCGTTCCAGAACATCGCGGCCGACCACTTCTCCGCCCCGAACAGGTCCTCCTCCAGCGGCAGCACCTCGTCGATGTGCCACCAGCGGAACCGCTCGATCCTCACGTCAGCACCGGCTTGCGGCCGGCCGGCTCGACGGCGTCGGGCCGGCGCAGGTAGAGCGGCGTCAGGATCTCACCGGGCGCCCCGGCCCGGACCCGGTCGGCGGCGATCGCCACCAGCGCGGCGCCGGGCGGATAAAGCAGGTGCTCCTCCACCGGCACGCCGAAGATGTCGCCATACTTCAGCGCACCCTCGCCGGCCGCTCTGTCGGCGTGCACCTCGACATCGGCCGGCTTCGCGACATCAGGACCGATTTCCCGTACGCCGTCCGCATACGTCGCGTGATACACCTCGCGCCGCCGCGCGTCCGTGGCGATCAGCACCCGCCCCGGGCCGGCCGCGCGCCCGAGCGCGTCCAGCGAGCACACGCCGTAGGTCGGGATGCCCAGCGCCTGGCCCATGCTCGCGGCGGTGGCCAACCCGACCCGCAGGCCGGTGAACGGTCCGGGGCCCAGGCCGGCCACGATCGCCGTCAGATCGCGGGGCCGGAACCCGCCCTCGGCGAGCACCGCCGCGATCTCCGGCGCCAGCTTCTCGCCGTGCGCGCGGGGATCGACGGTACGGCTCTCCGCCACCCCGAACAGACCGTCGGCGGTCACCTCGACGAGCGCCGCCGTCGAAGCGGGCGTGGCGGTGTCCAGAGCAAGAACAAGCACGCCTGAAACCTTAGCCTCCGCCCGGCGACCCCCACCCGGACCTCGCCCGCTCCCGCGAGCCCGCGCTCCGGAGCAGCCGCCACCGTTTTTCCCGGGCCCCGCGCCACCGCCGTGCCGGGGCCCGCGCCACCGCCGTTTCCGGCCCGCACCACCGCCGTGCCGGGCCCGCACCACCGCCGTGCCGGGCCCGCGCCACCGCGTTTCCGGCTCACGCCGTCGCGGTGCCGGGCCCGCTCCACCGCTTTTCCGGCCCGCGCCACCGCCGTGTCGGGCCCGCGCCGCCGCCGTCCCCGGCCCGCGCCACCGCCGGTCCCGATGGTCCGCGCGGCCACGCGCGAACCCGGGCTCGCGAGCGCCCGCTAGGCAGCCGGCCGCGGGTCCCAGTTGATGACCGGGCGGCCGCCGTCCGCGAGGGCCTTGTTGGCCGCGCTGAACGGCCGCGAGCCGAGGAACCCGGCCGGGTTCATCGGGCTCGGGTGACCGGCCTCCAGCACCGCGTGCACCGGGTTGGTGATCAGGCCGGCCTTCTTCTTCGCGTAGTTGCCCCAGAGCATGAAGACGATCCGCTCGGTCCGCTCGTTCAGCGCGCGGATGGTCGCGTCGGTGAACGTCTCCCAGCCCTTGTTGGCGTGCGAGGCGGCCTTGCCGGCGCGGACCGTGAGCACCGCGTTGAGCAGCAGCACGCCCTGCTCGGCCCAGCCGGTCAGGTTGCCGCTCTTGGGCGGGGCGATGTTGACGTCCTCGGCCAGCTCCTTGAAGACGTTACGCAGCGACGGCGGCACCCGGACGCCGTCGCGCACGCTGAAGCTCAGCCCATGCGCCTGGCCGGCGCCGTGGTAGGGATCCTGGCCCAGGATCAGCACCCGGGTCTGCTCCGGCAGGCACAGCCGGTACGCCGAGAACAGGTCCTCCACCGGCGGGTAGACGGTGTGCTCGGCGTACTCCGCGGCGACGAACTCGCCGAGCGCGGCGGTCGCCTTCTCGTCCAGGAAGGGGGCCAGCTCGGCGCGCCACTGCGGGGGGAGCAGCTCGGTCAGGTTCACATTCTCTCCAGTCGTCGGGCCCAGTCGCCGCCGTGCGGGACCAGTTCGATCACTCGGGTGTCGTCGTCCAGCCGGTCGATGCGGACCAGCAGGTACTCCTCGTTCAGCTGCTCGACCAGCCCGGCGCCCCACTCCACCACGGTGACCGCCTCGTCGGCGGCGGCGTCCAGGTCCAGGTCGTCGATCTCGGCACGCGGGTCGGGCCGGTCGCCCAGCCGGTACGCGTCGGCGTGCACCAGCGGCACCGGCCCCCGATGCACCCGGGCGATCACGAAGGTGGGCGAGGTGATCGGCCCCCGCACCCCCAGCCCGGCGCCGATACCCTGCACCAGCGCGGTCTTGCCGGCCCCCAGCGGGCCGGTGAGCAGCACCAGGTCACCCGGCCGCAGCACGGCGGCGAGCCGGCGGCCGAAGGCCTTGGTCTCCTCGACGGTGGTCAGCTTCACGAGATCTTCTCCAGGAATGGGATGAGGGCCGCGTTCACCTCGTCGGCCTTCTCCAGCATCACCACGTGCCCGCTGTTCTCCACCTTGAGCAGCTCGGCCTGGGGCAACTGCTGGATGATCTGCTCGGAGTGGGTCACCGGGGTCAGATAGTCCCGGTCCCCCACGACCACCAGCACCGGCACCCCGCGCAGCGCGGTGAGCGCCGGCAGGCGGCTGTGCCGGTAGAGCGTGTTGAGGTACTTGGTGAGCGTCTCCACCGAGGTCTTCGAATTCATGCTCTCCACGAAGGTGACCAGCGACGGGCTGGGTTTCGCGTCGCCGAAGCCGTAGCGCCGGGTGAGCAGCCAGGCCAGGTCGGAGGAGGCCACCCGGGCCCGGTCGATGGTGCCGCCGCCCAGCTTGGCCGCCTTGTCCCAGAGCGGGAAGAACGGCGCGCTGACCCGGGCCACCACGTTCGTCACGCCGAGGGTGGCCTTGTCGAACAGGCCGGCCGAGGTGGACATCAGCACCACGCCGGTGACCCGGTTGCCGAACCACTCCTTGAACTGCTCGGCGAACGCCATGATCGTCATGCCGCCCATCGAGTGCCCGACCAGGATGATGTGGCCCTCCGGCACTGTCGCGTCGAGCACCGCGGCCAGCGACCTGCCGAGCGCGGCGATGTCATAGGTCCCGGACTGCAGTTTGGAGGACCGGCCGTGGCCGGGCTGGTCGTAGAAGACCAGCCGGTGCTCGCCGAGCTCGGCCAGCGCCTTGCGCTGGAAGTAGAACGTGCCCATGTCCAGCGCGAAGCCGTGCACGAAGACGATCGTCGGTTTGCCGCTCGCGCCGACCGGCGCCGCGCTGCCGGACTGCTTCCGGCCCAGCCACCGCCTGGACGCCGGCGGTGCGGGGGACGCCTCCGGTGCTGGCCGCACCCGCGGATTGACGATCTCGACGTGCAGGTCGGTGCCGTCCGCGGCGGTGACGGTCAGCTCCTCGTCGAACGGCTGGTCGCCGAACGGCTCGTCGACGTAGGGGTCACCGGGCTTGTTGACCGAGCGGCGCACCAGGACCCGCTCGACGGCGAACGCGGTGGCCAGCCCGGCCGCCGCCACACCGACCACGGCACCGGCGATGCCGGCCCGCTTGGCAGCGCGGGACGGACTCATGCCGTCCCTCCCACCGAGAACCGGCCCATCAGCCCGGGTCGGCCCAGGACCGGCCGACGAACCCGCTCACCCCGCCGCCCCGGCGCGCACCGGCCCACGAGCCGGCTCCGGCCCAGGACCGGCCGACGAACCCGCTCACCCCGCCGCCCCGGCGCGGACCGGCCCACGAGCCCGCTCACGCGACCTCCCCGGTGTAGACCCGCGGCACCCGGCTGCTGCCGAACCGCGTGACGATCTCGTAGTTGATGGTGCCGGTGGCGGCCGCCCAGTCGTCGGCGGTCGGCGCGCCGTCGTCGCCCGGGCCGAACAGGGTGGCCACGTCGCCGGGGGCCACCGGGGCGTCGCCGACGTCGACCACCACCTGGTCCATGCAGACCCGGCCGGCGATCCGGGCGGTGGTGCCGCCGATCCGCACCGGGCCGGCGCTGGACGCGTGCCGGGGCACGCCGTCCCCGTAGCCCAGCGGAACCACGGCGAGCGTGGTCTCGGCCGCGGTGTGGTACGTCAACCCGTACGAAACGCCCTGCCCCGCCGGCACCCGTTTGGTCATGGTGACCCGGGCCCGGGCGGTCATCGCCGGCCGCAGGCCGAAGCCCTCCCCGGCGATCGGGGAGAGGCCATAGGCCGCGATCCCCACCCGGACCAGGTCGAAGTGCGCGTCCGGCCGGGTCAGGGTAGCCGCCGAATTGGCGATGTGCCGATATCTCGGGGCCAGCCCGAACTGCCCGGCCAGGGCGAGACCGTCGGTGAACGCGGCGAGCTGCCGGTCGACCGACTCGTGGCCCGGCTCGTCGGCGCAGGCGAAGTGGCTCCACACGCCGACGATCTCGGCGTCCCCGCCGGCCTGGGCCTTGGCCGCCGCCTCGAACAACGCCGGCCACTCGGCCGGCACCGCGCCGCCCCGGGACAGCCCGGTGTCCAGCTTGAGGTGCACCCGGGCCGGCTGCCCGGCCCGCCGCGCGGCGGTGACCAGCTCGTCGAGCAGGGCCGGGGTGGCCGCGCTGAGGTCGACACCTGCCGCGATGGCCTCGTGCAGCGGGAGACTGGGAGCGATCAGCCAGGCCAGCACCCGCGCGCCGATCCCGGCCCGGCGCAGCTCCAGTGCCTCGTCGAGGGTGGCGACGCCGAGCCAGGTCGCGCCGCCGGCCACCGCGGCCCGGGCGGACGGGACCATGCCGTGCCCATACCCGTCCGCCTTGACCGCGACCAGCACCTCGGCCGAGGTGCCGGCACGCAGGGTCGCGACATTGTCCCGGATGGCGTCGAGATCGACGCGGACTTCGGCCTGCCACATGCCATCCACCCTACTGAGGGGTATGACAGTTTCCGCCGGACCGGGTGTCCAGCAGGTGATCAGCCCAGCAGATCGGCCAGCACCGGGCGCACCGCGGCGGCCACGTCCGGCGCCGTCACCGGCCCGTCCAGCGCGGCCCGGCGGCCGGCCAGACCGTGCACGTACGCCGCCGCCACCGCCGCCCGGACCGGCGGCAACCCGGCCGCCAGCAGCGAGCCGAGCAGCCCGGCGAGCACGTCGCCGCTGCCCGCGGTGGCCAGCGCCGCGGTTCCGGTGGGGTTCGCCCAGATCTCGCCGCCCGGCGTCGCCACGATCGTCCGGTCGCCCTTGAGCAGCACCACCGCGTTGGTCCAGGCGGCCAGCTTGGCGGCCGCGGCCATCCGGTCGGCGCCCGGCGCCTCGCCGGCCAGCCGCTTGAACTCACCGTCGTGTGGGGTCAGCACCAGCGGCGCGTCCCGGCGCAGGTCCTCGGCGTGCTGGCCGCCGACCAGCATGGTGATCGCGTCGGCGTCCAGCAGCACCGGCAGCGAGGTGGCCAGCACGCTGCGCAGCTCGGTACGCGCCTGGTCCTCGGTGCCCAGCCCGGAGCCGCAGACCCAGGCCTGCACCCGGCCGGCGTCGGCCACCCGGGGCGCGGCCACCACCGACGGGTGGGCGCGGACCACCTCGCGGTGGGCGCTGCCGGCGTAGCGCACCATGCCGGTCGGGCCGGCCAGCGCGCCGGCGGTGGAGAGCAGGGCCGCGCCCGGGTACTTCGCCGAGCCGGTGGCCAGGCCGACCACGCCGCGGGTGTACTTGTCCGAAGCCACCCCGGGTGTCGGCCACCAGGCCGCGATGTCGGCGGCCTCGGCCACCCGCACCGCCGGGTCGGTGACCAGCACCGGGCCGAGCCCGATGTCGACCAGCTCGATCTGCCCGCAGCGGGGCGCGGCCGGGCCGATCACGTGCGCCGGCTTGAGGCAGCCGAAGGTCACCGTGACGTCGGCGGTCACCGCCTCGCCCGGCACGTCGCCGGTGTCCACCCGCACGCCGCTGGGCACGTCGACGGCCACCACGACGGCCCGTTCACCGGTCCGCCCGCGCAAGTCGCCCAGGCAGTGCACGAGCGCCGCGGCCGGCGGGCGCAGGCCACCGGACGCGCCGATCCCGACGATCCCGTCCAGCACCAGGTCGGCCCGGGTGGGCAGGTCGGTGGTGGTGAACCCGCCGGCCCGGCGCAGCGCCGTGAGCCCGGCCAGGTGCACCCGTTCCGGGGTGAGCAGCAGGGCCCGCACCTGGGCGCCGCGGGCGGCCAGCGCGGCACCGGCGTAGAGCGCGTCCCCGCCGTTGTCCCCGCTGCCGACCAGCAGCAGCACCCGCGCCCCGTAGACCCCGCCAGTGTCGCCGAGCAGCAACGCGCAGCGCCGGGCCAGGCCGGCCGCCGCCCGCTGCATCAGGGCGCCCTCCGGCAGCGTCGCCATCAGCGTCTTCTCCGCCGCCCGTACGTCGGCGACCCGCCATGCCTGCCGCATCTCTCCCCCTCCGGCGCCCGGCCCGCGCGAACCCGGGCCAGCACCTCACTGCTCGGCGACCACCATCGCGGACGCGATCCCGCCGTCGTGCGACAGCGACAGGTGCCATCGATTGATCCCGCGCTCGGACGCGGCGGCGGCGACCGTACCGGAAACGGTCAACCACGGCCGTCCGTCCGGATCGGTGACGATCTCGCAGTCGTGCCAGCGCAGCCCGGCCGGTGCGCCGAGCGCCTTGGCCACCGCCTCCTTCGCGGCGAACCGGGCGGCCAGCGACTCGGGCGACCGCGGGTTGCCCGACCCGGTCAGGCGCTCGGCCTCGGTGAACAGCCGGTCCCCGAGCAGCGGGGTCCGGTCCAGCGCACGGGCGAAGCGGTCCACCAGGACGACGTCGATGCCGACAGAAACGATCACAACGGACACCCTAGCCGCCGCTCCGGCGCCTGTGGACAGGCTGCGCGGCGTTGTCCACAGGCCGGTCACGTGCCTCCCGGAATCGGCCTACCGTGGCGCATCCGTCCCCCGGAGCCCAGGAGGTTGCCGCCATGAATCCCGATCTCGACGTGACCACCGAGGAGTTGCGGCGCGCCGTCTCCGCCGTCTTCGGGACGGCGTCCCGGGTGCGGGCGGCGGCGGCTTCGGCCCCGCCACCCGTGCCCGGCCCACGCTGGGCGGCGTCCGACGCCGCCGACTCGGCAGCTGACGCGGCCGGGCGGCGATTGCTCACGGCCGGCTCGGATCTCACCGCCGCGGGCCGGCGGATCGAGACGACGATCGCGGCGTACGAGGAAGCCGACCACCGTGCCGCCACCCGCCTGCGGACCGTGCGATGACCGTCGCCGTCCGGGTCACCTACACCCGCCTGCGCGCCACCGACCCGGCCCGCTGGTCCGCCACCGCGCTCGCCTGGCGGCACTGGGCCGCGCTGATCGGCGTGCTCTGCGGCGAGTTCGGCCCGCTGCTCGCCAGGGTGCGGGCGGCCTGGTCGGGTGCGGCCGCCGACGCCGCGGCCGCCCGGCTCGGGGCACTCCGCCGGCGACTGGTCCTGCTCCGGCTGCTCTGCTGGCGGGCCGACCAGGCGCTCAGCGAGTTCGCCGCGGCGCTGACCCGGGCCAGGGCGCTGCTCGACCGGGCGCGGGCCACCGCACACGCCACCGGCCTCACCATCGACGACGCCGGCCGGGTCGCACCCGGACCGGCGGCGGCCGAGCTGGCCACGGCGCTGCGGGTGGCCGGCGACGCCGACGAGAGCGCCGCGGCCCGGCTGGCCGAGCTTGCCGTCGCCCCGGCCGCGCCCACCGGCTCGGCCCGCCCGGACTGCACCGCGACGCCCGCTCAGGTGGCGCGCTGGTGGGCCGGGCTCTCCCCGGCCGAGCGGATGTGGCTGCTGGCCGCCGAGCCGGGTGCGGTCGCCGGGCTGGACGGGGTGCCGGTCGCCGACCGGGACCTGGCCAACCGGCTGCTGCTCGCCGACCGGCGCGACCGGCTGCGGCACACCGCTGGCACCCCGGACGCGGCGAAGTTGCGTGGCCTGGACCGGCTGGCCGGCCGGTTGGAGGACGAGCGCGGGCCCCGGGCGTACCTCATCGGGTTGGATGTCGCCGGCGACGGCCGGGCGATCGTCGCTCTCGGCGACCCGGACCACGCGGCGAACGTGTTGACTCACGTGCCGGGCATGACCGCCGACCTGGCCGGCCTCGGCGGCGAGCTGACCCGGGCCGAGCGGGTCGCGGCCCGGGCCGGCGAGCTGGGGCCGGAGGCGGCGACCAGCTCGGTGCTGTGGCTGGGCTACGACGCGCCGGACTTCCTGCACGAGGCCTGGTCGGCCGGGCAGGCCGAGAGCGGGGCCACCGGGCTGCGGCGTTTCCAGGAGGGTCTGCGGGCCACCCACGACGGGCCGGCGGCGCGGCAGACGGTTCTCGGGCACAGCTACGGGTCGCTGGTGGTGGGCAAGGCGGCGACCGGGGCGCTGGACGCCGACCGGGTGATCTTCGTGGGCTCGCCGGGCGTCGGCGTCGACTCGGCGGCACAGCTGCGGCTGCCGGCCGACCGGGTCTTCGCCTCCACCTCGATCAGCGATCCGATCCAGTACGGCGCGGTCTCGCTCGACACGGCCGCTCGCCACCTGGTGCCCGGGCTGCCGGTCACCGGTCCGGCCGACCGGCTGTGGTTCGGGCACAACCCCGCCGACCCGGAGTTCGGCGCGCGGGTCTTCGGCAGCCAGTGGAACGGCGGCCACCTGGGTTATTGGGAGCCGGGCAAGCCGGCCCTGGACGCCCTCGCCCGGATCACGCTGGGCGGGACGCCATGAGGGCCGGCTGCCTGTCGTCGCTCTTACTCGACGGTGACCGACTTGGCCAGGTTCCGCGGCTGGTCCACGTCGTTGCCCCGGGCCGCGGCGATCTCGCAGGCCAGGATCTGCAGCGGCACGGTGGTCATCAGCGGGGCCAGCAGGGTCGGCGTCGGCGGCACGGTGATCAGGTGGTCGGCGAAGGCGGCGACGCTGTCGTCACCCTCCTCGGCGATCACGATGGTCCGGGCGCCACGGGCGCGGACCTCCTGGATGTTGGAGACCACCTTGTCGCGCATCACGCCGCGGCCGGCCGGCGACGGCACGATGCAGACCACCGGGGTGCCCTGGTCGATCAGCGAGATCGGGCCGTGCTTGAGCTCGCCGGCCGCGAAGCCCTCGGCGTGCATGTAGGCGAGCTCCTTGAGCTTGAGCGCGCCCTCCAGGGCCACCGGGAACCCGACGTGCCGGCCGATGAACAGCAGCGTCGACGCGGTCCGCAGGTCGCGGGCCAGCGCCCGGACGTCCTCCATGCCGTCCAGCAGGGTGCGCAGGCTGTCCGGGGTGGCCTGGAGCTTCTCGACCACGGCGGCGACCTCGTCGGCGTACATCACGCCGCGGATCTGGGCCAGGTGCAGGCCGATCAGGTAACAGGCGACCAGCTGGGTGAGGAACGCCTTGGTGGAGGCGACAGCGATCTCCGGGCCACCGTGGGTGTAAAGGACCGCATCCGACTCACGCGGGATGGTGGAGCCGTTGGTGTTGCAGATGGCCAGCACCCGGGCCTTCTGCTCCTTGGCGTGCCGGAGCGCCATCAGGGTGTCCATGGTCTCGCCGGACTGGCTGATCACGATCACCAGGGTGGAGCGGTCCAGGATCGGGTCGCGGTACCGGAACTCGCTGGCCAGCTCCACTTCGCAGGGGATCCGCACCCAGTGCTCGATGGCGTACTTGGCGACCATCCCGGCGTGGTACGACGTGCCGCAGGCCACGATGAACACCTTGTCCACGTCCCGCAGGTCCTGGTCGGTGAGCCGCACCTCGTCGAGGATGATCTCGCCGCGGTCACTGAGCCGGCCGAGCAGCGTGTCCGCGATGGCCTGCGGCTGCTCGGCGATCTCCTTGAGCATGAAGTACTCGTAGCCGCCCTTCTCCGCGGCGGACAGGTCCCAGTCGACGTGGAACTCCTGCCCGGTCGCCGGGGCGCCGTCGAAGTCGGTGATCTCGATGCCCGCCGGCGTGATCAGGACGACCTGGTCCTGTCCCAGCTCGATCGCTTCCCGGGTGTGCTCGATGAACGCCGAGACGTCGCTGGCCAGGAAGTTCTCCCCGTTGCCGCGGCCCACCACGAGCGGCGAGTTGCGCCGCGCGGCGACCACCGCGTCCGGCACGTCGACGTCGACGGCGAGCAGGGTGAACGCACCCTCCAGGCGGCGCACGACGCGCCGCATGCCCTCGGCCAGCAGCGCCGGACCGGCCAGCTCGCCGGACTCGCGCAGCCCACGGATCTCGGCGGCGAGCAGGTGCGCCGCGCACTCGGTGTCGGTGTCGCTGTGGAACTCGACGCCGTCGGCCTCCAGCTCGGCACGCAGCCGGGCGAAGTTCTCGATGATGCCGTTGTGGATGACGGCGACCCGGCCGTCGGCGGAGAGGTGCGGGTGGGCGTTGCGGTCGGTCGGCCCGCCGTGGGTCGCCCACCGGGTGTGCCCGATCGCGGTGCTGCCCGTGGCGATCCCGTCGGCGGGACGCTCGGCCAGTGCCTTCTCCAGGTTGGCCAGCTTGCCGGCCCGCTTCTCGGTGCGAACCACGTCATTGTCGATGACGGCGACGCCCGCGGAGTCGTACCCGCGATACTCCAGCCGCCGAAGACCATCGAGAACGATGCTCAGGGCCGGACGATTGCCTACGTAACCCACGATCCCACACATGCCGGGCAGCGTAGCGGACTTTCGCTCAAACGTCATGCGCGAGAAGCACCGTTACGAGCATGGTACGTGATCGGAAACATAAACCTGCTGGCGGGCCGCCCGCCGGCCGCTGCCACCGGCGTGCGCCTTTGGCGTACCGTCGGCAATCGGCCACCGGGAGGGGAAGATGAGCGATTACCGCGAGCAGCCGCGGTCGCCGGAGTTCACTGCGGGACACGCCTCGTTGCCACCCCACGAGTCGTCCCCGGACTACCCGCCCACCTCGGCGTTCCCGCCCGTCGGCCACCCGGGCGACTACTCCCCGCCGGGCTACGCCCCGCTGCCCGCGGGCGACTACCCACCGCCGGGCTACCCGCCGCCGCCGGGTTACGCCCCGCCCGGTTACGCCGCGCCGCCACCGCCGCGGCGCAGCAACGTCCCGCTGATCGCCCTGGTGCTGGCCGTCACCCTGCTGCTCTGCGGCGGCGTGGTGACCACCGGCGTGCTGCTCGTCCAGCGTGCCACCGACAAGGCGAAAGAGGCCGCCGAGAAACTCCCCGACGCCCTGCCGACGACGTTGCCGACCGCCCTGCCGAGTGACGTGTCGGGGCTCACCGACGGCAAGGAGGTCACCGTCAAGTACGAGGTGACCGGCAGCGGTTCGGCCACGATTCTCTACACCGAGAAGCTCGGCGACCTGCCCAAAACGATCAAACAGACGAAACTCCCGTGGAAACTGTCGCTGACCATGGCGGGCGCGTCGTTCGCCTCGGTGACGGCGATCCGCGAGTCGCTGGAGGACGGCAGCATCAGCTGCCGGGTCACCGTGGACGGCACGACCGCCGCCGAGCACACCGCGTCCGGCCCGGCGGCCACCGCCACCTGCAACAAACTGGTCTTCAACTGACCTGACGAGACCGACCCGAGACCGACCCCCGAGGAGCCCGGTGAGCACGGACCCGCTGGTCGAACGGATGCGCCCGTTCGGGACCACGATCTTCGCCGAGATGTCCGCGCTCGCCCTGCGCACCGGCGCGGTGAACCTCGGGCAGGGCTTCCCGGACACCGACGGGCCGCCCGAGATGCTGGCCGCCGCCGCCGAGGCACTGCGCGGCGGCGCCAACCAATATCCACCGCTGGCCGGCATCCCGGCGCTGCGGCACGCGATCGCGGCCCACGAGCAGCGGTTC
The DNA here is from genome assembly GCF_030252345.1 of Actinoplanes oblitus. Taxonomy (NCBI): domain Bacteria; kingdom Bacillati; phylum Actinomycetota; class Actinomycetes; order Micromonosporales; family Micromonosporaceae; genus Actinoplanes; species Actinoplanes oblitus. The sequence goes on along the minus strand of NZ_CP126980.1, from coordinate 730,643 downwards.
TGGGGTCTGACCCGGGATCCGGACGCCGAGGTCGCGGTCACCGCGGGCGCCACCGAGGCGGTCGCGGCGGCCATCCTGGCGCTCTGCGAGCGGGGCGACGAGGTGGTCTGCTTCGAGCCGTACTACGACTCGTACGCGGCCTCGATCACCCTGGCCGGCGCGGTCCGGCGGCCGGTCACGCTGCGCCCCGGCCCGGACGGGCGGTACGCGTTCGACGAGGCCGAGCTGCGCGCCGCGTTCGGGCCGCACACCCGGCTGGTGCTGCTGAACACCCCGCACAACCCGACCGGCAAGGTGTTCACGCCGGCCGAGCTGGCCCTGATCGCCGAGCTGTGCCAGGAGCACGACAGCTACGCGGTCACCGACGAGGTCTACGAGCATCTGGTCTTCGAGGGCACCCACGTACCGCTGGCGGGTCTGCCCGGCATGAGCGAGCGCACGCTGCGCATCTCCTCGGCCGGCAAGACGTTCTCCTGCACCGGGTGGAAGGTCGGCTGGGCCACCGGCCCGGCCCGGCTGGTGTCCGCGCTGCTGCGGGTCAAACAGTTCCTGACCTTCGTGAACGCGGCGCCGCTGCAACCGGCCGTCGCGGTCGCCCTGGGCCTGCCCGACGCGTACTTCACCGGGTTCACGGCCGGGCTGCGGGCCAACCGGGACCGGCTGGTGGCCGGGCTGACCGCGGCCGGATTCGACGTGCTGCACGCCGAGGGGACGTACTTCGTGACCGCCGACATCCGGCCGCTGGGCGGGACCGACGGCGTCGAGTTCTGCCGGGAGCTGCCTGGCCGCGGCGGCGTGGTGGCGGTGCCCACCCAGGTCTTCTACGACCACCGGGAGGCCGGCCGGCACCTGATCCGGTTCGCCTTCTGCAAACGCCCCGAGGTGATCGACGAAGCTGTCGACCACCTCAAGGCGCTCACCTAGCAGACCAGACGACCGGGGCGACCTAGCAGACCAAACGACCGGGACGACCGGCTCGCCGGGACGGTCAGACGACCGGGCTCGCCGCCCGCACCTCGTCAGCGATCCGCGACGCGACGGCGCGCGCCTGCTCCTCGGTCGCGGCCTCGACCATCACCCGGACCAGCGGCTCGGTGCCCGACGGGCGCAGCAGCACCCGGCCGGTCTCGCCGAGCTCCGCCTCGGCCAGCGCCACCGCGGCCTGCACCGTGGGCGCGGCGGCACCGGCCTCCCGGTTGCCGACCTTCACGTTGATCAGCTGCTGGGGCAGCTTGTGCACCACGGCGGCCAGGTCGGCGAGCGACTTGCCGCTCGCCGCGAGCTGCGCCATCAGGTGCAGGCCGGTCAGCACGCCGTCGCCGGTGGTGGCGAAGGCCGGCATCACGATGTGCCCGCTCTGCTCGCCGCCCAGGGCCAGGCCGTTGGCCTGCAGGTGCTCCAGCACGTACCGGTCGCCGACCTTGGTCTCGATCAGCTTGACCCCGGACTGCTTCATCGCGATCCGCAGGCCCAGGTTGCTCATCACCGTCGCGACCAGGGTGTCGTCGGTGAGCGTGCCGGCGTCGCGCATGGCCAGCGCCAGGATCGCCATGATCTGGTCGCCGTCCACCTCCTCGCCGGACGCGGTGACGGCCAGGCAGCGGTCGGCGTCGCCGTCGTGCGCCAGGCCCAGGTCGGCACCGTGCAGCAGGACCGCCTCGCGCACCTTGTCGAGGTGCGTGGAGCCGCACTCCTCGTTGATGTTCAGGCCGTCCGGCTCGGCGTGGATCGCGATCACCTCGGCGCCGGCCTCCCGGTACGCCACCGGCCCGACCTCACTCGCCGCGCCGTTCGCGCAGTCCACCACGACCTTGATGCCCTCCAGCCGGTGCGGGAGCGACTCGATCAGGTGCTTGATGTAGTGCTCGGCGCCGTCCAGCAGGTCGTGCACCCGCCCGATGGCGGCGCCGGTGGGCCGCCCGATCAGGCCGTGCCCGTCCTCGATCGCCTTCTCGATGCGCGCCTCGAGCTCGTCCGGCAGCTTCGTGCCGCCGGCGGCGAACAGCTTGATGCCGTTGTCCGGCATGGGGTTGTGCGACGCCGAGAGCATCACACCCAGGTCGGCGCCGGTCTGCCCCACCAGGTACGCGACCGCGGGCGTCGGCAGCACGCCGACCCGGACCACGTTCGCCCCCGCGCTGGTCAGGCCGGCGACGACGGCAGCCTCCAGCATCTCGCCGCTGGCCCGCGGGTCACGCCCCACGATCGCGAGCGGCTGATGGCTGCTGTCGGTCTCGACCAGAACCCGGGCGGCCGCGACAGCGACCGACAGGGCGAGTTCCGGGGTGAGCAGGTCGCCGTTCGCGAGACCGCGAACGCCGTCGGTGCCGAAGAGTCGCCCCATGGCGGCTTCCTTTCGCCGGTGACACGTGCCCTCAAGCGTGCAACAGCAAACGGCCAGGGCAGGAGTACCGAAACGGCTAGTTGGGGGGAGGGGATGATGCCGGAAAACCACGTGGTGCCGGGAAATACCACGACGGCCGAGCACGCACCCGGAAACCCGGGAGCGCACTCGGCCGTCGGTGAAGAATCAGCGCTTCGAGTACTGCGGCGCCTTACGGGCCTTCTTGAGACCGTACTTCTTGCTCTCCTTGACCCGGGCGTCACGGGTCAGGAAGCCGGCCTTCTTCAGGGCCGGGCGGTCGTCGGGCTCGCTGGAGATCAGCGCCCGGGCGATCGCGAGACGCAGCGCACCGGCCTGGCCGGTGATGCCGCCGCCACGCAGGTTGGCGAAGACGTCGAACTGCTCGGCGCGCTCGACGGTGCCCAGCGGCTCACGGATCAGCTGCTGGTGAACCTTGCTCGGGAAGTACTCCTCGAGGTCACGGCCGTTGCAGGTGATCTTGCCGGTGCCGGGGACGAGGCGCACCCGGACGATGGCCTCCTTGCGGCGGCCAACGGTCTGGACCGGACGGTCGCCCGGACGCGGCGCGCGGACCGCAGCCGGCGCGGGCGTCTCGACGACAACGACCGTCTCAGCGGGCTCCTCGACGGTCTCGACGACAGCCTCGGTCTCGACGGCCTCGGGCTCGATGATGTCGGTCATGCTGCTGCCTTCTCCCGCGCTCACTGCGCGATCTGCTTGATTTCGAACGGCTGCGGCTGCTGAGCGGCGTGCGGGTGCTCGGCGCCCGGGTAGACCTTCAGCTTCTTGATGATCTGCCGCGCGAGCTTGTTGTGCGGGAGCATGCCCTTGACGGCCAGCTCGATCGCCTTCTCGGGGCGCTTGGTCAGCAGCTCCTCGTAACCGACCTGCTTCAGACCACCCGGGTAGCCGGAGTGCCGGTAGGCGACCTTGGTCTGCCGCTTGTTGCCGGTCAGCGCGACCTTGCCGGCGTTGATGATCACCACGAAGTCGCCGGTGTCGACGTGCGGGGCGAACGTCGGCTTGTGCTTGCCGCGCAGAAGGGTCGCGGTGTGGGTAGCCAGGCGGCCCAGAACGACGTCAGAAGCGTCGATAATGTGCCACTGACGCTCGATCTCACCCGGCTTCGGGCTGTACGTACGCACAGAATTACCTTGTCTCGTCGTCGGTCTGGGGGCGCGCGCTGATCATGTCGAACAGGGAGTCGACACGAACTTCAAGCACACCCCAGGGGGAGCGCTCGCAGCTATCGCACAACAGCAGGCAACAATACCCGGCCGCGCGGCGCGTGGTCAAAACAGGCTGCCCCTGGGTGAATGGCCCGAGGCGGGACCTCAAACGGTATCCAGCATACTCGGTGTCTGGAGCAGCCCAGCCGCGGGTTCGACAACTGCTGCCGGACGGCTCTTAGCAGGCTCGAAACAAAAGGGACGCCCGGCCGAAATTCCCCACCGGCACGCTTCCAGACATGCCCAACGGTGCGGAACCCCGGACGACGCGGCTCGGCGATGGCCGGCGCGGTGTGGTCAGGCGCACCATGGAGAGACCACCGTCAGGGTTGAGGACGGACCTGACGGTGTTCACCACCCCGGCTCGCCGGAGTGGTGAGGAGAAGTCGCGGCGTGCCCCGGACGGAGGTACGGCGCGGACCGTAAGCGTGGCATGGGAGCGGGTTCACGCTGAGGACGACGGTCCGCGAGCGTGCCCTTCGGTGGACCGCCCGGCCACGCCGCGACTTCTCGCCCTCGTCCCGCACTCCCCCGGCCACCACGCCCCCGGCCATCGGACCGCCGCCCACCCCGGAGAGTCCGGTACCGGAGCGTCCACCGGCACGGGAGAGTCCACCGGCACCGGGAGCACCCGCTGATGACGGGCCGGATCCCCGGGGCCCGCCGCCCGGTACTGGCGCAGCCGGCCGCGACCCTCTCCGGTTACACCGTCGGCGTCACCGCCGACCGCCGCCGCGACGAGCTGGCCGGCCTGCTGGAGAGCCGCGGCGCCCGCGTCGTGCTGGCCCCCGCGCTGCGCATCGTCCCGATCGCCGACGACGCCGACCTGCGCGCCGCGACCCGCGCCTGCCTCGACACTCCCCCGGACATCGTGCTGGTCAACACCGGCATCGGGATGCGCGGCTGGCTCGAGGCCGCCGAGAGCTGGGGCCTGGCTGAGCCGCTGCGCGACGTGCTCAACCGCGCCTACCTGGTGGCCCGCGGCCCCAAGGCGCAAGCCGCGGTCCGGGCCGCCGGCCTGCGGGACCAGTGGACCCCGGACGGCGAGGGCTCCGCGGAGATCATCGAGCACCTGACCGCCCGCGGCGTCGCCGGCCTCACCGTCGCCCTCCAGCTGCACGGCGAGAGCCAGCCGGAGTACAGCGAGGCGCTGGAGACGGCCGGCGCCCGGGTGATCGAGGTGCCGGTCTACCGCTGGGCGCCACCGGTCGACCCGGCCCCGCTGCACCGCCTGGTGGATCTGATCACCGGCCGGCTCGTCGACGCCGTGACGTTCACCTCGGCCGCGGCGGTCCACGCCCTGCTGCGCGCCGCCGGCCCGGCCACCGACGCGCTGCTCGACGCGTTGCGCACCGAGGTGCTGGCCGCCTGCGTGGGCCCGGTCACCGCCGCGCCGCTGCGCCGCCACGACGTCCCGGTCTCCACCCCGCACCGCGCCCGGCTCAGCGCCCTGGTCCGCACCCTGGTCGAGGAACTCCCCCCACGCGCGGTCACCATCCAGGTCAACGGCCACGCGATCACCCTGCGCGGCCACGCCGCGGTGGTCGACGGCGAACTCCGCCAGCTCGCCCCCGCCCCGATGGCCGTCCTGCGGGCCCTGGCCAACTCACCGGGCCGCGTCCTCTCCCGAGCCGCCCTCCTGCAGGCCCTCCCCCGCCACGCCGACGAGCACGCCGTCGAAATGGCCGTCGCCCGCCTCCGAGCCGCCATCCCCGGCGTCATCCAAACCGTAGTCAGACGCGGCTACCGCATCCCCACCTGAAGCCCATCCCCCTGAAGCCCGCGCCAACCCCAATCAAGATCAACTTCCAGATCAACAGATTGCTGACTCGGACCCGCGCTGATCACTGATCGCCGCTCCCGCCAGGGACCCTTCCAGGCCGGGCAGGACGCTGGCGCGTCCCGAACGCCCGACCTTCCAGGGCGACGCCCGCGGGTGGTCACGACCCGCCAGAACCCGAACCCCTACAACCCGAACCCCCGAACCCCCGTCCCCCGGCTCGCGGCTCGCGGCTCGCGGCTCGCGGCTCGCGGCTCGCGGCTCGCGGCTCGCGGAACTCCACCCCGGCCCGCCCGGCCACTCACGGACAACACGTGCGGGTGACGGGGGTTTCGGTGACCACCCACGAACAGTGAAGAGGGCGGCGATCGCCATGGACGCGCAGCGGCCAGATCGCCGCCCTCGGCCCGCGCGGGAGCATGCGATCCGCACCACAGCGGACCCGCGTAAATGAAGATCTTGAAGTTGATCTTCAGGGTGCCAGCGAATATCGACTACGCGTCGCCGCATCGCCCACACCGTCGATCCACGGATCAGCGGCATCGATCAACGGATCAGCCGCATTGGCTATCAGCCGCAGTGGCTACCGGCCTGCTGGATCGGTTGGCGGCGGCGTTCGATCACCCCACGACCATGCCGCGTTCGTGTTCGGTGACCAGGGTGGCCATGGCGTGCTCGACGACGCCGATCAGTACCGACTTGACCGACTCGCGGTGCCGGGCGTCGCACATCACCAGCGGCACCCGCTCCGGGATGGCGAGCGCCTCGCGCACCTCCTCCGGCTCATAGCGGGGTGCGCCGTCGAAGCAGTTCACCGCCACCAGGTAGGGCAGGTGCCGGTTCTCGAAGTAGTCGAGCGGCGCGAACGCGTCGGTGAGCCGGCGGGTGTCGACCATCACTGCGGCGCCGACGGCACCGCGGATCAGCTCGTCCCACATGAACCAGAAGCGGGTCTGACCGGGCGTGCCGAACAGGTAGAGGATCAGGTCGTCGGCCATGGTGATCCGGCCGAAGTCCATCGCCACCGTGGTGGTGCCCTTCTCCGGGACCTTGGAGGCGTCGTCGATCCCGGCGCCGGCCGCTGTCATCACCGCCTCGGTCGTCAGCGGCTCGATCTCGGAGACCGCACCGACCAGCGTCGTCTTGCCGACGCCGAACCCACCGGCGACGACGATTTTCGCCGAGACGATCTCCGATTGAGGCGCCCCCGCCCGCTCAGAGCTTGCGAAGTCCACTCAAAACCCTTCCCAGCAGGTCCATCCGCTCCGTGAAACCCTTCCGGGGAGCGGCGCTGTGCAACGCGAGCAGTCCCTCGGTGACCATGTCGGCGACGAGCACCCGGGCCACCCCGAGGGGCAACCGGGTGAGCGCCGCCAGCTCGGCCAGCGACAGGGCTTTCGGCTCGCACAGCACGGCGATGCGGTACTTGTCATGTCCGGCAAAACGCGCTTCCTGGACGGCCGCCGCGCTGGCGACCAGGACCGCCTCGATCGGAATGTCCCGGATCGGCTCGGTCCGGCCGCGGGTCACCGCGTACGGCCGCACCAGGTTCCCCCGGGGATCGTGCGGCTCTGTCATGTCGCGGTCACCTCATCTCCGCCGGGGTACGGCAACCCCGGCGCCTAGTGGCTGACGGCCTCGCGTGCCGCCGGCGACAACGCGGCGCCGACGCGCTCCACCAGCAGGGCCATCTCGTAGCCGACCTGACCGACGTCGCAGCTGCGCGCGGCCAGCACGGCCATCGACGAACCGTCGCTGATGGACATCAGGAAAAGATAGCCGCTGTCCATTTCGATGATGGTCTGTTGCACCTTCCCGGCGGTGAACATCCGGGACGCCCCCTCGGTCAGGCTGACCACACCGGAGGTGATGGCGGCCAGCTGGTCCGCCCGGTCCGGTGGCAGATCCCGCGAGCAGGCCAGCAACAACCCGTCGGCGGAGACCGCCACCACGTGCGCGATGCCCGCGATGCTGTCGGCGAAGTTGTTGAGCAGCCAGCCCATGTCCTGCATGGTGGGCCTGATCACTGTTCGCTCTCCTTAGGAACCTGGTCGACGGAGCCGTCGGTCCGCCCGCGCCGCACCCCGCTGGTGTACGCGGCGAGAAGCCCGCGCACGTCGTCGGGGCTGCGACGATGCTGTGCCCGCGGCAGGTCCCGCACCCCGCCCGGCACGAGCTGCGCCTGCGGGATCCGTTTCGGCAGACCGGAGCGGGTGGTGCCGGCGTCCTGGGGTGCGGCAGCGGCCATCGCGCGAGCCCAGCCCTCGTCGGCCGCGCTCCGCCAGCGTTCGTCGTCGTCGGCTGCCGGGCGGGGCCTGGGGACCGCCGATGCCGCCACCGGCTCGGGCGCCGCCGGCTCCGGGGCCACCGGCGGCGGGCCGGCGGGAGCCGCCGAGACGGGCGCCGGGGCGTAACCGGCGGTCGGCATGCCCTGCATCTCCGGTAGCTCCATCTCGGCGTCGAACCAGGTGTGCTGCATCTCCATCCGGATCGGCACCGGCTGGGCCGAGACCGGCGCCGGCTGCGCCGAGACGGGCGGGAACCGCGGCGTGGAGTCCGGCGCCGGCTGCGCCGAGACCGGCGCGAACAGCGGCGTGGAGTCCGGCGCCGGCTGCGCCGAGACCGGCGCGAACAGCGGCGTGGAGTCCGGCGCCGGCTGCGCCGAGACCGGCGCGAACAGCGGCGTGGAGTCCGGCTCCGCGGTGGGCGGCCTGGGCACCCGGGTGGGCAGCGGCGGGCGGTCCGGGGTCGGCCGGAGATCCAGCTCGGCGGGCGGTCCGGGATCGACCGGCGGCGCCCAGCGCGGCGAGACGGGCGCCGGCATCGGCGCGGACCGCACCGGCGCGCGGGTCTCCGGGGCACGGCCGCCGACCGGCTGCGGGGCCGGGCCGGGGCGGGTCCAGCTCGCCGCCCGCCCGGCGGTGCTGGACGGCGCACCGGGCAGCACCACGATGTCGGCCGGCAGGGTCACCTCGGCGACCGTCCCGCCCTCCCGGCTGGGCAGCAGCCGCACCCCGATGCCGTGCCGGGCCGCCAGCCGGGCGATCACCGCGAAGCCCATCAGCCGGAACGCGCTGGCGTCCACCTCGGCCGGCTCGCTCAGCCGCCGGTTGATCTGCTCCAGCTGCTCCGGGGTGATGCCCAGCCCGCGGTCCTCGATCTGCAGCACCGCGTGGTCGCCGGACCGCCGCCCGTGCGCCACCACCACGGTGGTCGGCGGGGAGAACCGGGTGGCGTTGTCGAGCAGCTCGGCGAGCAGCCGGACCACGTCGTTGACCGCCGCGGCGACCACCGAGACGTCGGCGTCCAGGGCGCCGAACTCGATCCGGTGGTAAAGCTCCACCTCGGACTGAGCGGCCCGGAGCGCGTCGATCAGCAGCGCGTCCTCGCGGCGCGGGGCGCCCACGTCGGCGCCGGCCAGTACCAGCAGGTTCTCGTCGTTGCGGCGCATCCGGGTGGCGAGGTGGTCCAGGTCGAAGAGCTTGGCCAGCCGCTTCGGGTCCTCCTCGGTACGCTCGATGTGGTCCAGCTCGCCGATCATCCGGTCGACCAGTGCCTGACTGCGCCGGGCCAGGCTGAGGAACATCGCGGAGACGCTGGTCCGCAGCGCGGCCTGTTCGGCGGCGACCCGGATGGCCTCCCGGTGCACCATGTTGAACGCCTCGGCGACCTGCCCGAACTCGTCCCGGTCGGCGAGCCGGATCGGGTCCCGGGACTGCGCGATGATCTGGTCGACGCCGCCCGCGTCCAGGCTGTCCACGTCCTTCAGCCGGTGCACCGCGTCGGGCAGGTCCCGGTTGGCGACGGCGAGTGCGCCCTCGCGCAACCGGCGGACCGACAGGTGCAGGGTCCGGGCCAGGTAGACGCCGAGCGCGATCGCGGCGAGCAGGACCAGCAGCACCACCACGAACTCGACGGTGGCCCGCTCGGCGGTGCTGTCGCTGTCGTCCCGGGAGACCCGGACGGCGTCCGCCTCCAGCCGGGTGCCGGTGGCCCGGAGCAGGTCGAGAACCTGCTGGTACGCCTCGGTCAGCTCGGTGTCCGAGACCGCCGCCGGCCCGGTCAGCCGGGTGATCAGGCCGTCCGCCCGGGCCACCGCGGCGTTCGCCAGGGTTCCCTCGACCAGGCCGGCCTGCTCGGCGGTGGCGATCTGCCGGAGGTCGTCGAGCGCCTCCTGCCGGGCCGCCTGCGCGCCGATCAGCTGCTGCTGCCAGGTCCCGCTGAGCAGACCGGTCATCCGGACCGTGTACGCGGCCGCCTCCTGGTCGGCGGCGGCCGACTCGATCCGGCTGAACGCGGCCAGCGCGCGCAGCCCGTCGGCGACCACGCCCGGCTCGGCGACCTGGCTGAGCGAATCGTCGTAATCGGACAGTCCCTCGAGGATGCTGCTGTACCGCTGGACCGCGGCGGCCATCGTCAGCTTCTGCCGGGCGGACACGTCGTCACGGGTGCCGGCGAGCGTGTCGAGCCGTTCCTGGATCAGCCCGAGCCGGTCGCGCACCCGGGCCGGCACCTGTCCGGCCTGGTCGCGGTGGGCCCGGAAGGTCTGGACCCGCGCGTCGACAGCGGCGGCCGTCTGCCGGTACGCGTCCGGCGACACGTCCGGCGCGGCCAGGTACGCGGCGGCCGCCATCCGCTCCCGGTGCAGCAGGCGGGCCAGCTCGGAGACGTCGTTGCCGAGCACGGTGAGGTCGGCGACCCGGCCGGCGTCGGTGGCCCGGCCGCGCACGTCCATCAGGCGCACCGAGGCCAGCACCAGCACCGCCGTGATCGGGATGATCAGCAGGAAGGCCAGCTTGGTGCGGATGCCGGCGTCCCGCAGACGGGAGAAAGGACCACGTCGCACAGCCAGGGCCGAGGATCCCGTGCTCACGACATCTCCTTCGCGGACGCCGGCGCGATGCCGTTCGAGGTCTGCGGGCCGGCCCCGTCCGGCGCGCGCAGCAAGGTTCGTGCCGAACTCGGCACGGCGGCGATTTCATCAGAACCCCGACCGGTTTGGGAAGCCTGGATCCTCCCGGAAACCACCCGGCTGTCCGAGTGGCGACCGGACCGGCGACCCGGCTCATACCACCGCAGACGCTTTGACGTGCACGAATGTCTCATGTGCGACTTCCGGCGCGGCCACGGCCACCGAACACCATCATGATTCCAACCACTATGTGAGAGCCCCGTCCCGCTCATTGACCGCATCGCGGCTTCTGAGCAGGGGTCTCACGTTCGCAAGGATCAGCACGACGCGACGGACTCGTTGTCCGTGCCGGACAGTGTCCACTCTGGAGGGTATCTCTCGCAACTCACCGTCGAGTCGTCCCGAAATGACGCAGAGTGACTGATAGCAACCAGACTTTAGGCTGCCTTAAGAAGCCGAGTCCCCACTGGCGGACCGGCCACCGCATTCCGTAACGTGCCCGGCATGGCATTTCGGAGCTGGGTGAAGTTGCTGGCCACCACCGCCACGGCAGCCGTGGTGATCGGAGCCGGCCAACTCGGCATCGCCTACGGACTCGGCATCGTGCGCCTGGACCGCGTTCTCGATGTCACTGCGCGTAACAGCTGGACCGCACAGCTCGCCTGGGTCGCCTGGATCACCACGACCGCCGCCGTGCTCGGCGCGATCGTCGGCACCGGCATGCGCCCGCGCTGGCGCCCCCGCCCGGTCGGCCCCGGCGGCGCCCTGGCCATGGGCATCGCGGCCGGACTCGGCTCGCTGGCCGTGCTGCCACTGACCATGCAGCCGGCCCGGGCCGCGCAGGTCGCCGGGGTGCAGCCGGTCTTCGTGATCGGCGCGGCCGTCGGGCTCGGCGCGGCGGCCGGCATCTTCGCCGCCTGGGCCGCTGCCGCCAAGCCGGCGGCCCGGTGGAGCGCGGCGACGCTGAGCGTGCTGATGTGGGTGGTCGCGCTGGTCTCGATCGTCCCGTCGCTGCTGCCCGGCCGCACCCCGATCGCCATCCGGCTGGGCGTGCTGAACGGCAGCCTGATCCCGCCCGCCGTGGCCGGGCACACCGCCTTCCTGACCATGCCGACCCTGGCCCTGCTCGCCGGCCTGGTGGTCGGCTGGGTGGCGCGCGGGCGCAGGCTGCCCACCCTCGCCGTAGGACTGGCCGGGCTGGCCGGTCCGGCGCTGCTGACCATGGCGTACCTGATCGCCGGCCCGGAAGCGGGCACCACCGGGTTCCGGTCCGACCCGTACTGGGCGGCGATGACCGCGTGCGGCGCCGGCGTGCTCGGTTCGGTGCTGGCCGCTGTCGTCCGCGGCGTGCCGGCCACCTCGTCCTCGCCGGCCACCGAGCCCGGCGAACCGGCCGCCGCACCGCTGCCGAAGCGGGACGTGCCGGTGGAGTCGGCGATCGCGCAGGCCGCCGCGGCCGCCGCGCAGCGTCCCGCGGAGCAGCTGCGGCCGTCCGACACCGGCGTGCTGCCGGCGGTGCCCGGCACCCCGAACAACCCGTTCTCGGCCGGCACCGGCAGCCCGTTCCGGTCCGGCGCGCCGTTCGCCGCCGAGCCGGTCCCGGCCCAGGCCCGCCCCCAGGCGCCCGCGCCGGTCCAGGCCCCGCCGCAGGCGCCGGCGCCCGGCAACCCGCCGCGCTTCTCCGGACAGCAGCCCACCCCGGCCGCCGGCGGGCGAGGCGGCTGGCGGTCCCGGCGCACCACGGCACCGGCCCCGACCCCGCCGCCGCCCGCCGAGCGGTTCGACGGGTTCAACGCCGGCCCGGTCACCGCCTCGCAGGGGCCCGTGGTGGAACCCACCTCGATCAGCGGACCGGGCCGTCGACCGGGATCAGAAACGGACTATGTCGATTGGGTGAGCGGGCTCGGGGGCCAGTAAAACATTCGTTAACTCCGATGAAATGATGCGGCCGGGAGGTACCGCGGGACGGCTCGGACCGAAACGATGACCGGTGTCCGGGCCCCATCCCCTCCGCACGCATCGGAGTTCGAACGTGAACCGTCCCCTGCCCCGCGTCCGCAAGCTGCTAGTCAGCCTGGCCCTGGTCTTCGGCCTGGCCGGCACCGCGCTCGTCGCCCCGGCCGTGGTCGCCCCCACGCACACCTCGGCCGCCCAGGCCGCCGTCTACTCGTCGTGCACGATCAGCCGCTGCTCGGCCGCGCGCACCGCGTACACCGGCTGGCAGTCGCTCGGCTGGCCGACCAGCAAGGGCTGGTACTCCTGGCCGTACGGCAACTACAACTACACCGGCGGCACGTTCCAGAACCGCGAGGGCTACCTGCCGTCGGCCACCTACAACGAATATGACGTGTACTCGCGCGCCCAGGGTGCGTCGCGCGACGCGTACCGGATCGTGGTGAACCGCAGCACCCGGGTCGCCTATTTCACCCCGGATCACTACGTGACCTTCTACAAGCTCTGAACCCGTTTTCCGTACGCCCTGAGCACTCCCGCGGCAGCCGTCCCGAGACGGCTGCCGCGCTGTCCGCCGCACCTGTTCGCCGTCGACGTCCGGTTCCCGGCCGCCTTTCGCAACCGTCGCCTCACCGATAGCACCGGAACTGCCATCAAGGCGACCGAACCGAAAAGGTCAGTCCGGCAAGACTCACGGCTAAGCCTCACCCGGTCCCCACCCCGACCGAATCAACCTGTCGCCAGGGGATGACGAAGTCCGCTCGGCGAGAAGGGCAAACCCGGTGCGAGCCGGGGACGCAAAGCCACAGGACCCACGAGGTCGGCTGGGCTACCACCGGACGAACAGGGGAACGATATGCGCACAATGCTTCAGCTCATCGGTGGCGTCGCGGCCGCGGGTGTGGTCGCGGCCGGAACGACCGCCTTCACCGCCGGCGGTGGTGTCGGCCTGGGCGGCTCGAACGGCGCGACCGCCACCAAGTTCATCGGCGGCACGGCGACCCAGACCGTCACCGGCGCCACCATCAACGCCATCGCCTACACCTGGTCCGACACCGCCAACACCAAGCTCAGCGCCCTCGACCTCACCTTCGCCGACCTGACCGTGCGCAAGGTGCCCACCCTGACCCTGACCGGTTTGACGCCGTCGTCCGGCGGTGCCACCTTCACCTGCACCGCCATCACCGGCACCGGCACCAACACCGACCAGGCGCCGTTCACCTCGAACTGCACGCCCAGCGCGGGAACCTTCGACGGTCAGCTCACCGCCCTGAACGTGACCGTCCCCTGATTCGAGTTTCGCGCGGCGCTAGCGCATCTAGCCTTGAGTGTGGTCCTCACGGCCCGGCCGGCGAGGAGTCCGACATCGGCTTACCGCGCTAGGGACTGAGTCGTCATATCCGCTTCGCTGCGTCGTTTCACCGTGGCCGCCATCCTCGCGATGGCGGCCATCGGCGCATGGGCGATCGGAACTCATCGCATTTCCTATGTCGTGACGCACGGCGTCAGCATGCAACCCCTGTACCACGCCGGTGACCTGGTCTTCCTCACAAAGGTCGATTCCTACGAGGTCGGCCAGATCGCCGCATACCATAGTGCCAGCGCCGACGTCGAGGTGCTGCACCGCATCATCGGTGGCGATGCCGAATCCGGATTCGTCTTCCAAGGCGACAACAACGATTTCATCGACCCGGCCCGGCCGGCCGCCGGGGAACTGATCGGACGAGCAGTCCTTCATGTCCCCCGCGGAGGCACCTGGCTCCGCCCCCTGCTCAGCCCCACCAGCCTGGGGATGGTCGGTTTCCTCGTCATCGGAGGCGGGGCGGGCGCTGCCGAGAACCGCAGGGACGTCCCGCGCGGTCGTCGTAAGAGGAAAGTGAAGGGCATGTCTCGCCAAGGCGGCTCCTGGGCAGCGGCAGCGGCCGTGGTCAAGGCGGTCAGCCGGCTCCACCCGATCCTTCGAGCGGCCGCCGCGCTCACCGCCCTCTGCGGAGCGGCCGGACTCCTGCTCGGCGTGGCCGGCTGGATGCGGCCCGCGACCCAGAGTGCCCCGATCAGCAACCAGAGCGGCGAGTCGATGCGGTTCTCGTACTCGGCCGAGGTGGAACGTTCGGCCGCCTACGACGGCACGGTCGCCTACTCGCCGGACCCGATCTACCGCAAGCTCGCCGACTTCGTCGACCTCCAGCTGCAGTACCGCGGGAAGCCCGGCCGGCTGAACGTCGACGCTCGCCTGTCCGCGCAGAGCGGATGGCACTCGACGATCCAGCTCTCCCAGCCTCGCCGATTCACCGCCGACCGCTATACCGGCACGGTTCTGCTCGACCTCGACGGGATGGCCGATCGCGCGCGGGAAGCCGCCCGGGCGATCGGCGCCGACCTCGGCCCGATCACCGTCCTGGTCATCGCGCACGTGCTGCACGACGACGGCAGCACCTTCGCGCCGCAACTCGCCCTCGGGCTGGGGCCGCTGCAACTCTCCATGGTCAACGGCCCCGACAGCCTGGTGGTCAGTCACTCCGGGAAGGCCGCCGGCGGTGCCACCTATCCGCGGCAGCTCAGCGTGCTCGGCCATGACCTCATGACGGCCGCCGCGGCACGAAATCACGCGATCCGGCTGCTGCTGATCGCCCTCGCCGGGATCATCGGCATCGGGCTGGCGGCGTCGCGGAGCGTGCCGCTGGCCACCCGGGCGCAGATCCAGCGACGGTACGGGCACCTGCTGGTGCCGATCGAGCCGATGGCGAAGCAGAGCGAGCCGGTGGTGACGGTGGCCACCTTCCCGGCGCTGGTGAAGCTGGCGGAGAAGTACGGTCAGATGATCCTGACCTGGACCCGGCCGGACGGTGCCGACGACTTCGTGGTTCGCGACGACGGGGTCATCTACCGGTTCCGCATCGTGCCGGCGCGGCCGGCCGGCGCGAAGCCGCCGCTGTCCGGGATGCCGCACCCCGCTCGCCACGCACGGAAGTCGGCGGCGCTCGGCATCGCCTCGGTCATCAACACTCCCGCCCCGCCGCCCGTCCAGACACCGGAGGCGCCGGCCCGCGAGACCCCGTTCCTGGAGACGGAACCGCCGCAACCTCCACCCGGAGAGCCGACGAGCCCGCCACCGGCAGCCCAAGAGCCGCCCACCCCGGAGCCCGCCACCCCGGAGCCGCCTTCCCGGGAGACCGCAGCCCAAGAGACGCCGTCTCAAGAGATTGCGGGCCAAGAGCCAGCCGCCCAGGCGACCCCGCCCGAGGAGGCCAAGCTCTTGGAAGCACCGCCCGAGGAGGCGAAGCCCTCGGAAACGCCGTCCGAGGAGGCCAAGCCCGCAGAGGCGCCGCCACCAGAGGCGCGGGACCCGGCCGAGCTCGAGCAGTCCCCCGCCGCCGAAGAATCCCCAGTCGCGGAAGCCCCGCCCCGCACCACCCAGCGAAAGCCCAAGCCCGCGCGCCAGACCACCACTCCGCGAGCAGCCAAGACCGCGCGGAAGACGGCCGGGCCGCCGGCGACGGAACCCGGGGTGGTGGCTCCAGCCGTACCCCAAGAGGCTCTGACCGGGCCGGCGGACGACCCGGCGGCGGGCAGCGGTGCCGCACCGGAGAAAGCCGCTCCCCGGAAGCGTGCGGCTCCCCGCAAACCGCGCGCCCGCAAGGCCGCCGCCCCGAAGACCGAGATCCCGAAGACCGAGATCCCGAAGACCGAGGCCCCGAAGACCGAGGCCGAGCCGTCGGCCGCCGCAGCCGACGGCGAGAGCGCGGCGGCGGAACGCAAGGCCGCCGAAGAGCTGGCCGACCGCAACAAGGTCCTGGAGGAGTCCATCGCTCGCAAGGCCGAGCAGGACCAGGCCGCCGCCGACCGGGCCCGCAAGGAGCGGCTGGCACGCAGCGCCCCGCGTGACCCGGTCTTCGACTTCTTGCCGCGCGACAAGCAGCCCCGGGACGACTAGGCCGAGGTGACCGGCAGGTAGACCCGGCCGCCGGCGTCCACGAACTCCGAGGACTTGGCCTTCATCCCGGCTGCCCGCAGCTCGTGGCTGATCTTCATGGAGCAGAACTTCGGGCCGCACATCGAGCAGAAGTGCGCGGTCTTCGCCGGTGCGGCCGGCAGGGTCTCGTCGTGGTACGCCCGGGCCGTCTCCGGGTCGAGGGCCAGCTCGAACTGGTCCTCCCAGCGGAACTCGAACCGGGCGTGCGACAGCGCGTCGTCCCACGCCTGCGCGCCGGGATGGCCCTTCGCCAGGTCCGCCGAGTGCGCCGCGATCTTGTAGGCGATCATCCCGGCCTTGACGTCCTCCTTGTTGGGCAGGCCGAGGTGCTCCTTCGGGGTGACGTAGCAGAGCATCGCGGTGCCGAACATTCCGATCATCGCCGCGCCGATCGCCGACGTGATGTGGTCGTAGGCCGGGGCGATGTCGGTGGCCAGCGGGCCGAGCGTGTAGAACGGCGCACCCGAGCACAGCTCCTGCTGCAGGTCCACGTTCTCCTTGATCTTGTGCATCGGCACGTGGCCGGGGCCCTCGACCATCACCTGGACGTCGTACTCCCAGGCGATGTGCGTCAGCTCGCCCAGCGTGCGCAGCTCGGCGAACTGCGCCTCGTCGTTGGCGTCGGCGATCGAGCCGGGGCGCAGGCCGTCGCCGAGGGAGAACGTGATGTCGTACTCCCGGAAGATCTCGCACAGCTCCCGGAAGTGCTCGTACAGGAAGTTCTGCCGGTGCTCGGCGAGACACCAGGCCGCCATGATCGATCCGCCGCGGGAGACGATCCCGGTGACCCGCTCGGCGGCGAGCGGCACGTATTCGAGCAGCACCCCGGCGTGGATGGTCATGTAGTCCACGCCCTGCTCGGCCTGCTCGATCACGGTCTCCCGGAACAGTTCCCAGGTCAGCTTGAGCGGATCGCCGTTGACCTTCTCCAGGGCCTGGTAGATCGGCACGGTCCCGATCGGCACCGGCGAGTTCCGGACGATCGCCTCCCGGGTCTCGTGGATCCGCGGCCCGGTGGACAGGTCCATCACGGTGTCCGCACCCCAGCGGGTGGCCCAGGTCAGTTTCTCCACCTCCTCGGCGACCGACGAGGTCACCGCCGAGGTGCCGATGTTCGCGTTGACCTTCACCAGGAACTTCGACCCGATGATCATCGGTTCGGACTCCGGGTGGTTGCGGTTGGCCGGCAGCACCGCGCGCCCCGCCGCGATCTCGTCCCGCACCACTTCCGGGTCGACCCCTTCGCGGACCGCGACGAACTCCATCTCCGGCGTGATGTCGCCGGCCCGCGCGGCGGCGAGCTGGGTCCGCCCGTCCCACCACGGCTGCCGCAGCTTCGGCAGACCTTGCTCGGGGTCACTGCCCGGACCGGACGTGTCGTAGAGCCGGACCGGCGGGTTGTCGCCGGTCAGCACCACCTCGCTGAACGGCACCCGGATCTCCGGACGGGAGCCCTCCACGTAGACCTTGCGCCTCATGTTTCCTCCCAGATAGGTACAAAACCGGCGGCGGATGGCAGCACGCCACCCCGCCGGAGCATCGACGTGGGACTAAGCCCAGAAGTGATCAAGCGGTCCGGGCCCGGCGCCCAGCCGCCAGGAGGCGCCACCGCGCAGCGCCCCGGTCACGTACCTCTTCGCCGCCGCGACCGCCTCCGGGACCGGATCACCGGCCGCCAGCCGTACCGCGATCGCCGAGGAGAAGGTGCACCCCGACCCGTGGTTGTTCGCCGTCGGCACCGGCTCGCCGGGCAGCTCGGTGACCACACCGTCGGCCCAGAGCACGTCGACGGCCAGTTCGCTGCCGGTCACCACCACGGCCCGCGGCCCGAGTCCGGCCAGCACGGCCGCCGCGGCGGCCATCTCCGAGGTGGTCTCCACCCGATGTCCGCTCAGGGCGCCGGCCTCCGCCCGGTTCGGCGTCACCACTTCGGCGTACGGCAGGAGCACCGAAACCGTGGAAGCCTCCCCGAGCCGGCTGCCGGACGTGGCGACCAGTACCGGGTCGACGACGAGGTGGGGCAGCCGGGCGGCGCGATCGGCGATCACCTTGGCGACTGCCGGGTCGGCGATCATCCCGACCTTGACGGCGGCCACCGGGAAGTCGCTGAGCACGGCGTCCAGCTGCGCCGCGACGATGTCGGCCGGGACCGGGTGGATGGCTGTCACCCCTCGCGTGTTCTGCGCGGTGATCGCGGTGAGCACCGAGGTGCCGTAGGCGCCGAGCGCGGCGAAGGTTTTGAGATCGGCCTGGACGCCGGCGCCGCCGCCGGAGTCGGAGCCGGCGATGGTGAGCACTACGGGCGGCGTCATGCGGGGGCCTCGTGGTGCCGTTGTCCACAGTGCGGGGTTGTCCACAGGGGGCCGGCGGGATCTTGGGGGTGGGGGTCAGGATGGTGCTTGGGGTCGCCCCCCAGGGAGGGCGGGGGCTGCGTCCGGGTTGCGGCTTGTCGGTCCGGGCTGGCACTGACAGTCGTATCAGCGCCCTCGACACCACCATGAGCACCAGCCAATCTGACCGAGCTGGCACTCACAGTCGTATCAACACCCCCGACACCACCATCAGCACCAGCCCACCTCACCGAGCTGGCACTCACAGTCGCATCAACACCCCCGACACCACCACGAGCACCAGCCGAACGTGCGAGGCGGGCGCTAATGGCTGTTCCGGGAGCTGCTTGACCAGCGCACACGGAAGGCGCCACCTCACGGCTAGCGCTGACGGTGGTATCCCGGCCCACGACACCACCATGAGCACCAGCCGACGTCACCCGGCTGGCACTGAGAGTCGCATCCGGCCCCTCGACACCACCACGACCACCAGCCGACGTCACCCGGCTGGCACTGAGAGTCGCATCCGGCCCCTCGACACCACCACGACCACCAGCCGACGAAACCCGGCTGGCACTGAGAGTCGCATCCGGCCCCACGACACCACCACGACCACCAGCCAACGAAACCCGGCTGGCACTGAGCGTCGCATCCGGCCCCACGACACCACCACGACCACCAGCCAACGAAACCCGGCTGGCACTGAGAGTCGCATCCGGCCCCACGACACCACCACGACCACCAGCCAACGAAACCCGGCTGGCACTGAGCGTCGCATCCGGCCCCACGACACCACCACGACCACCAGCCAACGAAACCCGGCTGGCACTGAGAGTCGCATCCGGCCCCACGACACCACCACGACCACCAGCCAACGAAACCCGGCTGGCACTGAGAGTCGCATCCGGCCCCACGACACCACCACGACCACCAGCCAACGAAACCCGGCTGGCACTGAGCGTCGCATCCGGCCCCACGACACCACCACGACCACCAGCCGACCCCGCTTGGCTGCGACCCGCGGCTGCGTGACACGCCGCCGCGAAGGCACCGGCCAGCGTCCGGGCGACCCGCTCCGGGTTCGCCGCCCGCATGATCGCCCCCAGCACCGCGATCCCCGCCGCACCGGCGGCCGCGCACTCGGCGGCCCGGGCCGCCGAGTCCACCCCGCCGAGCGCGAGCCACGGCACGGCGCCGGCCAGCGCCGCCGCGTGCTCGGCCCCGAGCGCGGGACCGTATCCCGGCTTGGTCGCCGTCGGGTAGATCGGCGAGAGCGTCACATAGTCCACCTCGGACAGCGGCTCGATGCCGTGCCAGGAGCGGCCGACCAGGGGCACGCCGGCCGGGACCGGGTCGGCCGCGGCCAGGTGCACCGCCGCGCCGCCGAGCGGGTCGGGGCCGGCCACGATCAGTCGCCCGGCGGGCACCACAGCGCGCAGTTGGGCCGCCAGCTCGGCGCGCTGCTCGGGCGGCAGATCACGTTCGCGGAGCACTACCCAGGCGGCACCACCGCGTACCGCCGCGGCGATCGTCTCCACCAGCGGCCCGGCGGTGGACCGCCGGTCGGTGAGCACGACGAGCCCGCCCGGCGTCACCACACCGGGATCCCGTCGTCCGGTGTGGACGCCACCGCGTGGAAGCGGCGTGGGATCCGTCCGGCCTGCCGGGCCAGCCGCCCGGCCGCCACCGCGTGCCGCATCGCCACCGCCATCGTGGTGGGGTCGTCGGCCCGGGTGATCGCGCTGGCCACCAGCACCGCGTCGCAGCCCAGTTCCATGGCGAGCGCGGCGTCCGAGGCGGTGCCGATCCCGGCGTCGAGGACCACCGGCACGTCGACGCTCTGCCGGATCAGTTCGATGTGGTGCGGGTTGGAGATGCCCAGCCCGGAACCGATGGGCGAGCCGGCCGGCATCACCGCGGCGCAGCCCGCGTCGGCCAGCCGGCGGGCCAGGATCGGGTCGTCGGTGGTGTACGGCAGGACCGTGAAGCCGTCGACGACCAGCGCCTCCGCCGCCTTCAGCAGCTCGACGCCGTCCGGCAGCAGGGTCCGCTCGTCGCCGATCACCTCCAGCTTGATCAGGTCGGTCTCGAACGCCTCCCGGGCCATCTTGGCCGTCTTGATCGCGTCGCCGGCGGTGTAGCAGCCGGCCGTGTTCGGCAGGATCCGCACCTTGAGCCGCTCCAGCATCGGCAGCAGCCCGGGACCGGCCGCCTCGACCCGGCGGAGCGCCACAGTGACCAGGTCGGTCTCCGACGCGACGATCGCCTCCTCCAGCGCGGCGAGGCTGTTCGCGCCGCCGGTGCCGAGGATGAGTCCGTTCTCCGGCAACAGGTCCATGGTCAGCCGCCCTGCGCCGCGGTGAGCACCTCGACCGCGTCGCCGTCGGCGAGGTCGACCTGTGCCCAGGTGGATCGTGGGACTACCGAGCCGTTGACGGCGACCGCGACACCGCGGTGCGCGTCGGTGATCTCCGCTACCAGTACGGCGACCGAGCAGGACTCGGGCCGGGTCTGGTGCCGGCCGTTGACGGTCAGGCGCATCCGAACCTCCCGGGGGTGAAGTCGTCGATGATCGGATCGGTCTTGCCGGTGAGCACCAGGTCGGCGATCAGCCTCGCGGTGATCGGTGCGAGCAGGATGCCGTTGCGGTGGTGCCCGGCGGCGACGACCACGTTGTCGCGGAGAGTGCCGAGGACCGGCGCGTTGTCCGGGGTGCCGGGGCGGTGCCCGACGGTGACCTCGGCGAGCTCGTGCTCGGCCAGGCCGGGTACCAGGTCCAGGGCGGCGCGCAACAGATCGTGGACGCCGCCGGCGGTGGGCGTGCTGTCGGTGCGTTCCTCCTGGGTGGCGCCGACCACGACCTCACCGTCGGCGCGCGGGACCAGGTAGACGTGCCGGCCGTCGGCGGCCCCGTCGATCACGTGCCGGAGCAGTCCCGGCTCGCCTCGCAGGCGCAGCACCTGGCCTTTCACCGGCCGGATCGGCAGCCCGGTGAGCCCTGCCGTGCCGCAGCCGGCCGCGACCACCACGACGTCGGCTTCCACTTCGGACACGTCGGAGACAAACCGATTTACGGTACGCCCGCCGAGCATCCCGCGCAGCGCCCGCACCACCCGGCGCGGATCCACCTGCCGCTCGGTCGGCGCGAAGACACCGGCCCGCACTCGGGGCGAGAGCGAGGGGGCGAGCTCCCGGAGCTGCGAGCCGGTGAGCGGCGACAACCCCTGGTGCTTCCACTCGCGCGCCATCTCGGTCACGTCATCAGCGGTCAGCGCCACCCCGAGCGTCCCGGCGTCGTCGTAGCCGACGTCACCGAGCGACGCGGCGAACGCCGGCCACAGCTCGTTCGACGCCGCCAGCAGCCGTTCCAGCTGGGGGAACTCGAAGACCGACTCGCCGGCCGGTGCCAGCATCCCGGCCGCGACGTGCCAGGCGCCCTCGGTGCCCTCCGGCGCCGGGTCGTAGACGGTGACGTCCGCACCGCGCCGCAGCAGCTCGGCCGCGATGCTCAGCCCGATGATCCCGCCGCCGACGACCGCGGCTCTCATGCCAGGACCTCGAGGAACGCGGCGGCCGAGCCCCGCGGGTCGGCGGTGAACGCGGCGACGGCGGCGATCCCGTGGGTCTTCAGCAGCGGCGCCCGTTCCAGGGTGATGCCGCCGATCGCCAGCACCGGGGTGCCGGGCACCGCGGCGGCGACCTCCGCCACCCGGTCCGGTCCGAGCGGTGGCGGGAGTCCGTCCTTCGTGGACGTCGCGAAGGCCGGGCCGACTCCCAGGTAGGAGGCGCCCTCGGCGACCGCGGCGCGAGCCGCCTCCGGGGTGCGGCAGGTGGCCCCGACGACGGCGTCCGGCCCGAGGACCCGGCGGGCGGCGTGGACGGGCAGGTCGTCGGCGCCCACGTGCACGCCGTCGGCACCGGCCGCGAGAGCGACCCCGATCCGGTCGTTGACCAGGCACATCGCTCCGGCTGCCCGGCAGATCTGGACGGCTTCGACGGTTACCGCGTACGCGAAACGGTCGTTGCTCTTGATTCTGATCTGCACCGCCACGCCGGGTTGCGCCACCCCGCGCACGACGTCGAGGTCGTCGGTGATGACGTGCAGTCTGGGGAACGACAATGCGTCCATGACGCGCTCCTCCCTGCGCCGGCATGACCCGGATCAGGTTCGACGGTCGGGGGCCGCATCAGCCCCCCTCTCAGCCCGGTGCCCGGACTCCCGTGGGTTGTAGTAACCGGACCCTAACCGGTCCGTCACCAAAAAAGCTAGCGAACGTCCCAGACCGGTTCGGGGACCTCGACCACCTCGTTGTCGCTCCTGAACAGCACGAAACGATCGAAGGACCTGGTGAACCAGCGGTCGTGGGTGACGGCTATCACGGTGCCCTCGAAGCCCTTCAATCCCTCCTCCAGCGCCTCCGCCGAGGCCAGGTCGAGGTTGTCGGTCGGCTCGTCGAGCAGCAGCAGCGTCGCCCCGGACAGCTCCAGCAGCAGCACCAGGAACCGCGCCTGCTGACCGCCGGAGAGGGTGCCGAACCGCTGGTCGCCCTGCGCCGAGAGCTCGTACCGGCTCAGGTGTTTCATCGAGCCGGCGCGGTCCATCCCGGAGCGGTGCTCGTCACCCCGCCAGAGGATCTCGACGAGCGTCTTGTCCACCAGCTCGGGGCGGTCGTGGGTCTGCGAGAAGTGGCCGGGCCGCACCCGCGCGCCGAGACGTGCGACACCGTGGTGCCGCACCGGCGTGAGCGGTGCCCCGTCGACCGGCTGGTGCTCCAGGTCGGGTTCGCTGCCGCCGGCCGCGAGCAGGCGCAGGAAGTGCGACTTGCCGGTGCCGTTGGCGCCCAGGACGGCGACCCGGTCGCCGTACCAGATCTCCAGGTCGAACGGGAACGTCAGGTCCTCCAGCTCCAGGTTCTCGCAGATCACCGAGCGCTTGCCGGTACGGCCGCCGCGCAGGTTCATCCGCACCGACTGGTCCTTGGGCGGCAGCGGCGGCGGGCCGGCCTCCTCGAACTTGCGCAGCCGGGTCTGCGCGGCCTGGTAGCGCGAGGCCAGCCCGTCGTTGAAGGCCGCCTTGTTCTTCAGCGTGAAGACCAGCTCGCGGAGTTTCTCGTGCTCCTCGTCCCAGCGGCGGCGCAGCTCCTCCATCCGCTCGTGCCGGTTCGACCGGGCCTCGTGCCAGGAGGCGAACCCGCCCGGATGCGTCCACGCGCCACCGCCCTCGACGGCGACCACCCGGTCAGCGGTCTGCGCCAGCAGCTCCCGGTCGTGCGAGATGTAGAGCACCGACTTGTTCGACTCGCGGATCCGCTGCTCCAGCCAGCGTTTGGCGGGCACGTCGAGGAAGTTGTCCGGCTCGTCGAGCAGCAGCACCTCGTCGCCGCCGCGCAGCAGCAGGTCGAGGGCGAAGCGTTTCTGCTCGCCGCCGGAGAGGGTCCGGACGATCCGGCTGCGAGCCTCGTCCCACGGCTTGCCCAAGATCGCGACGGCGACCGTGTCGAAGAGCACCTCGGCGTCGTATCCGCCGACCTCGCCCCAGGTGGCCAGCGCGTTCGCGTACGCGATCTGGCTCTTCTCGGTGTCGTCCAGCCGCTCCGTCGCGAGCCGCAATGCCAGCCCGGCCTCGCGCAGCGGCGGCGCGACCAGCGACAGGGCCAGGTCCTCCAGCGTCCGGTCGTCGCCGATCATGCCGATGAACTGGCGCATCACACCGAGCCCGCCGGAGCGCGCGACAGTCCCGCTCTGCGCCGGGATGTCCCCGGCCACCGTCCGCAGCAGGGTGGTCTTGCCCGCCCCGTTCGGCCCGACCAGGGCGACCTTGGCGCCCTCGCCGACCCGGAACGACACGTCGGTGAAGAGCTCCCGCCCGTCGGGCAGCACGAAACCGACGCCGGCGACATCCACGTAACCCATGTCCGGCATCCTGCCGGGTCGAGGTCTCAGATGGCAGCCGGTTTTCCGGTCACCTTGAGCACCCGAAAACCTCGCTGGCTGGCGATCCGCTCGACCTGCCAACCCTTCGCGACGAGCCAGGTGTGCAGGGAGTCACCGCCCAGGTTCCGGTTGATCACCAGCCAGGCCACGCCAGCCGGGGCGAGCCGGGGCAGCCAGCGCTCCATCAGCGCGTGCAGCTCGGCCTTGCCGACGTGGGTGGGCGGGTTGCTCCAGATCTGGGTGAAGGTGACATCGGCCGGGACGTCCTCCGGCGAACTCACCCGGACCCGGTCGGCCAGCCCGAGACTCGCGGCGTTCTCGGCGGTCAGCTCGCGAGCGCGGGAGTTCACGTCGATCGCGTGGACGGTCGCCCCTGGCGCCTCGGTGGCCAGCACGCAGGTGATCGGGCCGTAACCGCAGCCGAGGTCGAGCAGCGCACCCCCGGTGTCACCGGTCGGCAGGCCGGCCTTGCGCAGCAGCACCGCGGTGCCCGGGTCGAGCCGGCCGGCGGAGAACACCCCGGAGGCGACGGCGAGCCGGTAGTCCCGGCCGGCCACGCTGAACTCGATCTCACCCCGGCGCATCGGGGCGTCCGGGTCGGTGCTGAAGTAATGCTCGGCGGTCACCCGCTCAGTCTCCCGCGTAACAACGCCGCCCGGGCGACCGGGTGCCGGACACGCTGTGCGTTCATAGATCGACGTGCCCTCCTACGTTGACACCCATGCGGTACGCCACCCCGAACCGCTCCGCCCACCGCGCCACCCCGGCACTCGACCTGATGTTCCTGGTCCGGAGCCTCCCCCGGCCCAGCGCCGGCCAGCACCGCCAGCACCCCCGAACTCAGGCCCCGCCGCGACGGCACGCCTGGCGTGAGCCGTATCCGGCCATCCAACTACTCACCCGCGGCCTGGCCGCCATGATCGTGCTGGGCATCTTCCTCACCCTCGGCTTCCTGATCGTGGCCGACGACCACCAGGACCCGGCCGCCCCCACCGGCCGGGTGCCGCTGACCGTCCCGGAGGCCTTTCCGGCCGGCGCCGCCGGCTATCAGGTGGACCGGGCGGTGGCCGAGACCGACTGCACGCTCGCGGTCACCGGCGACTTGCGGTCCGCGCTTTCCGGGTACGGCTGCAGCCAGGCCGTCCGTGCCAGCCTCACCGTCCCGGACGGGGCCTACCAGGTCACCGCCGGCATCCTGGACCTGGCCGACGCGCAGAGCGCCGCGGCCGTCGCCGACCGGGTCCGCGCCCTGGTGGAGACCGGCGACGGCGGTTTCACCTCGATGTCCGGCAGCCCGACCGCCGCGGGCACCCCGATCGGCTGGCGGGCCCGCGGTCACTACCTGATCTACTGCGCGATCACCGAGGCGGGCGGCGCACCCGCGCTCGGCGAGGACCCGCGGCTGGCGCAGATCACGGCTCACCTGCTCGACTCGTATCTCAGTGACGAGGTCCTCGCGCGCCACGGCTGAGCAGCGCTCCCACCCTTCCCGGGCTGGCACTCACGGTGGCATCCCCGCCCCGCACAGAACCCCCACAACCAGCCGAGACCCCCGGGCTGGCACTCACGGTGGCATCCCCGCCCCGCACAGAACCCCCACGACCAGCCGGGTGGTGGGAGCGGGCGGCGTCACCGCCGGACGGGACCGTGTGGACGTCAGGCGCGCAGGCGGCGGGTGGCGTCGGCGCGGGCCGCGTATTCGGCCTCGGCCGGGTAGCCGACAGCGACCAGCGTCAGGCCGTGCGCCGGAGCGACAGTCACCTCGCTGGAGCGTTCCCGCAGGGTGAGCAGCTTGGCCGGCCAGTCCGGCTCGCGGCGGCCCTCGCCCACGGCGAGCATCGCACCGACCAGGCTGCGGACCATGGCCTGGCAGAAGGCGTCGGCCTGCACGGTGGCGACCAGCGTACGGTCCGCGTCCCGGCGCCAGTCCAACCGGTTGATCGCGCGGATCGTGGTGGCGTGCTCCTTGCGCTTGCAGAACGCCGCGAAGTCGTGCTCGCCGAGCAGCCCGGCGGCGGCGGCGTTGAGCCGGTCCAGGTCGAGCGGACGCGGCCAGCCGAGGGTGTCGTAACGCCGCAGCGGCTCCGGTCCCCAGCCGTCGTCACAGACCCGGTACTCGTAGCGGCGGAAGGTGGCCGAGAACCGGGCGTCGAAGCTGTCCGGCACCGGCAGCACGCCCTTGACCCGGGCATCCGGCGGCATCAGCGCGCTC
Organism: Actinoplanes oblitus; assembly: GCF_030252345.1. Classification (NCBI taxonomy): domain Bacteria; kingdom Bacillati; phylum Actinomycetota; class Actinomycetes; order Micromonosporales; family Micromonosporaceae; genus Actinoplanes; species Actinoplanes oblitus. The sequence continues at coordinate 703,955 of NZ_CP126980.1, read as the reverse complement.
AGCCGGCGCGGCAGCGAGCCGGCCAGCTCCGCGTAGCGCTCGGCGGGCAACTCGATGTGGCACACCTGGCCGGTGGCGTGCACCCCGGCGTCGGTCCGACCGGCCACCGTCAGGCCCAGCGGCCAGTCCGCGCCCGAGGCGCCGAGGACGCGGTGCAAGGCCTCGACCAGAACCCCGGCTACGGTACGGCGTCCAGGCTGCGCCGCCCAGCCGGAGAAGTCCCGGCCGTCGTACGAGACGTCCAGTCGTAGGCGGATGGTTTCCGTCATGCCGCAGCGCGCTCCTCGGCCTGGAACACGACCCGCCTCGCGTCGCCGCTGCCACGGGACTGTGCTCAGGCCGTACCGAAATGGTGTGGTGGTGAAACCGAAAGGCCCGGCACCCTGAACGGATGCCGGGCCTCACTTCGAAGCGATGTCAGGCCTTGGCGGTGTCGTCGCCCTCGGCCTGGTCACCGGGGCCCTCGGCGCCCTTGTCGCCGGAGGCGTTGACCGGAGGCTCGGCGTCCTGGTCGTCGGCGACGGCCGGAACCGTCTCCTCCGGGGCCAGAGCCTCGACCTTGTCCTGCTGCGCGGTGGCCTTGCGAGCGGCGGACTTGGCGGCCGGCGCGGTGGTGGCCGCGACCGGAGCCTCCTCGACCAGCTCGATGATCGCCATCGGAGCGGCGTCGCCCTTGCGCGGGCCGGTCTTGGTGATCCGGGTGTAGCCACCGGGGCGACCGGTGTACCGCGGAGCGATCTGCTCGAACAGGGCGTACACGACGTCCTTGTCCTTCACGGTGGCCAGCACCCGGCGACGGGCGTGCAGGTCGCCCCGCTTGGCCTTCGTGATGAGCTGCTCAGCCAGCGGGCGCAGCCGCTTCGCCTTGGTCTCGGTGGTCTTGATCTTCCCGTGCCGGAAGAGCTCGGTGGCCAGGTTCGCCATGATGAGCTTCTCGTGTGCCGGGCTGCCGCCGAGGCGGGCACCCTTCGTGGGCGTGGGCATTTCAGATGCTCCTTGAAAAGATGCGCAGGGCCGAGAGCTTAGAGCTGCTCGGTCTCGCGGTAATCGTCGGTGTCGTAGTCCACGTCGCCGAACGAGTCCACGACGTGCGCCGGGTCGAAGGACGGCGCGCTGTCCTTGAGGCCCAGGCCCATTCCGGCGAGCTTCATCTTGACCTCGTCGATGGACTTCTGGCCGAAGTTCCGGATGTCCAGAAGGTCGGCCTCGGTACGCCCTATCAATTCGCCCACCGAGTTGATGCCCTCGCGCTTGAGGCAGTTGTACGACCGGACGGTGAGGTCCAGCTCCTCGATCGGGAGAGCCAGGTCGGCAGCGAGCTGCGCGTCCTGCGGCGACGGGCCGATGTCGATGCCCTCGGCGGTCTCGTCCAGCTCCCGGCACAGGCCGAACAGCTCGACCAGGGTCGAGCCGGCCGAGGCCAGCGCGGTCCGCGGCGAGATGGACGCCTTCGACTCGACGTCGATGATCAGACGGTCGAAGTCGGTGCGCTGCTCGACACGGGTCGCCTCGACACGGTAGGTCACCTTGAGCACCGGCGAGTAGATCGAGTCGACCGGGATCCGGCCGATCTCCGCGCCCGCGCTCTTGTTCTGCGCCGCGGTGACGTAGCCACGGCCACGCTCCACGGTCAGCTCCATGTCGAGCCGGCCCTTGCTGTTCAGCGTCGCCAGCTTCAGATCGGGGTTGTGCACCGAGACACCGGCCGGCGGCTGGATGTCTCCGGCGGTCACGTCGCCAGGGCCCTGCTTGCGCAGGTACATGCTGACCGGCTCGTCGTGCTCGGAGCTGACGGTCAGTTCCTTGACGTTCATGACCAGCTCGACCACGTCCTCCTTGACACCGGGGATCGTGGTGAACTCGTGCAGCACGCCGTCGATCTTGATGCTGGTGACCGCCGCGCCCGGGATGGACGACAGCAGGGTCCGCCGCAGCGAGTTGCCGAGGGTGTAGCCGAAGCCCGGCTCCAGCGGTTCGATGGTGAACCGGGAACGGGTCTCGCTGAGCGACTCCTCCGAGAGGGTCGGCCGCTGGCTGATGAGCACGCTGTTCTTCTTTCTGTCAGGCCAACCGCTATTTGATGGCCATCTGGTTTGCCCGGCACCTCATGACGAAGCACCGGGCAAATTGCTACTTGGAGTAAAGCTCCACGATCAGCTGCTCCTGGACCTGCGTGTCGATGACAGCGCGGGCCGGGAGCGTGTGGATCAGGATCTTCATCTCGCTCGGGATGGGCTCCAGCCACGCCGGCACCGGCCGGGAACCGGCCTGGGCCTGGGCGACGACGAAGGGGGTCATCTCCTTCGACTTCTCCCGGAGCGTGACGATGTCGTGCTCCTTCACCCGGTACGACGGGATGTCGACCTTGACGCCGTTCACCAGGAAGTGGCCGTGCTTGACCAGCTGGCGGGCGGCGTCGCGGGACGCGGCGTAACCGGCCCGGTAGACGACGTTGTCCAGACGCGACTCGAGGATCTGCAGCAGCACCTCACCGGTCTTGCCGGGCTTGGTGACAGCCTCCTCGTAGTACCCGCGGAACTGCTTCTCCAGCACGCCGTAGACGCGGCGGGCCTTCTGCTTCTCGCGGTGCTGGAGCAGGTACTCGGTCTCCTTGGTCCGGCCACGGCCGTGCTGGCCGGGCGGGAAGGGACGCGACTCGAACGGGCACTTCGGCCCGTCGCACTTGCTGCCCTTGAGGAACAGCTTCATCTTCTCGCGGCGGCAGCGCTTGCAGTCCGCACCAACGTAACGAGCCATTGCTTCGATATCTCCCTTAGACCCGGCGACGCTTCGGCGGACGGCAACCGTTGTGCGGCTGCGGGGTCACGTCGGAGATCTGACCGACCTCGAGACCAGCGGCCTGCAGCGAACGGATGGCGGTCTCCCGGCCGGAACCGGGGCCCTTGACGAACACGTCGACCTTGCGCATGCCGTGCTCCATGGCCCGGCGAGCGGCGGCCTCGGCGGCCAGCTGCGCGGCGAACGGAGTCGACTTGCGGGAGCCCTTGAAGCCCACCTGGCCGGACGAGGCCCAGGAGATGACCGCACCGGTCGGGTCGGTGATCGACACGATGGTGTTGTTGAAGGTGCTCTTGATGTGCGCCTGCCCGTGGGCGACGTTCTTGCGTTCCTTGCGCCGGACCTTCTTGACTGCGGCCCCTGCGCGTGCCTTCGGTGGCATAAGTCAGTGCGCTCCTATTACTTCCGACCGGGCTTCTTCTTACCGGCGACCGTGCGCTTCGGGCCCTTACGGGTACGAGCGTTGGTCCGGGTCCGCTGACCCCGCACGGGCAGGCCCTTGCGGTGGCGGATGCCGGCGTAGCAGCCGATCTCAACCTTGCGGCGGATGTCCGCGGCGACCTCGCGGCGCAGGTCGCCCTCAACCTTGAAGTTGGCCTCAATGTATTCGCGGAGCTTGAGCAGCTCCTCCTCAGTGAGGTCCTTGGCGCGCTTGTTCAGGTCGATCGCCGTAGCGTTCAGTGCTTCGACGGACCGGGTGCGCCCGATCCCGAAGATGTAGGTGAGCGCGATCTCCATCCGCTTTTCGCGGGGAAGATCGACGCCGACGAGACGTGCCATTAGTGGGCGTACTCCTCGTTTTTGTCGCGGAGGTCTGTGCCCGTCCCCTCCCGCCTGCCCGGGCGGGCCCCGGCCTCCGACCGGGGGTACAGCCGCCTCGCGACGACTGGGACGGGCTTATTCAGTGGTGCGGATCTTGCGCGGGTCTACTCAGCCCTGACGCTGCTTGTGGCGCGGGTCGGTGGAGCAGATGACCATGACCCGGCCGTGCCGCCGGATGATCCGGCAGTTGTTGCAGATCCGCTTGACGCTCGGCTTGACCTTCACGGTTTGCCTTAACTCTCAGTCAGACGGGACATAAAACCCCGCGACCCGTTACTTGTAGCGGTAGACGATTCGCCCGCGGGTCAGGTCGTACGGCGACAGTTCGACGACGACCCTGTCCTCGGGAAGGATGCGGATGTAGTGCTGGCGCATCTTCCCGGAGATGTGTGCCAGGACCTTGTGACCATTGGCGAGCTCAACGCGGAACATGGCGTTCGGCAGGGGCTCGATCACTCGGCCTTCGATCTCGATGGCTCCGTCTTTCTTAGGCATGTCCTCCGCTACCTGACATCGGGTTCTGGGGCAGGCTGTGCAACGTCGTACCCGAGCCTCTTGGGGGGCTCGGACCAGCCGCGGCTCCCCCGTTCCTCGAAGCGCTGAGGACATGAAGGAGTGGACGCTGCGCGCCAGCAAGCCAGTCTACGCGCACGTTTCGGGGACGCCAAACCGAGGTCACCGTTACCCGGGGTCGGGCGTGTCACGCGCGTCTCAGCCGCCCCGGCAGGCCCGGATCAGCGGTCTCTGTCGCCCGTGCTCCGCGGCTCCCACAGGCCCGCTCAGCGGCCCTAGCGGCCGCGCCCGTCACCGGCCACCGGCCACCGGCCACGGCGACGGCCATCTCGCTCAGCGGCCTCGGCGAGCCACGGTCGGCGGCACCGGCAGACCCACTCAGCGGCCTCGGCAGGTCTCGGTCGGCGGCACCGGCCGTCTCGCTCAGCGGCCTCGGCGGCCGCGCTCCGTGAAGGCGCCGACGCCCGTGATGATCACCGGGATCAGGACCCAGGCGGGCCAGAAATACTGAGCGTGCCCCGAGGTGAACGAGGTGACCGCCCAGATCAACGTGCAGATCAGGAAGGCGGTCAGGGCAGACTGAAAGGTGTGCCGGCCGCTGTGGCCGCGCTCGGCCTTGCCGACCGGCACGGCGGCCGGGTGCTGCGCCGGGATGTGTGGCTGCATCTGGGACTGCCGGGGCGGCACCGTGCCGGGCAGGTCGTCGAGGAGACCGTCCAGATCCGCGTAGGTCCGGGCGCCGTAGGCCCGCTGGACCCGCTCGTCGTACTCGTTCAGATCGAGCCGGCCCTCGTCGAGCGCGGACTTCAACTGATCCGCTACGCGCTGACGATCACTGTCGCCGGCCCGCATCCCCTCGCGTCCCATGGGTCACAGCATGCCAGGCGGACGCTCGTCCTCCTAGGGCCACCCTAGGGCTGCCGCGCGGTCACCAGATCGCCGAGGCGGGCCCGGCCGCCGTCCAGGGCGGTGGTCACCCACACCCCGTCCTCCAGCAGCGCCATGGTGTGCTCAACGTGCGCCGCCCGGGAGCCGTCCCGGGTCACCACGGTCCAGCCGTCGGAGAGCTCCAGGGTCCGCGGCGAGCCCATCGTGATCATCGGCTCGATGGCCAGCGCCATGCCGGGGACCAGCCGTGGGCCGCGGCCCGGCTTGCCGTGGTTGAGCACGTGTGGTTCCTGGTGCATCTCGGTGCCGATGCCGTGCCCGCCGTAGCCGTCGACGATGCCGTACCGGCCGGCCTTGCGGATGACCTTCTCGATGTTGAACGAGATGTCGGTCAGCCGGCCGCGCCCGTTCGCCACGCCGCGGGCGGCGGCGGCGATCCCCGCCCACATCGCGTCCTCGGCGACCTCGGCCATCCGCAGCAACGCCGGGTCGGTCTCGCCGACGCCCACCGTGATCGCCGAGTCGCCGTGCCAGTCGTTCAGGATGGCGCCGCAGTCCAGCGAGATCAGATCGCCCTCGACGAGGATCTGCTCCGGGTTCGGGATGCCGTGCACGACCTGTTCGTTGTTCGACGCGCAGATCGAGGCCGGGAAGCCGTGGTAGCCCTTGAACGACGGGATCGCCCCGTGGTCGCGGATCACCTTCTCCGCGATGGCGTCGAGGTCGGCCGTCGAGACGCCGGGGGCGACCGCTTCACGCATCGCCTCCAGCGCGGCGTGGACGACCAGTCCGGCCGCCCGCATCTTCTCGATCTGCTCCGGCGTCTTGAGCTGAATGCCGGAATCCTGCCGTGCCACGTCAGCCCCCGTACGACCGCAGAGCGTCGATGGCGCGCACCGTCACGTCCTCGACCGGCCCGGTGGCGTCGATGCCCACCAGCTTGCCCTGCGCGCCGTAGTAGTCGACCAGCGGAGCGGTCTTGTCGGCGTACTCCACCAGCCGGTTGGCGATGGTCTCGGCCTTGTCGTCGTCCCGCTGGAACAGCTCCGACCCGCACCGGTCGCAGATGTTCTCCTTGCTGGTCGGGTCGAACTCGACGTGCCAGATCTTGCCGCAGCCCCGGCAGGTCCTGCGGCCGGAGAGCCGCCGGATCACCTCGTCGTCGTCGACCACGAGCTCCATCACCAGGTCCAGCGCCGTGCCCAGGTCGGCCAGCAGCTTGTCCAGCGCGGACGCCTGCGGCACCGTGCGCGGGAACCCGTCCAGCAGGAAACCGTCGCCGGCGTCCGGCTCGGCGAGCCGGTCACGGACCATGTTGATGGTGACCTCGTCCGGCACCAGCTGCCCGGCGTCCATGTATCGCTTGGCCTCGACCCCGAGCGGGGTCCCCTGCGACACGTTGGCCCGGAAGATGTCCCCGGTCGAGATCTTCGGTACGGCGAGATGGGCGGCGATGAACTCAGCCTGGGTCCCCTTGCCGGCCCCCGGAGGGCCCACCAGTACCAGCCGCACCTACATCGCCTCGCTTCGTCCGCAAGAAGCCACGCCAACCGCCGCCAGAGCCCCCCGGCCCCGCGTACCCACTACCGGAGGAACCCTTCGTAGTTCCGCTGCATGAGCTGGCTCTCGATCTGCTTCACCGTCTCCAGGCCCACACCCACCATGATCAGCACGGCGGTGCCACCGAACGGGAAGTTCTGGTACTGCTTCTGGTCCAGCCAGATGAAGAAGAAGTTCGGCAGGACGGAGATCAGGCCCAGGTAGAGCGCACCCGGCAGGGTGATCCGGCTGAGGATGAAGTCCAGGTAGTCGGCGGTCGGCTTGCCCGGGCGAATACCCGGCACGAAACCACCGTACTTCTTCATGTTCTCCGCGACCTCAGTCGGGTTGAACGTGATCGACACGTAGAAGTACGTGAAGAAGATGATCAGCAGGAAGTAGACCGTGATGTAGAGCCAGCTGGTCGGCGTGGCCAGCCAGTTCTGGATCCAGATCTGGTAGTTCTGCAGCTTGTTCTTGTCGAAGAACTGCAAGTACAGCTGCGGCAGGTAGAGCAGCGACGAGGCGAAGATGACCGGGACGACACCCGCCTGGTTCACCTTCAGCGGGATGTAGGTGGAGGTGCCGCCGTACATCCGCCGGCCGATCATGCGCTTGGCGTACTGCACCGGGATGCGCCGCTGGGCCTGCTCGATGAAGACCACCAGGCCGATGATCACCAGGACCAGCGCGATCACCAGGAGGAACTTGGCGGTGCCGGCGGACTGCTTGATCGTCCAGCCCTCGCCGGGAAGGCGGGACGCGATCGAGGTGAAGATCAGGACGGACATGCCGTTGCCGACGCCGCGGTCGGTGACCAGCTCGCCGAGCCACATGACCACGCCGGTACCGGCGGTCATCGTCATCACCAGGACGGTCAGGGTCAGCCAGATCGGGATGCCGGTGTTCTCGGGGATGATCTGGTACTGCGGGTTGTCCTGGTCGCACAGGCCGCCGAACAGCTGTCCGGTCCGGGCCAGGGCGACGAACGCCGAGGACTGCAGGATCGCGAGGCCCAGCGTCAGGTACCGGGTGTACTGGGTGATCTTCGCCTGACCGGACTGACCCTCCTTGCGGAGCTGCTCGAGCCGCGGAATCACCACGGTCAGCAGCTGCAGGATGATCGACGCGGTGATGTACGGCATGATGCCGAGCGCGAAGACCGAGAGCTGGAGCAGAGCGCCGCCGGAGAACAGGTTCAACAGGTTCAGAACCTGGTTACCCGACTGCTCGGTGAGCTTCAGGCACGCCTTGACGTTGGTGTACGACACGCCAGGGCTGGGCATGGTGGCGCCGAGCCGGTAGATGGCGATCATCGCGACCGTGAACAACAACTTCTTGCGCAGGTCAGGCGTCCGCAACGCACTCGTAAAAGCGGAGAGCAACTTCTTCCTCCTGCGCGAGGTGACCGCCGGTCGGCGGTACGGGGGGAGGGCAACGGTCCGGATGACCGATGTCCCTAACTGGAAACGGACTCTAACAGTCTTGGCCAGCCGTGGTCAGCCACGGTAGCCGTCCACACGGCGCTGCGTCACGACCGATCACATAAGTGCTGGTCAAACGCCACAAGGGGATGCTCGCCGAACATCAGTCCGGACGAGCATCCCCGCAAGCCTCACAGCTCGGTGGTCGAACCACCCGCAGCAGCGATCTTTTCCTTGGCCGACTCGCTGAACGCGTGCGCCGAGATGGTCAGCGTGACGCCGCCCAGCTCGCCGGAGCCCAGCACCTTGACCGGCTGGCCCTTGCGGACCGCACCGGCCTCGACGAGCTCGGACGGGCCGATCTCGCCGCCGTTCGGGAACAGCTCGGCAAGCCGGTCCAGGTTCACGACCTGGAACACGACCTTGTTGCGCGGGCGGTTCTTCAGGCCCTTGATCTTCGGCAGGCGCATGTGGATAGGCATCTGCCCACCCTCGAACGACGCCGGAGTGTTCTTCCGGGCGCCGGTGCCCTTGGTACCGCGGCCGGCGGTCTTGCCCTTGGAGCCCTCACCACGACCCACACGGGTCTTCTTGGTCTTGGCACCCGGCGCCGGCTTCAGGTCATGAATCTTGATCGCCATTTACTCGACCTCCTCGACAGTGACGAGGTGGTTCACGGCGAAGATCATGCCCCGGATCTCGGGACGGTCCTCCTTGACCACCACATCGTTGATCCGCTTCAGCCCGAGCGACCGCAGGGAGTCCCGCTGGTTCTGCTTACGGCCGATCTCGGACCGGATCTGGGTGACCTTCAAGCGAGCCATCAGTGCACCGCCGCTTCCGCACGCGCCGCCAGCATCGCGGCCGGCGCCACGTCCTCGACCGGCAGGCTGCGGCGAGCCGCGACCTGCTCCGGGGACTCGAGGCCCTTCAGCGCCGCCACCGTGGCGTGGACGATGTTGATCGGGTTCGAGGAGCCGAGGCTCTTCGAGAGGATGTCGTGGATGCCCGCGCACTCCAGCACGGCACGCACCGGACCACCGGCGATGACACCGGTACCAGCGGACGCCGGCTTGAGCAGGACGACACCCGCGGCAGCCTCACCCGTGATCGGGTGCGGAATGGTCGCACCGATCCGCGGGACCTTGAAGAAGTGCTTCTTGGCCTCCTCGACGCCCTTGGCGATCGCCGCGGGCACCTCCTTGGCCTTTCCGTAACCGACACCGACGGTGCCGTCACCGTCGCCGACGATCACCAGGGCGGTGAAGCTGAAGCGCCGACCACCCTTGACGACCTTGGCGACGCGGTTGATCGCGACGACCCGCTCGAGGTGCGGGGTCTTCTCGACGGGCGCGTTGCCGCGACCGCCCTCGCGACGGTTGTCGCGGCGGCCGCCACCCTCGTTGTTACCGCCGGACCCGCCGCCACGGCGCTGCTGACCAGGCATTGGTCAATTCCTCCTAGAACTCGAGTCCGGCTTCGCGAGCGGCGTCGGCAAGCGCGGCGATACGCCCCGCGTACTTGTTGCCACCCCGGTCGAAGACGACCTTGGAAATACCCGCGGCCTTGGCCCGCTCGGCGAGGAGCGTGCCGACCTTGCCGGCCTGCGCGCTCTTGTCGCCCTCGGTGCCCCGGATCGAGGTGTCGAGGGTCGAGGCGGAAGCCAGCGTGTGACCCTTGAGGTCGTCGATGATCTGCGCGGTGATGTTCCGCGTGGACCGGGTGACGACCAGACGGGGACGCTCGGCGGTGCCGCGCACGTTCTTGCGGACCCGGAAGTGCCGACGCGCCTTGCCAACGGCGCGCCGAGCGGCGACACCGCCGCCATTGCGGCGCTTGAGCAGCGTGGCGGTCACTTCTTACCTGCCTTTCCAGCCTTGCGGCGGATGACCTCGCCCTGGTACTTGACGCCCTTGCCCTTGTAGGGCTCCGGCGGGCGGATCTTCCGGATGTTGGCGGCGACCTCGCCGACCAGCTGCTTGTCGATGCCCGCCACAGTGAACTGGGTGGGCTTCTCCACCGAGAAGGTGATGCCGGCCGGCGGCACGATGTTCACCGGGTGCGAGAAGCCCAGAGCGAACTCCAGGTCCTTGCCCTTCGCGGTGACACGGTAACCGGTGCCGTTGATCTCGAGGGTCTTCTTGTAGCCCTCGGTCACACCGACGATCATGTTGGCGACCAGGGTGCGCGAGAGACCGTGCAGCTCCTTGGCCTTGCGCTCGTCGTTCGGGCGGTTGACGACCAGCTCGGCGCCCTCCTGGGACACCGTGATCGGCTCGGCCACGGTGTGCGAGAGCTCGCCCTTGGGGCCCTTGACCTTGACGGTCTGGCCGGTGATGGTGACGTCGACGCCGGCCGGGACCGGGATCGACTTACGTCCGATTCGCGACATGTCTAAGTCTCCAGTTACCAGACGAAGGCGAGGACTTCCCCGCCAACGCTCCGCTTGCGGGCCTGCTTGTCGGTCAGCAGTCCCTGGGACGTCGAAATGATCGCGACACCGAGGCCACCGAGCACGCGGGGCAGCTCGTCGGACTTGGCGTAAACCCGCAGGCCGGGCTTCGAGACGCGCTTGATGCCGGCGAGGCTGCGCTCGCGGTTCTGGCCGTACTTGAGCTCAACGACCAGACGCTTGCCGACCGCGCCCTCCTCGGGCTCCTCAGACGTCCACGACGCGATGTAACCCTCCGCCTTGAGGACCTCGGCGATGTTCGCCTTGATCTTCGAGTACGGCATGGTCACCTTGTCGTGGTACGCCTGGTTGGCGTTGCGCAGACGCGTCAGCATGTCTGCGATCGGGTCCGTCATCGTCATGGGTATTCGTCAACCTTTCTCGCCGGGGTTCCCGCGGGTGCGGGCCTACGGCGAAGCGGTATTACTAAGTCGGTTACCAGGAGGCCTTGGACACGCCGGGCAGCTCACCACGGTGAGCCATGTCCCGCACGCAAACGCGGCAGAGGCCGAACTTGCGGTAGACCGAGTGCGGGCGACCGCACTTCTGGCAGCGGGTGTAAGCACGCACGGCGAACTTCGGCTTCGCGGCCGCCTTGAGGATCAGCGCCTTCTTAGCCATGCTCAGTTCTCCTTGAACGGGAAGCCCAGGAGCTTCAGCAGCGCCCGGCCCTCGTCGTCGGTCGTGGCGGTGGTGACCACCGTGATGTCCATGCCCCGCGGCCGGTCGATCTTGTCCTGATCGATCTCGTGGAACACCGACTGCTCGGTCAGGCCGAACGTGTAGTTGCCGTGCCCGTCCAGCTTGCGGCCGTCGAGACCCCGGAAGTCGCGGATACGCGGCAGCGAGATGGACAGCAGCCGGTCCAGGAACTCCCACATCCGGTCGCCGCGGAGGGTGACCTTCGCGCCGATCGGCATGCCCTCACGGAGCTTGAACTGCGCGATGGACTTGGTCGCCCGGCGCACCAGCGGCTTCTGACCGGTGATGGTGGTCAGGTCACGCACCGCGCCGTCGATCAGCTTGGCGTCGCGGGCAGCCTCGCCGACACCCATGTTCACGACGACCTTGACCAGGCCGGGGATCTGCATGGGGTTGCCGTACTTGTACTGCTCCTGCAGCGCCGGGAGAACCTCGGCCCGGTACTTGCTCTTCAGACGCGGCAGCGTCTTCGTCTCAGTGGCGGCAGTCATCACAGTTCCTTACCGGTCGTACGCGCGATACGGACCTTGGTGCCGTTCTCGTCGATCCGGTAACCGATCCGGGTCGGCTTACCCTGGTCGTCCAGGATCTGCACGTTCGAGATGTGGATCGCGGCTTCCTGCGTGACGATGCCACCGGTCTTCGAACCACGCTGGGTGGTGCGGATGCGTTCGTGCTTCTTGACGCGATTGACGCCCTCGACCAGGACCTTGTCCTGCCGCGGGAAGGCCGCAATGACCTTGCCCTTGGCACCCTTGTCCTTGCCGGCGATGACGACGACCGTGTCGCCCTTCTTGATCTTCACGGTCAGAGCACCTCCGGCGCCAGGCTGATGATCTTCATGAACCGCTTGTCGCGCAGCTCGCGGCCGACCGGGCCGAAGATGCGGGTACCGCGGGGGTCCCCGCCGTCCTTGATGATGACGGCGGCGTTCTCGTCGAAGCGGATGTACGAGCCGTCCGGACGACGCCGCTCCTTGCTGGTGCGGACGACGACCGCCTTGACGACGTCACCCTTCTTCACACCGGCGCCGGGGATGGCGTCCTTGACCGTGGCCACGATGACGTCGCCGATGCTCGCGTAACGGCGACCGGAGCCACCGAGTACGCGGATGCACAGGATCTCCCGGGCACCCGTGTTGTCGGCGACGCGCAGTCGCGACTCCTGCTGGATCACGTCTGTCTCCTATGTCTGCCAGTTCTCCGGTGACCTACCGAAGCTTGGCGGAACGATGGTCCGCTGGGCCGGCCGTAGCCGGCCCAGCGTACTCACTTGGCCTTTTCGAGGATCTCCACGATCCGCCACCGCTTGGTGGCGGAGAGCGGGCGGGTCTCCATGATCGAAACCCGGTCGCCGGTGCCCGCCGAGTTCTGCTCGTCGTGCACCTTCAGCTTGCGGGTACGACGGATGACCTTGCCGTACAGCGCGTGCTTGACGCGGTCCTCGACCTCGACGACGACGGTCTTGTCCATCTTGTCGCTGACCACGAGACCCTCACGCACCTTGCGCTGGGCGCGCGGCGCAGCAGTGTTCTCACTCATGCGCTCACCTCATCCGGCGCAACCGAGAGCCCCAGCTCACGCTCACGCATGATCGTGTAGATCTTCGCGACGTCCTTGCGGACGACCTGCAGCCGACGGTGATTGTCGAGCTGGCCGGTCGCGCGCTGCACGCGAAGGTTGAACAGCTCCGCCTTGGCCTCCCGCAGCTTCGCGACCAGCTCCTCTTCGGAGAGTTCGCGGAGCTCGGCTGCCTTAACGCCCGCTGCCATCAGCTTTCACCCACTTCGCGCGTCACGATGCGGCACTTCATCGGGAGCTTGTGGATCGCGCGGCGCATCGCCTCACGCGCGACCGTCTCGTTCGGGAACGACATCTCGAAGAGGATGCGTCCCGGCTTGACGTTCGCCACCCACCACTCGGGAGAACCCTTACCGGAACCCATGCGGGTTTCGGCAGGCTTCTTGGTCAGGGCCTGGTCCGGGAAGATCGAGATCCAGACCTTACCGCCACGCTTGATGTGACGGGTCATCGCGATACGCGCCGACTCGATCTGCCGGTTCGTCACGTACGCGGGCTCCAGCGCCTGGATACCGAACTCGCCGAAGACGACCCGGTTACCGCCCTTGGACGCGCCGTGGCGGTCCGGGTGATGCGGCTTACGGAAGCCCTTTGGGGGCTTACGCGGCATCAGCATGTGTCAGCCCTCCTGCTGCGTCTCGGCCACGGCCGGAGCCGCGGCAACCGCGGCGTCGTTCACATTGTCGCCGTCGGCGCCGCGCGACTGGGCGGCGGCCCGGCCGGCCTCGGTGCCGCCCGCGGTCGTACCGGACGAACCGGAACGGCCACGACGCGGACGCTCGGGACGGTCAGCCCGGTCCCGGCGCGGACGCGCGGGAGCCTCGGTGACAGCCTCGCGACCCGGAACGGCGTCGCCCTTGTAGATCCAGACCTTCACGCCGATCCGGCCGAACGTGGTACGGGCCTCGAAGAAGCCGTACTCGATGTTCGCCCGCAGCGTGTGCAGCGGAACGCGACCCTCACGGTAGAACTCCGTGCGGCTCATCTCCGCGCCGCCGAGGCGGCCGGAGACCTGCACCCGGATGCCCTTGCAGATCGGGTTCTTCATGGCGGACTGCATGGCCTTGCGCATCGCCCGGCGGAAGCTGACCCGGGAGGACAGCTGCTCGGCGACGCCCTGCGCCACCAGCTGAGCGTCCGACTCCGGGCTCTTCACCTCGAGGATGTTCAGCTGGACCTGCTTGCCGGTGAGCTTCTCGAGCTCGCCGCGGATCCGGTCGGCCTCCGCGCCCTTACGGCCGATGACGATGCCCGGCCGGGCGGTGTGGATGTCGACCCGAACCCGGTCGCGGGTCCGCTCGATGTCCACCTTGGAGATGCCGGCGCGCTCAAGACCCTTGGACATCATCCGGCGGATCTTGACGTCCTCGCCGATGTAGTCCTTGTAGAGCTTGTCCGCGAACCAGCGGCTCTTCCAGTCGGTGGAGATGCCGAGGCGGAACCCGGTGGGGTGAACCTTCTGACCCATTACTCGGCACCCTCCGTGCTCTGGGACTCGGCGGCAGCCGGCTCAGCGGCCTTGGTGGCCTTCTTCGCCGTAGCCTTCTTCGCCGGACGGACCGTCTGGACCGCCTCGACCGCGATAGTGATGTGACACGTGCGCTTGCGGATCCGGTACGCCCGGCCCTGCGCCCGCGGCCGGAACCGCTTGAGCGTCGGACCCTCGTCGACGAACGCCTCGCTCACGAGGAGGGCGTCGGGGTCGAGCCGCTCGTTGTTCTCCGCGTTCGCCACGGCACTGGCAAGCACCTTGTAGACCTGCTCGCTGGCGGCCTGCGGCGCGAACTGCAGGACGGTCAGCGCCTCCTTCGCGGGCAGACCGCGGACGAGGTTGACCACCCGGCGCGCCTTGGTCGGCGAGAGGCGCACGTGTCGCGCAATCGCCCGCGCGCCCGGAAGCACCGGAGCGTCGCCCTTTGCTGGCATCGCTGTAGCTCCTAAATCCTCTAATCCGTGTATCTGCTTAGCGACGACGGCTCTTGCGGTCGTCCTTCTCGTGACCCTTGAACGTGCGGGTCAGAGCGAACTCGCCGAGCTTGTGCCCGACCATCGCCTCGGTGACGAACACCGGGACGTGCTTGCGCCCGTCGTGCACGGCGATCGTGTGCCCGAGCATGTCCGGGATGATGGTCGAACGCCGCGACCAGGTCTTGATGACGTTCTTCGAGTTCTTCTCGTTCTGGACTTCCACCTTCTTGAGCAGGTGGTCGTCGACGAACGGGCCCTTCTTCAGGCTGCGAGGCATCTTTTAACTCCCGTTACCCGCGCTTGCGGGTGGCGTAGCGGCGGCGAACGATCAGCTTGTCGCTCTCCTGGCCCTTGCGGCGGGTACGGCCCTCCGGCTTACCAGCCGGGTTGACCGGGTGACGACCACCGGAGGTCTTACCCTCACCACCACCGTGCGGGTGGTCGACGGGGTTCATGGCGACACCACGGACGGTCGGGCGCTTGCCCTTCCACCGCATACGGCCGGCCTTACCCCAGTTGATGTTCGACTGCTCGGCGTTGCCGATCTCGCCGACGGTGGCGCGGCAGCGCACGTCGACGCGACGGATCTCGCCGGAGGGCATACGCAGCGTGGCGTACGCGCCCTCACGACCGAGCAGCTGGATGCCCACGCCGGCCGAACGGGCCAGCTTGGCGCCACCGCCGGGACGAAGCTCCACGCCGTGGATCGTCGTACCGACCGGGATGTTGCGCAGCGGCAGGTTGTTGCCCGGCTTAATGTCCGCGCCGACACCCGACTCGACCCGGTCGCCCTGCTTCAGGTCCTTCGGAGCCAGGATGTAGCGCTTCTCGCCGTCGGCGTAGTGCAGCAGCGCGATGCGCGAGGTGCGGTTCGGGTCGTACTCGATGTGAGCGACCTTGGCCGGCACGCCGTCCTTGTCGTTCCGCTTGAAGTCGATCAGCCGGTACTGCCGCTTGTGGCCACCGCCCTGGTGCCGCGTGGTGATGCGGCCGTGGACGTTGCGACCACCCTTCTTGGGCAGCGGGACCAGCAGAGACTTCTCCGGCGTCGACCGGGTGATCTCGGCGAAGTCGGCGACGCTCGAGCCGCGGCGGCCAGGCGTGGTCGGCTTGTACTTACGGATTGCCATGATTCACAAACCCCTTAGCTGACCGGGCCGCCGAAGGCCTCGATACGGTCACCGTCAGCCAGCTTCACCATCGCGCGCTTGGTCGCCTTGCGCTGACCGAAGCCGGTCCGGGTGCGCTTGCGCTTGCCCTCGCGGTTCGCGGTGTTCACCGTCAGCACGCGGACGTTGAAGATCTGCTGGATCGCGATCTTGATCTGGGTCTTGTTCGCGTCCGGGTGGACGAGGAACGTGTACCAGTTCTGGTCGAGAACGCTGTAGCTCTTCTCGGAGACCACCGGGGCGACGATGATGTCGCGCGGGTCGGCGATCGTGCTCACTTGTCGCCCTCCTCGGACTGCTCGGACCCGCCCAGGAACTCGTCGAGCGCGACCTTGGTGAAGACGACCTCGTCGGCGACCAGCACGTCGTACGTGTTCAGCTGGCCGGCTTCGATGAGGTGCACGGTCGGCTCGTTGCGCAGCGAGATCCAGTTCAGCTCGTCCTGGCTGTCCAGCACGACGAGGATCTTGTTGGTCTGCGCGACCTTCCGCAGCGTGGCGACGGCGGCCTTGGTCGACGGCGTCTCGCCGGTGACGAAGGACTCGACGACGAACACGCGGCCGTCACGGGCCCGGTCGGAGAGGGCGCCACGGAGCGCGGCCGCCTTCATCTTCTTGGGGGTCCGCTGGCTGTAGTCGCGCGGCACCGGGCCGTGCACGACGCCACCACCGGTGAACTGCGGCGCGCGGATCGAGCCCTGACGGGCGCGACCGGTGCCCTTCTGCTTGTACGGCTTCTTGCCGCCGCCGGCGACCTCGCCGCGGGTCTTCGCCTTGTGCGTACCCTGCCGGGCCGCGGCCAGCTGGGCCACGACGACCTGGTGCATCAGCGGGATGTTCGCCTGCGCGTCGAAGACGCTCGCGGGCAGGTCGACCGAGCCGGCCTTGGCGCCCTCGGCGTTGATGATGTCGACCGAACTCACTTGGCACCGCCCTTCTTGGCCGCGCTACGGACCAGGATCAGCGCACCCTTGGGACCGGGCACAGCGCCCTTCACCAGGATCAGGTTGCGCTCGGCGTCGACCGCCTGGATCGTCAGGTTCTGCACGGTGTAGCGCTTGCTACCCATCCGGCCGGCCATCCGGACGCCCTTGAAGACGCGACCCGGGGTGGCGCAGGCGCCGATCGAGCCCGGCGAGCGGTGCTTGCGCTCGACACCGTGGCTGGCGCGCAGACCGTGGAAGCCGTGCCGCTTCATGACACCGGCGTAGCCCTTGCCCTTGGTCTTGCCGGTCACGTCGATCGGCTGGCCGACGGCGAACGCGTCGACGGTGACCTCCTGGCCGAGCTCGTACTCGCTCGCGTCGACGGTGCGAAGCTCGACGAGGTGACGCCGCGGCGACACACCGGCCTTCGCGTAGTGGCCGCTCTCCGGCTTGTTGACCTTGCGGGGGTCAATCGCGCCGTACGCCAGCTGGACAGCCGAGTAGCCGTCCTTCTCAGAGGTGCGGACCTGGGTCACGACGCACGGGCCGGCCTGCACCACGGTTACCGGGACGACCTTGTTGTTGTCCCAGACCTGGGTCATGCCGAGCTTGGCGCCCAGGATCCCCTTCACTTGCCTGTCCATTTGTCCGGATCCCTACAGCTTGATCTCGATGTCGACGCCAGCCGGCAGGTCGAGGCGCATGAGCGAGTCGACCGTCTTCGGGGTCGGGTCGATGATGTCGATCAGACGCTTGTGCGTGCGCATCTCGAAGTGCTCGCGCGAGTCCTTGTACTTGTGCGGCGAACGGATCACGCAGAAACGGTTGATCTCCGTGGGCAGCGGCACCGGGCCCGCGACCTGCGCCCCGGTACGCGTCACCGTCTCGACGATCTTCCGCGCCGAGGAGTCGACGACCTCGTGGTCATAGGCCTTGAGCCGGATGCGGATCTTCTGTCCCGCCATGGTGGCTTCTGTTTCCTTCTCTCGATGCCGCTACGTGCGGAAGCGGTGGCCTCCACATGCCCGCAGGACCGTTGATCCTGCGTTGTCCGACCCCCGCGGTCGGGCGTGTCGCGCCTCGTCACAGAGTGCTGGGCACTCAGCTTCCGGCCTCCGCCCCCTGTCGGGGCGGACGCGATCGCGGGGATCTGGGGCGCCGGGCGGCAAAGAAACACACCCGGACACCCGGCGAGGGTGGGCAGTTGATCAAGTCAAAGTGACCAGCTCGACTACCCACCCCGCGCGGACGCAACCTGACTAGTATGCCGGATTAACTCCAGCATTGCTAATCGGGGTCACCAACGAGGGGTGTTCACCGAAGTGAACACCCCTCAAAATCACTTGATGATCTTCGTGACCGTGCCGGCGCCGACGGTGCGGCCACCCTCACGGATCGCGAACTTCAGGCCCTGCTCCATGGCGATCGGCTGGATCAGCTTCACGGCCATCGAGGTGGAGTCGCCCGGCATGACCATCTCGGTGCCCTCGGGCAGCGTGACGACGCCGGTGACGTCCGTGGTACGGAAGTAGAACTGCGGCCGGTAGTTCTGGAAGAACGGGGTGTGCCGGCCACCCTCCTCCTTCGAGAGGATGTAGACCTGGCCCTCGAACTCCGTGTGCGGAGTCGTGGTGCCCGGCTTCACGACGACCATGCCGCGCTCGACGTCCTCGCGCTTGATGCCGCGGAGCAGCAGACCGACGTTCTCACCCGCGCGGGCCTCGTCGAGCAGCTTGCGGAACATCTCGATGCCGGTGCAAACGGTCTTGGTCGACTTCTCGCGGATACCGACGATCTCGACCTCCTCGTTCGGCTTGAGGATGCCGCGCTCGGCGCGACCGGTCACCACGGTGCCACGACCGGTGATCGTGAAGACGTCCTCGATCGGCATGAGGAACGGCTTCTCGGTCTCACGCTCGGGCTGCGGGATCGCGGTGTCGACCGCGTTCATCAGCTCCATGAGCTTGCCGGTCCACTCCGGGTCGCCCTCGAGCGCCTTGAGCGCCGACACGCGCACGACCGGCAGGTCGTCGCCCGGGAACTCGTAGGTGCTCAGCAGCTCGCGGACCTCGAGCTCGACGAGCTCCAGGAGCTCCTCGTCCTCGACCATGTCGCTCTTGTTCAGGGCGACGACGATGTACGGAACGCCGACCTGGCGGGCCAGGAGGACGTGCTCCTTGGTCTGCGGCATCGGGCCGTCGGTGGCGGCCACGACCAGGATCGCGCCGTCCATCTGGGCGGCACCGGTGATCATGTTCTTGATGTAGTCGGCGTGGCCGGGGCAGTCCACGTGCGCGTAGTGACGCGCCGCGGTCTGGTACTCGACGTGCGCGATGGAGATCGTGATACCACGAGCCTTCTCCTCCGGCGCCTTGTCGATCTCGTCGAACGGGGTGTACGGGTTCAGCTCGGGGAACTCGTCGTGCAGGACCTTGGTGATGGCCGCAGTCAGCGTCGTCTTACCGTGGTCGATGTGACCAATGGTGCCGATGTTGACGTGCGGCTTAGTCCGCTCGAACTTCGCCTTCGCCACTGGTGTCCTCCTGTGGACTGATCATTACTTTTCGCCCGGCACGCCGATAAGGCGCTCAGGACTCTGTCGACTGCTCGTGCACGTGCGGTCCTCGACGGACCGCACGTGCCTCAACGCGTCAGGCGCCGGTGGCCTTAGCGATGATCTCCTTCGCCACGTTCGCGGGAACCTCGGCGTAGGAGTCGAACTGCATGCTGTAGCTAGCCCGGCCCGCAGTCTTCGACCGCAGGTCGCCGACGTAGCCGAACATCTCCGAGAGCGGCACCAGAGCCTTGACGACGCGGGCGCCGTGACGCTCCTCCATCGACTGGATCATGCCACGACGGGAGTTGAGGTCGCCGATGACGTCACCCATGTTGTCCTCAGGGGTGGTGACCTCGACGGACATCATCGGCTCGAGCAGCGCGGGATCGGCCTTGCGGGCCGCTTCCTTCATTGCCATGGAGCCGGCGATCTTGAACGCCATCTCGGACGAGTCGACCTCGTGGTACTGACCGTCCAGCAGCGTGAACTTGACGCCCACCAGCGGGTAGCCGGCGAGAACGCCGTACTGGAGGGAGTCCTGCGCACCCGCGTCCACCGAGGGGATGAACTCCTTGGGAACCCGGCCACCGGTCACGGCGTTGACGAACTCGTACGTGGGGCCGTCGGCGTCGAGCGGCAGCGGCTCGACCTTGACGATGACCTTCGCGTACTGGCCCGAGCCACCGGTCTGCTTCTTGTGCACGTAGTCGAGCTTCTCCACGGTGCCGCGGATCGTCTCGCGGTACGCCACCTGCGGCTTACCGATGTTCGCCTCGACGTTGAACTCGCGCCGCATGCGGTCGACGAGGATGTCGAGGTGCAGCTCGCCCATGCCGGCGATGATGGTCTGCCCGGTCTCCTCGTCGTTGAAGACCCGGAAGGTCGGGTCCTCCTCGGCGAGGCGCTGGATCGCGGTGCCCAGCTTCTCCTGGTCAGACTTGGTCTTCGGCTCGATGGCGACCTGGATGACCGGCTCCGGGAAGGTCATCGACTCCAGGATGACCGGCTTGGCCGGGTCGCAGAGCGTGTCACCGGTGGTGGTCTGCTTCAGACCCTGGACGGCGATGATGTCGCCGGCCTGCGCGGTGGTGCGCTCCTCACGCTTGTTCGCGTGCATCTGGTAGATCTTGCCGATGCGCTCCTTGCGGTCCTTGGTGGAGTTGATCACCTGGGTACCGGTCTCGAGCGTGCCGGAGTAGACCCGGACGTAGGTCAGCTTGCCGAGGTGCTTGTCGGTCTGGATCTTGAAGGCCAGCGCCGAGAAGGGCTCGTCGTTCGACGGCTTCCGCACCATCGGCGTCTCGCCGTCGGTAGCGGTGCCCTCGATCGCCGGGATGTCCAGCGGCGACGGCAGGAACTCGATGACGGCGTCCAGCATCGGCTGCACACCCTTGTTCTTGAACGCCGAGCCACAGAGCACCGGGTTGGCCTTGCTGGCGATCGTGGCGCGCCGGATGGCGGCCCTGATCTCCTCGACCGAGACCTCTTCGCCCTCGAGGTACTTCTCCATCACCGCGTCGTCGACGTCCGCGAGGGTCTCGAGCAGCTTCTCGCGCCACTCGGCCGCGGAGTCGGCCAGATCCGCCGGGATCTCCTCGATCGCGTAGTCCTCACCCTTCTGGGTCTCCCCACGCCAGGTGAGCGCGCGCATCTCGATCAGGTCGACGACGCCGATGTGGTCGCCCTCGAGCCCGATCGGGATCTGCAGGACGAGCGGCGTCGCGTTGAGCCGGTCGATCATCATCTGCACGCAGCGGAAGAAGTCCGCGCCGGTCCGGTCGAGCTTGTTGACGAAGCACATCCGGGGGACGTGGTACTTGTCGGCCTGCCGCCACACGTTCTCGGTCTGCGGCTCCACGCCGGCCACGCCGTCGTAGACCGCCACCGCGCCGTCGAGCACCCGCAGCGACCGCTCGACCTCGACCGTGAAGTCGACGTGGCCGGGCGTGTCGATGATCTGGATCGTGTGACCCTTCCACTCGCACTTGGTGGCGGCGGAAGTGATGGTGATACCGCGCTCCTGCTCCTGCTCCATCCAGTCCATGACGGCAGCGCCCTCGTGGACCTCACCGATCTTGTACGTGATACCGGTGTAGAACAGGATTCGCTCGGTCGTCGTGGTCTTACCAGCATCGATGTGCGCCATGATGCCGATGTTGCGTACCTTGGCGAGCGCGTCTGCGGCGGCCACTTCCATCCCTACTTTTCTTCGTCGTCGTCTCGTGGACCGGTACGACTGCCGTGGCCCGGCGGATGCCGGGCCCGCAGCAGGGTCTTACCAGCGGTAGTGCGCGAAGGCCTTGTTGGACTCCGCCATCTTGTGGGTGTCCTCGCGACGCTTCACCGCGGCGCCGAGGCCGTTGCTGGCGTCGAGCAGCTCGTTCTGCAGCCGCTCGATCATGGTCTTCTCACGGCGGGCCTTGGAGTACTGGACCAGCCAGCGCAGACCGAGGGTGGTCTGGCGCGGGGTCCGCACCTCGACCGGCACCTGGTAGGTCGCGCCACCGACGCGGCGGCTGCGGACCTCGAGGGTCGGCTTCACGTTGTCCATCGCGCGCTTGAGGATGACCACCGGGTCGGTGCCGCTCTTCTCACGGCAGCCCTCCAGGGCGCCGTACACGATGCGCTCGGCGAGCTGACGCTTGCCACCGATGAGGATCTTGTTCACCAGCTGGGTGACCAGCGGGGAGTTGTACACCGGGTCAGCGACCACCGGGTGACGCGGAGCGGGGCCCTTACGCGGCATGTCAGCTCTTCTCCTTCTTCGCGCCGTAACGGCTGCGGGCCTGCTTGCGGTTACGCACACCCTGGGTGTCGAGCGAACCGCGGACGATCTTGTAGCGGACGCCGGGCAGGTCCTTCACACGGCCGCCACGCACGAGCACGATCGAGTGCTCCTGCAGGTTGTGGCCGACGCCCGGGATGTACGCCGTGACCTCGATCTGGCTGCTCAGCTTCACGCGAGCGACCTTGCGCAGCGCAGAGTTCGGCTTCTTGGGGGTGGTGGTGTACACGCGGGTACACACGCCGCGCCGCTGAGGGCTTCCCTTCAGTGCCGGCGTCTTCGTCTTGGTCGTCTTCGCCTGGCGGCCCTTGCGGACCAGCTGCTGGATCGTGGGCACCGGGTTTCTCCGCTCCCTTCGGCCGCTTCCTGTTTACGGCCGCACCGAGTTTTCTGCCTTGTGTGTAGGGCCCTCCCGGGAGGGAGTGTCCCGCACCCGCGGTCGGGCGTGTCGTCCGGCTCACGGTCCCGTCGCGCGTGAATGATTCACGCGTCCCGGGTCTTGTCTTTGTGTCAGGACAAGGGTTCATGCCGAACCCTGCCCGTCGTGCGGCTTTACCCGTCGTACGTTCCGATTCGGGTGCACGCACGAGTTGCCCGGGCGAGCCCGGGCACGAGGGGAAAGAGTACCCACCTCAAGCACCCAGGTCAAAATGAACCAGTCAGATTAGACCTGGGCTCCCACGATGGACATCTCCGTATACCAGTGTACCGGGTGCTCCAGCGCGGCAATGCCGCGGTGCCGGATCCCGGCGCCGGCACCGTCATGAAGCGTGTAACACCAATCCCAGCACCAACGCGAGGAGCGATATTCCCGCGCCCGCGCCGCCGCAGGAGATCCCGGCGATCGCCAGTCCCCGACCGGTGAACCGTACCCGGCCCGGCGCGCCGGAGCGCCGGATCTGCCGCATCGCGATCAGCGACGCGGTCACCGCTCCCCCACCGGCCAGAACGCTGAGCAGCGTGAAAGCGCCGGCCACCCAGCTACCCGCGCCGCCGACGCCGAAACAGATCACCAGGATCGAGACGAAGATCGAGCCGATGCCGGCGGCCAGGCCGCCGATCGCCAGACCCGAGGTGATCGGTACGACACGCAGCTGGACCAGGCCGAACCCGGTCCCGCCCACCACGTCCACCCGTTCCGCCTCCCAGCCGCTGGCCGGCTGCGGCGGCACCGGCGGGCCGTATGGCGGCGGTCCGTAGGGCGGGGGCGGCGGCTGCATCATGTGCAGAAGCATGTCACCCGGACGAGCCGTGGCGCAGCCCGGGCCGTGGGGCGATCTAGTCGGTCCCCGGCGCGAAATCCGGACCCGGCGCCGCGGCCAGGTGCAGCAGCCCGGCGATCCCGGCCACCACCAGGGTGACCAGCGCCAGCACCAGCCCCGCCCAGGCCAGCTTGCGGCCGCGCTGGATCCACCGGCCCCCGGTCAGGTAGCCGCCGGCGGCGAACGCCTCGCGGGCGGTCTGCCGGGCCAGCACCAGGGCGATCGTGGCCGGGATCACTCCGCCGACCAGCGGACCCGTCAGCAGGCCGACCAGGCCGAGCGCGAAGACGGCCCGGGCCTTCGTCGAGGACGCGGGCTCCGGGTCCAGCGGATGGCGGGCAGGCACGGCTTCAGCGCTCACCCGTACATCCTAGAAGCGCCGCTGGGGCGGCCGCGCGATGCGCGACCACCCCAGACGAACACAGCTTTTCCGGTACGGCCTCAGCCTCTTACGGACGGCGTCGGCCCTTTCCGGTACGGCGTCAGCGGTACGACCCGAAGTCGAAGTCGTCCAGCGGAACCGCCTGGCCACTGGCCGGCCCGAAACCGTAGTCGGTCTCCGGGTACCCGGTCATCGAGTACACCTTGGCCTTGGCCTCCTCGGTCGGCTCGACCCGGATGTTCCGGTACTTGGAGATACCGGTACCGGCCGGGATGAGCTTACCGATGATGACGTTCTCCTTGAGGCCCACCAGCGAGTCGCTGCGCGAGTTGATCGCAGCGTCGGTGAGCACCCGGGTGGTCTCCTGGAAGGAGGCCGCCGAGAGCCAGGAGTCGGTCGCCAGCGAGGCCTTGGTGATACCCATCAGCACCGGACGACCGGCGGCGGGCTCGCCACCCTCGCCCACGAGCCGGCGGTTCTCCGACTCGAAGAGCGCCCGGTCGACCAGCACGCCCGGCAGGAACTCGGTGGCGCCGGAGTCGATGACCGTCACCCGCTTGAGCATCTGGCGGATGATGATCTCGATGTGCTTGTCGTGGATGAGCACACCCTGCGAGCGGTAGACCTCCTGGACCTCACTGGTCAGGTGGACCTGGACCGCGCGCGGGCCCATGATGCGCAGCAGCTCGTGCGGGTCGATGGTGCCCTCGGTGAGCTTCTCGCCGACGTTGACGTGGTCGCCGTCGTGCGCCCGCAGCTTGACCCGCTTCGAGATCTTGTCGTACACGATCTCGTCGCTGCCGTCGTCCGGGATCACGATGATCTTGCGCGACCGCTCGCCGTCCTCGATCCGGATACGGCCGGGGGTGTCGGCGATCGGCGCCTTACCCTTCGGCACCCGGGCCTCGAAGATCTCCTGAACACGCGGCAGACCCTGGGTGATGTCCTCACCCGCGACACCACCGGTGTGGAAGGTACGCATCGTCAGCTGGGTACCCGGCTCACCGATGGACTGGGCCGCGATGATGCCGACCGCCTCGCCGATGTCGACCGACTTGCCGGTCGGCAGCGAACGGCCGTAGCAGGCCGCGCACACGCCGAGCTTCGACTCGCAGGTCAGCACGCTGCGCACCCGGACGTTCTCGACGCCCGCGGCGACCAGCTTGTCGACCAGGATCGAGTTGAGGTCGGTGCCCCGGGCGACGACCAGGTTGCCGGCCTCGTCGGTGATGTCGTCGGCGATGGTCCGCGCGTGCACGCCGGTCTCGGCGTGGGTGTGCACGACCAGGGTGCCGTCGGCCTCCCGCTCGCCGACCGCCATCGGGATGGCGCGGTCGGTGCCGCAGTCCTCCTCGCGGATGATGACGTCCTGCGAGACGTCCACCAGACGCCGGGTCAGGTAACCCGAGTCGGCGGTCCGCAGCGCGGTGTCGGCCAGACCCTTCCGGGCACCGTGGGTGGAGATGAAGTACTCCAGCACGGTCAGACCCTCGCGGTACGACGAGGTGATCGGCCGCGGGATGATCTCACCCTTCGGGTTGGCCACCAGGCCACGGATCGCGGCGATCTGCCGGAGCTGCAGCAGGTTACCGCGAGCACCGGAGTTGATCATGACCCAGAGCGGGTTCTCCTGCGGCAGCGAGGTCTCCATCTCCTTGGAGATCTCGTTGGTCGCCTTGGTCCAGATCTCGATCAGCTCGCCGCGGCGCTCCTCGGCGGTCATCAGACCACGCTGGTACTGCTTGTCGATCCGGTCCGCCTCGACCTGGTAGCGCTGCAGGATCTCCGGCTTGCGCGGGGGGCCGATGACGTCGCCCATGCCGATCGTCACACCGGACCAGGTGGCCCAGTGGAAGCCGGCCTCCTTGAGCGCGTCCAGGGTCGCGGCCAGGGCGACCTTGGGGAAGCGCTCGGCGAGGTCGTTGACGATCGCCGACAGCTGACCCTTGCGGATCTCGTAGTTGACGTACCGGTACCCCGGCGGCAGCGTCTCGTTGAAGATGACCCGGCCGAGCGTGGTCTCGACGAGCAGCGGCTCGCCCTCGACCCACTCCTCCGGAGCCTCCCACGCGGCGGACTTGGCGCCGTTGTCCACGCCGATCACGTCGCGCAGGCGGATCTTCACCGGCGCCTGCAGGTGCAGCTCGCCGTTGTCGTACGCCATCCGCGCCTCGGCGTCCGAGCTGAACACCCGGCCCTCACCCTTCGCGCCAGGCGTCAGGTGGGTCAGGTGGTACAGCCCGATGATCATGTCCTGGGTGGGCATGGTCACCGGCTTGCCGTCGGCCGGCTTGAGGATGTTGTTCGACGACAGCATCAGGATCCGGGCCTCGGCCTGCGCCTCGGCCGACAGCGGCACGTGCACCGCCATCTGGTCACCGTCGAAGTCCGCGTTGAACGCGGTGCAGACGAGCGGGTGGATCTGGATCGCCTTGCCCTCGACCAGCTGCGGCTCGAAGGCCTGAATGCCCAGGCGGTGCAGGGTCGGAGCACGGTTCAGCAGCACCGGGTGCTCGCTGATGACCTCCTCCAGCACGTCCCACACGACCGGCCGCTGCCGCTCGACCATCCGCTTGGCGGACTTGATGTTCTGCGCGTGGTTCAGGTCGACCAGGCGCTTCATCACGAACGGCTTGAACAGCTCCAGCGCCATCTGCTTGGGCAGACCGCACTGGTGCAGCTTGAGCCGCGGGCCGACGACGATGACCGAACGGCCGGAGTAGTCGACGCGCTTGCCGAGCAGGTTCTGCCGGAACCGGCCCTGCTTGCCCTTGAGCATGTCGGAGAGCGACTTCAGCGGGCGGTTACCCGGACCGGTGACCGGCCGGCCGCGGCGGCCGTTGTCGAACAGCGCGTCGACGGCCTCCTGCAGCATCCGCTTCTCGTTGTTGACGATGATCTCGGGCGCGCCGAGGTCGATCAGCCGCTTGAGGCGGTTGTTCCGGTTGATCACCCGGCGGTACAGGTCGTTCAGGTCGGACGTGGCGAAGCGGCCACCGTCGAGCTGCACCATCGGGCGCAGGTCCGGCGGGATGACCGGGACGCAGTCCAGCACCATGCCGAGCGGCGAGTTACGGGTGTTCAGGAACGCCGCGACCACCTTGAGCCGCTTGAGCGCCCGGATCTTCCGCTGGCCCTTACCGGTGCGGATGATCTCCCGAAGGTTCTCCGCCTCGGCGTCCAGGTCCATGTTCTCGAGCAGCGCCTTGATCGCCTCGGCACCCATCCCGCCGGTGAAGTACTCACCGAAGCGGTCCCGCAGCTCGCGGTAGAGCAGCTCGTCGGTGACCAGCTGCTTGGAGTCGAGCTTGCGGAAGGTGTCGAGCACCTCGTCGAGGCGGTCGATCTCGCGCTGCGCCTTGTCCCGGATCTGGCGCATCTCGCGCTCGCCGGCTTCCTTGACCTTGCGGCGCACGTCGGCCTTGGCACCCTCGGCCTCGAGCTCGGCCAGGTCCTGCTCCAGCTTGGCGGCACGCTTCTCGATCTCCGAGTCGCGGCCGTTCTCCGACTGCCGCTTCTCCGCGAAGATCTCGTTCTCGATGGTGGACATATCGCGGTGACGCGCCTCGGCGTCCACGCTGGTGACCACGTACGAGGCGAAGTAGATGATCTTCTCGAGATCCTTCGGCGCCAGGTCGAGCAGGTAACCCAGGCGGCTCGGGACACCCTTGAAGTACCAGATGTGGGTGACCGAGGCGGCGAGCTCGATGTGGCCCATCCGCTCACGCCGGACCTTGGAGCGGGTCACCTCGACGCCGCAGCGCTCACAGATGATGCCCTTGAACCGGACGCGCTTGTACTTGCCGCAGTAGCACTCCCAGTCCCGCTGAGGACCGAAGATCTTCTCGCAGAAGAGTCCGTCCTTCTCGGGCTTGAGGGTGCGGTAGTTGATCGTCTCGGGCTTCTTGACCTCGCCGTGCGACCACTGCCGGATGTCGTCAGCGGTAGCCAGGCCGATGCGCAACTCGTCGAAGAAGTTGACGTCGAGCACTTGGACTATCCCTCGTGTTTCGTTGCTCGGGTGAATTCAAGGCCGGCGGGGGCGCCCCGGCCGGTCCGGTAATCGCGGGACCGACCGGGGACGCTCTCCGTCAGATCTCTTCGACGCTGCTGACGCCCTCGTTCGGGCGACGGGACAGGTCGATGCCGAGTTCCTCCGCGGCCCGGAAGACCTCGTCGTCGGTCTCGCGCATCTCCAGGGCCACACCGTCGCTGGAGAGCACCTCGACGTTCAGGCACAGCGACTGGAGTTCCTTGAGAAGCACCTTGAACGACTCCGGGATTCCCGGCTCCGGGATGTTCTCGCCCTTGACGATGGCCTCGTACACCTTCACGCGGCCGAGAACGTCGTCGGACTTGATGGTCAGCAGCTCCTGCAGCGCGTAGGCCGCGCCGTAGGCCTGCATCGCCCAGCACTCCATCTCACCGAACCGCTGGCCACCGAACTGGGCCTTACCACCGAGCGGCTGCTGCGTGATCATGGAGTACGGGCCGGTCGACCGTGCGTGGATCTTGTCGTCGACCAGGTGGTTCAGCTTCAGGATGTAGACGTAGCCGACCGAGATCGGGTCCGGCAGCGGCTCGCCGGAGCGGCCGTCGAACAGCTGCGCCTTGCCGTCACCGTTGACCAGCCGCTTGCCGTCCCGGTTCACCAGGGTCGACTCCAGCAGGCCCTTGATCTCCTCTTCCTGGGCACCGTCGAAGACCGGGGTCGCGACGTTGCTGTCGGCGGGAGACTCGTGCGCCTCGATCGAGCGGAGCTGGCGCTTCCACTCCTCGTCGTCGCCCTCGATCGACCAACCGGTCTTGGCGATCCACCCGAGGTGGGTCTCCAGGACCTGGCCGATGTTCATACGCGAGGGGACACCGAGCGGGTTGAGCACGATGTCGACAGGGGTGCCGTCCTCGAGGAACGGCATGTCCTCGACCGGCAGGATCTTGGAGATGACGCCCTTGTTGCCGTGCCGGCCGGCGAGCTTGTCACCGTCCTGGATCTTCCGCTTCTGCGCCACGTAGACCCGGACCAGCTCGTTCACGCCCGGGGGCAGCTCGTCGCCGTCCTCGCGGGAGAACGTGCGGACACCGATGACGGTGCCGGTCTCGCCGTGCGGAACCTTCAGCGAGGTGTCCCGGACCTCCCGGGCCTTCTCACCGAAGATCGCGCGCAGCAGCCGCTCCTCCGGCGTCAGCTCGGTCTCGCCCTTCGGCGTGACCTTGCCGACCAGGATGTCGCCGGGCACGACCTCGGCGCCGATCCGGATGATGCCGCGCTCGTCCAGGTCCGCCAGCATCTCCTCGCTGACGTTCGGGATGTCGCGGGTGATCTCTTCCGGACCCAGCTTGGTGTCGCGGGCGTCGACCTCGTGCTCCTCGATGTGGATCGAGGTGAGCACGTCCTGCTGGACGAGGCGCTGCGACAGAATGATCGCGTCCTCGTAGTTGTGGCCCTCCCAGCACATGAACGCGACCAGGAGGTTACGGCCCAGGGCCATCTCCCCCTCGTCGGTGCACGGGCCGTCGGCGATGACCTGGCCGGCCTCGACCCGGTCACCCTCGAAGACCACCGGCTTCTGGTTGACGCAGGAGCCGGCGTTCGAGCGGCGGAACTTGTGCAGCAGGTAGGTGCGGCGGTGGCCGTCGTCCTGGTGCACCGTCACGTAGTCGGCGCACAGGTCCTCGACCACACCGGCGACCTCGGCGACGACCACGTCACCGGCGTCGACAGCGGCGCGGTACTCCATGCCGGTGCCGACCAGCGGCGCCTCGGCCTTGACCAGCGGCACGGCCTGACGCTGCATGTTCGCGCCCATGAGGGCACGGTTGGCGTCGTCGTGCTCGAGGAACGGGATCATCGCGGTGGCGACCGAGGTCATCTGCCGCGGCGACACGTCCATGTAGTCGACCTGCTCACCGGGAACGTAGTCGACCTCACCGCCCTTCCGGCGGACCAGGACGCGGTCCTCGGCGAACGTGTTGTCGCTGGACAGCACGGCGTTCGCCTGGGCCTTGATGAAGCGGTCTTCCTCGTCAGCGGTGAGGTAGTGCACCTCGTCGGTGACGACACCGTTCTCCACCTTGCGGTACGGCGTCTCGATGAAGCCGAACGGGTTGACCCGCGCGAACGTCGAGAGCGCACCGATCAGACCGATGTTCGGGCCCTCGGGGGTCTCGATCGGGCACATCCGGCCGTAGTGCGACGGGTGCACGTCACGGACCTCGAAGCCGGCCCGCTCACGCGACAGACCACCCGGGCCGAGCGCCGACAGGCGGCGGCGGTGGGTCAGACCCGCGAGCGGGTTGGTCTGGTCCATGAACTGGGACAGCTGCGACGTACCGAAGAACTCCTTGATCGCAGCCACCACGGGGCGGATGTTGATCAGGGTCTGCGGCGTGATCGCCTCGACGTCCTGGGTCGTCATCCGCTCGCGGACGACGCGCTCCATCCGGGACAGGCCGACGCGGACCTGGTTCTGGATGAGCTCGCCGACGGTGCGGAGACGACGGTTGCCAAAGTGGTCGATGTCGTCGGCCTCGTAGCCCTCCTCACCGGCGTGCAGCCGGCAGAGGTACTCCACGGTCTTGACGATGTCTTCCTCGGACAACGTGCCCCGGACGATCGGGACGTCGATCTCGAGCTTCTTGTTGAACTTGTAACGGCCGACCTTGGCGACGTCATACCGCTTCGGGTTGAAGAAGAGGTTGTCGAGCAGGGTCTGCGCGTTCTCCCGCGTGGGGGGCTCGCCCGGACGCAGCTTGCGGTAGATGTCGAGCAGGGCCTCGTCCTGCCCGGCGATGTGGTCCTTCTCCAGCGTCGTCATGAGCAGCTCGGACCAGCCGAAGCGCTCACGGATCTGGTCGGCGGACCAGCCGATCGCCTTGAGGAGGACGGTGACGGCCTGGCGACGCTTACGGTCGATGCGGACACCGACGGTGTCGCGCTTGTCGATGTCGAACTCCAGCCAGGCACCCCGGCTCGGGATGACCTTGACGCTGGTGAGGTCGCGGTCGGAGGTCTTGTCCGGCTCCTTGGTGAAGTACACGCCCGGCGAGCGGACGAGCTGGCTCACCACGACGCGCTCGGTACCGTTGATGACGAACGTCCCCTTGGGGGTCATCATCGGGAAGTCGCCCATGAACACGGTCTGGCTCTTGATCTCGCCAGTCGTGTTGTTGGTGAACTCCGCGGTCACGAACAGCGGCGCGCAATACGTCAGGTCCTTCTCCTTGCACTCCTCGATCGAGGCCTTGACCTCGTCGAATCGGGGAGACGAGAAGGACAGCGACATAGTGCCGGAGAAGTCCTCAATGGGACTGATCTCTTCGAGGATCTCTGCGAGGCCCGAGTGGGCGTGCGGGTCGTCCGTCGTCCGGGCCTGCCAAGCCTCGTTGCCAACCAGCCAGTCGAAGGAGTCCGTCTGGAGGGCGAGGAGGTTGGGGACCTCTAGCTGCTCGGTGATCCGGCCGAAAGAGACACGGCGGGGTGCGTAAGCGCTCGACGTACGGCTGGTCTTCGCAGGGCGGGAAGCTGCCAAGATGCGTCCTTCCGAGGACCGGTGCTGCTATGCGGCTGAGTTGCTGATGCAACTGGTCTGCGTGCACTCCAAAAGACACCCGTCGACATCCATAGACATGGATACAACGACAGGCGTCAAGACAGAAGGCAGCGCAAACTAGCAGTGTAGCCGCTTGGCTAACCGCTGTCCAGCCCACACCACGAAGTGGCCTGCGGAACGAGTCCCCAGCACCGCTGACCTGCATCATCGTGGTCAACGCCGTGGCCGGGGCCGCTCAAGAAACGCGGCGCATCTTCCTCGGGTGCCGGTTCGTGGTCATCGAGTCAACCGATTACCCACGGGGCGGCTGTCGCAAGCGCGGAAACTTGCTGCCATCAGCGTGCCTGTCAGGGGACACACAGTCAAGGGCTGTGCCGCGGGTCGGACGGACACGGTCGCCCGGTCGCCGCACCAAAGCGACCTTACTGCATGGATGGCGAGCTTTGTGATGCTTTGTCACCCGCCCCGGTAGCAGCCCGAACACGCGCTGCTGACCAGGTCCGATGTCCGGGAGAACGCCGATGGCGGAGACCCGAGTCGGATCTCCGCCATCGAAGAAAAACGCTGAGGAGCGTTAGGTCACTTGAGGGTGACCTTGGCGCCTTCGCCCTCGAGCTTGGCCTTGGCGGCCTCGGCCTTCTCCTTGTTGACGCCCTCGAGGATCGCCTTCGGCGCGCCCTCGACGGTGTCCTTGGCCTCCTTCAGGCCCAGGCCGGTCAGCTCACGCACGACCTTGATGACCTGGATCTTCTTGCCGCCGTCGCTCTCCAGAACGACGTCGAAGGAGTCCTGCTCGACAGCAGCCTCGGCAGCAGCGCCACCGGCAGCCGGGCCGGCCGCGATCGCGACCGGAGCAGCGGCGGTGACCTCGAAGGTCTCCTCGAACTGCTTCACGAACTCGGAGAGCTCGATCAGCGTCATCTCCTTGAACGCCTCGAGCAGGTCCTCGGTGCTGAGCTTCGCCATGTTAGGCAACCTTTCCTAGCTTCTGATGTAGAACGTGCGTGGGCACCGCAAGGCCAGATCAGGCCTCCGCGGCACCTTCCTTCTCGCGCTTCTCCTGCAGGGCCGCCCCGAGGCGAGCCACCTGAGCAAGCGGGGCCTGGAACAGACCGGCCGCCTTGGTCAGGTTGCCCTTCATGGCGCCGGCCAGCTTGGCCAGCAGCACCTCACGGGACTCGAGGTCGGCAAGCTTGTTGACCTCGTCGGCGCTGAGGGCCTTGCCCTCGAAGACGCCGCCCTTGATGACGAGAGCGGGGTTGGCCTTGGCGAAGGCACGAAGGCCCTTGGCCGCCTCGACCACGTCACCGCTCACGAAGGCGAGCGCGGTAGGACCGGTGAACAGTGCGTCGAGGCCCTCGATGCCCGCGTCGCCAGCAGCACGCTTCGCCAGCGTGTTCTTGGCGACGGAGTACTTGGCCTGCTGGCCCAGCGCCCGCCGCAGCTCGGTGAGCTGCTTGACGGTGAGGCCGCGGTATTCGGTCAACACGGTGGCCGTCGAACCACGGAAGTTCTCCGTCAGCTCGGCGACGGCCGTGGCCTTGTCGGCCCGGACCGGCTTGTCCGCCATGTCCCTCCTCTCCTCAGTGCTCGTTGCCACTGGTCGAGAGGGCCCGGAAAAGCAAAACGCCCCGGCGCAGGGCACGGGGCGGATTTCCAGCACGCGCGAACGCACGCCGTCACATCACGAACCGTTCTCCCTGCGCAGGTCGCCCGCTCTTGCGGAACCTTCGGCCGCGGCGTCCGTCTCACGACGGCCACTGCGGCGACCAGCGGTCTATGGGTGGAACTTCGAAAAGCAACAGTACGCGGCTACCCCACCAAAAACCAAATCGCCCACCGGCCCCCGCCACCGCCGCCCATGTTCGGACCGCGACGCGCTTTAAGGCCCGCCTCGTCCGACCCCATTCGGGTACGCCACGAGCGCGCCCGCACCGAGCCCGTCTCCCGCGGCCGGCCCGTAGCACGTCCGCGCCTGTCCGCCCTGAGCACGTCGGCTCCAGCCCGACCCGAGCACGTCCGCGCCTGCCACGACCCGAGCACGTCCGCCCGCCAGCATGCGCGCGAGCCGGAGCGCCACACGCCCGCCCGCGCCGAGCCCGCCTCCCCCTTGCCCGCTCCCGAGCGCGTCCGCCCCGTCGGCACGCCTACGAGCCCGAGCGCCACACGCTCGCCCACGCCCAGCCCACCGCCCTTGCCCGCCTCAAGCACGTCCACCCCGCCAGCACGCCTACGAGCCCGAGCGCCACACGCCCGCCCGCGCCCGGAGTGCAGCCAGTCCCCCGCTCGCCGCCGCCGCACAGCCTGATATCGCCGACAACCCAGCACACCGCCGACTGCCTCAAGAACCATCGCCGGACAACGGGCGACGAGGGCCTGCCAGCAGCGCTCCAGCGATCTGCCTCAAAGGCGAATCCACAGCTACGGGTTGTCCACAGCCGGCCTCTTGATGCCGGCCAATCCCGGCCACACTGATTGCGGGGGCTACCCCTTGGGTGGGCGGGCTATGAGCGGCGAGCCACGAGCGCGCGATCGGCGGGCACGAAGGCGCCGATCGGTCGGGCGCGTAAGCGGCGCGAGCGGTCAGGAGCCGAATCGGCATGGGCCGGCACGACCGGTCAGAAGCAGAAACGGCACGAGCCGGCACGACCAGTCAGAAGCAGAAACGGCGCGAGCCGGCACGACCGGTCAGGAGCGGGACCGGCGCAGGCGGGCGTAGCCGGTCAGGGCCACGGCGGACCAGGTGACCGTCCAGGTGGTCAGGAGCGTGAGCTGGGTGACCGGCGGGGTGCTGCCGTCGTTCAGGGCGCGGGCGGTGGCCATCACGGGAGGGACCAGCCATGGGGCGATCGAGCCGGTGAGGCCCAGGATGACGACCAGGAGTGAGCCGGTGACCAGGACGGCAACGCCGGGCAGGACGCGGCGGGTGACGGCTCGGCCGGACAGGGCGCCCAGGGATACCGCGGCGATCAGGGACAGCAGGTGGGCCAGGGCGCCGAGCAGGACGCCGGCGGCGAGGGAGGCCTCGTGGGAGCCGGGTTCCGGTGGGCGGATGCCGTGGAACAGCAGTGGGGCGACCATCGCGGCGGCGCAGACGGCCGCGCCGGCGAGGGTGGCGGCGAGCAGGCCGGCGGCACCCTCGCGGACCGGGCCGACGGTGAGGCGGGCCAGGCGGCGCTGCACGTCCGGCTCGGTGTCGAGCAGGATCTTGGCGAGCCAGGCGAGGATCGGGAAGAGCGCGGCCGCCGAATAGCCGTAGGCGCTGGCGGCCGGCGAGGCACCGCCGCCGTAGAGCACGCCGAGGACGACCAGCACGGCGATCAGCGGAGCGAGTGCCCGGCCGCCGCGGAAGAACCCGGCGAGGCGCATGCGCACCAGGGCGATCATCGGGGGCCCTCCCACCGAGCGCCGGCCGGCGGCTCCGGGCGTACCGCGAAGTCTTTGATCTCTCGGACGCCCAGCACGCGGTGACCTGACTCGCGGAGCCGGACCACCGCGTCGTCGGCTGCCGTGCGGGGCACCGCGATCTCGACCACCACCTCGTCGGCGTCCGGTCGCGCAGCGGCCGGGACGGTCGTCTCCACCCGGAGCGCGCCGGCGGCGACCGACCAGTGGGTCGCCTCGGGCAGTCCGGCGATCTCGCCGCGGTGGTCGCTGACCAATACCGCTCCGCCGGTTGCGGTGATCTCGGCGACGATGTCCGGGATCAGCGTACGGGCTCGCGCGTCCAGCCCCTCCCACGGTTCGTCGAGCACCAGCAGGCCGGGTGGGGTGAGCAGGGCCTGGGCCAGGCCGACCTTCTGCGCGGTGCCCTTGGAGAGCGCGGGCAGCGGGGTGCCGGTGTGTTCGGTCAGGCCCAGCCGGTCGATCCAGTCGTCGGCAGCGGACGCCGGGGCACGCCGCAGCTCGGCCATCGCGCGCAGGTAGCCGAGCGCGGTGAACGGCTGGTCGGCCGGGAAGCGCTCGGGAACCCAGCCGACGGTCCGCGGCCGGTCCCGGATCGTCCCGCGCACCGGGCGCAGCACACCGGCGGCCAGCTGGAGCAGGGTGGACTTGCCGGCGCCGTTGGGGCCGAGAACCACCACTGTCTGCCCGGGCTCGACACTGGCGGCCGCCTCGCGCAGCGCCCAGGGCGCACGGCGGGCGTACCGGAACCAGACGCCGTCGAAACGCATGGCGGCAAGGATCGCACGAAAAAGCCCCCGGGGATGTCCCCGGGGGCTTCGTCGTCTGGCTGGCGGGCGATCAGGCCTGGGTGGCGTCGCCGCGCAGGTTCTTCTGCACGTTCGGGTCGACCGGGACGCCCGGGCCCGTCGTGGTGGCGACGGTGACCTTCTTCAGGTACTTGCCCTTGGCTGCCGACGGCTTGGCCCGCAGGACCTCGTCGAGCACGGCCGCGTAGTTGTCCACCAGCTGCTCGGCGGTGAACGACGCCTTGCCGATGATCAGGTGCAGGTTCGAGTGCTTGTCCACCCGGAAGGTGATCTTGCCGCCCTTGATCTCGTTGACGGCCTTGGTCACGTCCATGGTGACGGTGCCGGTCTTCGGGTTCGGCATGAGGCCACGCGGGCCGAGGATCCGGGCGATCCGGCCGATCTTGGCCATCTGGTCCGGCGTCGCGATGGCGGCGTCGAACTCCAGCCAGCCACCCTGGATCCGGGCGACGAGCTCGTCGGTGCCGACCTCGTCGGCGCCGGCCGCGACGGCCTCCTCGGCCTTCGCGCCCTGGGCGAACACGATGACGCGGGCGGTCTTACCGGTGCCGTGCGGCAGGTTGACGGTGCCGCGGACCATCTGGTCGGCCTTGCGCGGGTCGACACCCAGGCGCATCGCGACCTCGACGGTGGCGTCGAACTTCTTGGAGCTGGTCTCCTTGGCGAGGGCGACCGCGTCCTTCGGCTCGTAGAGCTTGTTGGCGTCGATCTTCTCCGCCGCCGCGCGGTAGACCTTGCTGCGCTGTGCCATTTCTCAGTACTCCTGTGGTTGATGGCGGGGCCGCTCGACGGCGGCCCCTCCCACTGATCTCGCCGGGGACCCGGCGATCAGATCTTGGTGACCTGGTTGAAGTTCAGCTCGACCGGGGTCTCCCGGCCGAAGATCGACACCAGGACCTTCAGCTTCTGCTGGTCGGCGTTGATCTCACTGATCGACGCCGGCAGCGAGGCGAACGCGCCGTCGGTGACGGTGACCGAGTCACCCACCTCGAAGTCCAGCACCTTGATCTCGGGCTTGGCCTTCTTCTCCTCGGCCTGGACGGCCGGGGCCAGCCACTTCAGCACCTCGTCGAGGGAGAGCGGCGCCGGCCGGTCGACCCGGTCGGTGGCACCGACGAAGCCGGTCACCCCGGGCGTGTTGCGCACGCAGGAGTAGGACTCCGGGGTCAGGTCCATCCGGACCAGGATG
Organism: Actinoplanes oblitus; assembly: GCF_030252345.1. Taxonomy (NCBI): domain Bacteria; kingdom Bacillati; phylum Actinomycetota; class Actinomycetes; order Micromonosporales; family Micromonosporaceae; genus Actinoplanes; species Actinoplanes oblitus. The sequence continues at coordinate 667,232 of NZ_CP126980.1, read as the reverse complement.
TAGCCGGGGAAGACCTTGGCCTGCACCTGGTTGCGCTTGCCGTTCTTGACCTCGACCTCTTCGCGGGTCGGCACCTCGACCTGGAAGATGAAATCCTCCATGTCGAGGCTGGTGATCCGGGTCTCGAGGTTGGTCTTGACCTTGTTCTCGTAACCGGCGTAGGAGTGCACGACGTACCAGTCGCCGGGCGCGTACCGCAGCTTCTGCCGCAGCTCCTTGACCGGGTCGTAGTCCTCGTCGGCCTCGGGCGCCTGGACCGCCACCGGGGTCTCGTCGGCCAGCTCCTCGACCGACTCCTCGGTGACCGGCGACGACTGCTCGTCAGCAAACTGCGCGGTCTCGTCGTCGTACTCAGGCACGCTCGCTCACTTCCAGATAAGTCACTCGGTTCGGATTTCCGCCGCGTTACGGCTCACTTGCCGCCGAACGCGTACAGGATCCCCTTGCCGAACGCGTAGTCCAGGACCGTCACGATCGCCGTCATCACGGTGACGAACGCGATCACGACGCCGGTGTAGGTCAGCAGCTCCTTGCGCGTCGGCCAGATGACCTTGCGGAGCTCGCTGATGACCTCGCGGAAGAACCCACCGATCCGACCGAAGAATCCGGTGCGCTTGCGCTCCTTCTTCGTCTTCGGGGTGTCGTCGTCCTTCGTGCGCTCGGCGACGGCGGTGCCGCCGCCACGGGTCACCGGTGCGTCGTCGGCCTCATCGGCATCGCCACCGCCGGCGGAGTCGGCGAGCAGCTCGTCGTCGCCCGGGACGTCGTCACCGGGCCGGTCCTTATCGGCCACTTCGCCCTACTTCCGTCGTCGGTGGTGTTGATTTCCCGTCAGCACTCGACCGGACGCGGACTGTGCAAACCGCGCACCGGGCGGGCACGTCGAGGAGGATTGCGCAGGGGTGACAGGACTTGAACCTGCAGCCTGCGGTTTTGGAGACCGCTGCTCTGCCAATTGAGCTACACCCCTTTGCGGGACCGTCGTCTTGCGACTCACAGCCCCACGGCGCACCAGTGTACGGGTACGCCCTTGGTTATCCCAACCCGGGCTACCGCTTCCTGACAAGCGCCTGTGCCAGAGACAGTACCTTGTCTCCGTTGCACGTGGCAGTCAGGGCGAGCCGGGTGTCCCCATCCTCGGTGACTTCCTTCACCGTGGCCGTGACGACGACCTCGGTCCCCTCGTCGGTGTCCGGCACCGGAACCGGCCGGGCGAACCGCACGCTGAACTCCCGCACCGTGTCCGGGGCGCCGGCCCAGGCGGTCACCGCGCGGCCGACCAGGGCCATGGTGAACATCCCGTGGGCGATGACGCCGGGTAGGCCCACCCCGGTCGCGACCCGGTCGCTCCAGTGGATCGGGTTGAAGTCGCCGGAGGCGCCGGCGTAGCGGACCAGGTCGGCCCGGGTGACCCGGAAGGTCTGCGGTTCCAGGATCTCGTTCATCTTCAGTGCTCCTCGCCGCGCTGGACCAGTTTCGACCACACCGTGACGACCGGGTCGCCGGCCTCGGTGCGCACCTCGGTGCGGATCGTCAGGAACCAGTGGCCGCCCCGGGTGATGATCTCGTCCACCGAGTTCACACAGACCACCGCGTCCCCGGCCACCATCGGGCGGGTGTACGCGAACCGCTGGTCGCCGTGCACCACCCGGCTGTAGTCCAGGCCGAGAGCGGGATCGTTCACCACCTGGCGGCTGGCGGCCATGGTGATGGCGACCGGGAAGGTCGGCGGGGCCACCACGTCCGGGTATCCGATAGCGCGGGCCGCCTCGGGGTCGTGGTACTCGGCGTCGGTGGCGCCGATCGCGCGGGCGAACTCGCGGATCTTCTCCCGGCCGACGAGGTAGGTCTCGGTGGGCGGCCAGGTCCGGCCGGCAAACGTCTGATCCAGGGGCATACCCCACAAACTACAATGCGCCGCCCGGAGTAACTCCGGGCGGCGCAGAGAGAAGCTGTGGGGCTGCGAGGCTCAGCGAGTCTCGCGGTGCAGGGTGTGCTTCCCGTCGCGCGGGCAGAATTTCTTCAGCTCGATGCGGTCGGGGTCGTTGCGCCGGTTCTTCTTGGTGATGTAGTTCCGGTCCTTGCACTCCGTGCACGCCAGGGTGATCTTCGGACGTACGTCGGTCGCCTTGGCCACGGCGGGGTGCCTTCCTGCTAACGGGATCTAACTTGACGACCAATCAGCGTAGACGCTCAGTCGGTCGCTCTGCAAAGTGGGCCTCGGATTTGAGGCCCGACTAGAAGAGTAGCGGTGGCCGGACTTGAACCGGCGACACAGCGATTATGAGCCGCTTGCTCTGCCATCTGAGCTACACCGCCGAGCCAGGCTCACGTCCAACGCCGGGCGGGGCGGGAACGAACCCGGTAGAGCCCCCTTACGGAATCGAACCGTAGACCTTCTCCTTACCATGGAGACGCTCTGCCGACTGAGCTAAGGGGGCTTGCCGCTTGCGATCTCTCGCTCGCTGCAGGAGTAAGACTACACGGCTCCGACCCTGGGGTGAAATCGACCCCCCGACAACACAAAACCGCAGGTCAGATGACAGCTCGGAGCCTGCGAACCTCACCGGTCGGAGTGGACTCGGGCTCGGTCTGAGCACTGAGCCAGGCCTCCAGGCGCTCGAACGGCAGCGGCCGGCTGAACAGATAGCCCTGACCGATCTCGCAGCCCATCTCCTCCAGCAGCTCCAGGGTGAGCTCGCTCTCCACGCCCTCGGCCACCACGGTGAGACCGAATTCGCGGGCCAGGCTGACGATCGCCCGGACGATCGCGAGATCCCCCGAGTCGGTCGCCATGCCCTGGACGAAGGTGTCGTCGATCTTCACCTCGTGGACCGGCCACTGGCGCAGGTAGCCCAGTGACGAGGCACCGGTGCCGAAGTCGTCGACGCTCAGCCGGACGCCTAGGTCGCGCAGCCGGTAGAGGGTGGGCAGCACCCGCTCGATGTCGTTGAGCATGCCCGGCTCGGAGATCTCGAAGGTCACCTGGCAGGGCTCCACCCGATGCTCCTCCAGCAGCTCCCGGACCAGGTCCGGGAAGCGCGAGTCGAGCAGGGTGCGGGCCGACAGGTTGACCGCGATGGAGAGCGGCCGGTCCGCGTCCGCCCAGGCCTTGCAGTGCCGCAGGCCGGCGGTGAGCACCACCTCGGTGAGCCGGGCCAGCTGGCCGGTGTGCTCGGCCACCGCCACGAAGTCCTCCGGGGCGACCTCGCCGTGCGTCGGGTGCGCCCAGCGGGCCAGGCACTCCACGCCGAGCACATGCCGGTCGGCCAGTGTCACCTTGGGCTGGAAGTAGACCTCCAGCTGGTCGTTGTCGATGGCGCGGCGCAGGTCGGCGGCGATGCCCAGGCGGCGCACGGCGCGGGACTCCAGGGCCGGGTGGAAGGGCTGCACGCCGTACGGAAGGACCTTGGCCGCGTTGGCGGCCAGCTCGGCGCGCTGCAGCAGGGTCTCCGGGTCGCTGCCGTGGTCCGGATAGACCGAGACGCCGACCGCGGTGTCCACGTCCAGGGTGAGTGAGCCCACGGCCATCGGGCCGCGCAGCCGCTCGCGCATCTGGGTGGCCAGCTCGATGGTCGCCTCGATGCTGGCGGCCCGCAGGGTCACCACGAACTCGTCGCCGCCGATCCGGCCGACCAGGGCACCCGAGTCGGCGATGCCGCGGATCCGCTCGGCGACCTCGACCAGCAGCTTGTCGCCGGCCGCGTGGCCCATCGACTCGTTCACGTTGCGCTGGCCGTCGACGTCGAAGAGCAGGATGGCGACGACCTCGTCCTCGGCGCGCACGGTCACCGACTCGGCCAGCGCGTCGACGATCCGGCGGCGGTTGGGCAGGGCGGTGAGCCGGTCGTGGTAGGCGTCGTAGCGGAGGCGGTCGACCAGCCGCGAGTTCTCGACGGCGCCGGCCACATGCGCGGCGATCGTCTCCAGCACCTGCACGTCCGCGTCCCGGAACGTCGAGGTCGCTCCGACCCGGTTGACCACCTCGAGTGTGCCGATGGTGATCGGTCCGGAGCGCAGCGGCACTGCGATGAGATCACGCAGGTTGTGCCGCCGCATCGAGTTCCGCAGGTCGGTGGCCGTCTCGAACTGGGATCCCACCGCGACGGCCCGGCCGGTCTCCACCACCCGGCTGCGAACCACCGAGGGCGTCGGCGAGATGTCGAACAGACCCGCGCTGTCGTCGACCCGGGCGGTGAGCAGAACCTCGGGGTGCCGGCCCTGCGGGGGCAGCCACAGCGTCGCGTATTCCGACTGCATGAGTGTGCGTACCCGGCCGAGCAGCACGTCGGGCAGGCCGCCGGCGTCGACCTCGTCGCGCAGAGCCAGGGTCAGTTCATAGACCTCGGCGAGCGTCCGATGCTGCCGGAAGACCCCGGCGAACGAGCGCAGCACCAGGACGATGGCCAGGATCAGGCCGGCGAGCAGGATGACGGACCACCAGGTCACGTCGAGCGTGACCACGAAGACCAGGCCGATGAGGATGCTGATCCCGGAGGTGATGAGAGTCGGCAACCCGGCGATCAATGCCTGCCGCCCGGCGTGCGCGCTCTGCACCACGGCGATGACGCCGGCGACGAAGGTGTGCGAAGCGATCGCGCTGGCCGCCCCGGCGGCGAAGAGGATGCCCCAGGTGCCGGGTCCGGCATCGCGGACCGGCGGCAGCAAGGCCATGACGATCAGGGCAGCCGAGGTGGAAGCCGCCTGTTTCGCGACGTTGAATCCCAGTTTGGCGGGCTCGAGCCGAATGTAGGTGATCAGCGCCGAACAGGTCATGGCGAGAATGACCATTGCCGGCGGAAGAAAGAAGAGGCCGACGATCAGCGGCGTTTCGGTCACCACAACGGTGTAGGTCTGCCGGCCGATGACGATGTGCGTTACCGCCACACCCGCCGCGACGGCGCCGGCCGCGATGATCAACCCGCCGGTCCACGCCTTGTACCACCCGTTTTCGCCGGTCGCGAACACCGCGAAACAGATGATCCCGAAGAGCCCCAGCGGCGCGGTGACCAGCCACGCATAAACCGAGGAGCGCCTTGAGGATGCCCTGGGCCCGCTCATGACGCTCCTAACGGTGACTCTGGATTAGCCAGCCGATCGCGGCATCATGTCCAGACTGCGTCGAGCGTCGAGAAAACCACCGCGACGCTGTCCGATGAACTCTGCTCGGCAACACTGACCGCACCGACGCCGCCAAAGGCGGCAACCAGAACGAAAACCAAGCCCGCGAGGCGGCCCAGCTTCCTTGATGACATGTTTGGCTCCCGCGTTAAAGGTTGCGGTTGACGGGTTACCTGATGGTGCCACACAGCTTGTGCGACAGGGAGTGTTCATCGGCGGGTCGCCACGACCCCCCGGCAAAACCTGGCCGAACGGTTGAGTCGACCATGACTGTCCAACCTGAAGAATTGGCGGCTTTATAGCCGATTTAGCGGGAGAAGTGAGGCAAATTCACCTACCTCCGTCAGGGCACCTTGACGTCAAGGCCGCCTGACGAAAGGCTGAATGCCATGGCGACCCCGGACGAGCTGGAACGACAGCACACGCTGATCACCGCTACTCGCCGTTACGACGACCTGCGGATGCGGGACGCGCTCGCGGCCGTGCACCCGGACGACGGCGGAGCGGCCCTCTCCCCCGCGGAGATGCTGGAGATGCTGGCGCTGAGCGAGGTGGTGATCCGCAAGGCCGGTTACGGCCGGCAGGCCATGGTGCGGTCGGCCCGCGCGGCCGGCGCCTCCTGGACCCAGATCGGCGCCGCCCTCGGCACCAGCAAACAGGCCGCCTGGGAGGCACACCAGCGCTGGATCGAGGAGCAGGCCCGGCAGCACGAGCTGAGCTGAACTCAGTCGCCGATGGCGGCGGGGCGGTCGGTGTGGCTGTACTGCGACCACGAGCCGGGATAGAGCCGGCCCTCCCCCAGCCCGGCGTGCTCCAGCGCGATCAGGTTGTGGCAGGCGGTCACGCCCGAGCCGCAGTAGGAGATCACCTCGGCCGAGCCGTCCGCGCCGACCGCGGCGAACCGCTCGCGCAGCCGGGCGACCGGGAGGAAGCGGCCGTCGGCGGACACGTTGTCCCGGCAGGGCAGGTTACGGGCGCCGGGGATGTGGCCCGGGCGCGGATCGACCGGCTCGGTGTCGCCACGGAACCGGGCCGCGTCCCGGGCGTCGAGCACCACGTGGCCGCCGTCGACGGTCTCGGCCAGATCGGCCAGCCGCTCGCGGGGCCATGGGCGCGGGGTGAAGACGGCTGTCGACGGGACCGGGATCTCGGTGGTCAGCTCCCCGTCGTACGCGAGCAGGCCTCCGTCGAGCAGCGCGGCCTCGCGCCCGAGAGCGCTCAGCAACCAGACGAGACGAGCGGCGATGACGCCGCCGGCGTCGTCGTAGGCGACCACTGTCGACGCGTCCCCGATCCCGGCGGCGGACATCGCCGCGGCGAACACCTCCGGGTCCGGCAGCGGATGCCGGCCTTCGGCCGGCGAGGCGGGTGCGGCCAGCGCGGTGTCCAGATCGATGAAGACCGCGCCGGGCAGATGACCTTTCCGGTACGCCTCGTGGCCGGACCGGCCGTCGAGGTACCACCGCACGTCGGCCAGGATCACGTCACCGGCGTGGGCGTGCAGCCAGTCCAGGTCCACCACGGGGTCGAGCACCGCGCTTGCCACCTTCTTCCCTGTTCGGCTGTAGCTTCCCTGTTTCGGCTATCGGCTGGCGAGACCCAGGCGCAGGCCGAAGCCGAGCAGGACCACGCCGGTTCCCGCGTCGACGCTACGCCGGACCGAGCGGCGGGCGAGGACACCGCGCGCGGCCTGCGCGCCGAAAATGATCAATGCGAACCAGACCAGCGCCTCCAGGTCGTGCACCAGGGCGAGCAGCAGTCCGACACCGAGCGGTGACGTGTCCGGCGGGATGAACTGCGGCAGGACCGCCACGTAGAAGGCGCCGACCTTGGGGTTGAGCAGGTTGGTGAGCAGGCCCCTGCCGAAGGTGCTCCACCAGGTCGGGGCGGCGGGGCCGGGGGCGGCCGACTCGATCGGTGCGGCGCGGACGGCCGCACGGATCATCCGGACACCCAGAAAGATCATGTACGCCGCGCCGGCCACCCGGAGCGCCGTGTAGGCGACGGTGGACGCGGTGAGCAGCGCCGACACGCCGACCGCGGCGGCCGCACCCCAGGTCAGCGCGCCGACGTTGACGCCGAGCGCGGTGGCGAAGGCGGGACCGCGGCCCATCGTCACCGCCGACCGCAGGACCAGCGCGGTGTCCAGACCGGGAGTGATCGTGAGCAGGGCGCCGAGCAGGGCGAAGGAGAGGACGGCGTGGGTCAGGTCCATGGGTCATTCCTAGCCGGTCCGGTTCATGCCTTGCGAGTCGGGCCGCGCCCCCGGGGCCGGAACCGGACCAGAGCCACGGCCACCAGGGCCATCGCGATCAGTGCGGCGGCCTGCCCGGCGACGACGGTACGCAGGTGCAGGCCGCCCACGTAGATCAGCAGGGCCAGGCCGAACAGCAGGTGGTAGTACCCCGCGTCGCGGGCCGACCGGAACGAGCGGGCGATCATGCCCGGCGCCTCGCCCCGGACCACCATCCGCATGCCGAAGACGAACAGGGCGAGGCCCAGTACGCCGCCCAGCACCGTGGTACTCATCGCCCCAGTGTGCGACCGGAGCGGGCGGCGTTCCGGTGCTTAGCGGTAATTGGTGTACGGCGAGGCGCAGGGCCTCAAGCTGCGGTTTCGTGCTGCTCGGACCTGTCTGGGCCGTCGCTGGGGCGCGGGACCGTCTCGCCGCCGAGCAGCAGGTCGATGGCCCGGCGGGTTCGTTCCTCACTGCTGGGCATGAGGTGGGTGTACGTCCGGAGGGTGAATCCGGGGTCCGAGTGGCCGAGGTAGGCAGCCAGCGCCTTGATCAACTCCCCGCCGTCCAGGAAGGGCCGAGGCGTAGAACTGCCGGAGGCCGTGCATCCCTTTCACGCGGGTTCTCGCGATCCCGGCCGCCGCAGCCGCCGGCCACCAGGCGTAGCGGTTGAAGACGTTCCGGTCCAGCGGGATGCCGGTCTTGCCGTAGATCACCAGGTCGGCTGTCACCCGCTTGCCGGTGGGCGTCTCCCAGGGCAGAACCGGCGTCAAGGACAGCTATCCGGCCCCTTCACTCAGCCGGAGGCACGCGGGGCGTCGTCACGTAGATCAGCCCGGCGATCTGCACGAAGACCTCGCGGCGCTCAATGGCCCTGCCGCTCGCGTCGAGGGAGTACCCGATCAGCCAGACCCAGCCGGCGTACGTCTCCCGCGGATCAACGCGGATGATCCGGAAGACCATCGCGCAGACGCCGGCGAACTGCACGCTGGCCTTCGTGGTCAGGCGGACCACGTCACCGGCCTTCGGCTGACGGACCGGTGGAGGCCCATTCGAGGACTTGGGCCGGGCGTTCATGCACACCGTCCTCCGCCGGGGAGGGCCTGCCCGGGTCACCGGTCCGCCTGATCGTGAGCGGCCGACGACGGCACTGCCTGCGCGCTCTGCCAGTCGCGCAACGCAGTCTTGATCCGATAGTTCTCGGCGTACACCGTGGCCAGCTCGTCGTACAGCGAAGCGACGTCCTCCGAGACCTGGTCGACGAACTGGTGGACATCGTCGGCCCGTACGCCCTGGAGAAACCCCGCAGTCCTCCGGAACCGCACCTCTCGAATAGCCTGCGGGGTAAGCCGGCCCCTGCTCCGGACTCGGAACACGGTGCCGTGCTTGCCGCTCATCGAACCGCCCCCGGTTCGGACACCCCGCACGATGCCAGGAGTCCACGGACGGCCAGATGCCGCGCCACGCAAGGGATGAACTCACTCGGTATGCAGGTGATGCAGAACCCGTCCGCATCCGGCCGGTGATCGACGAATAGCCGGAAGGACAAGTGCCACATCAGCTCGTCGCCGCATTCCTTCGGCGGACGCGCCGGGGGCTCGTCGAGAGAAAAGGACAGATCAGCCACTTTCCATTGCCTCCTACGCAGGCGCCCGCTCGTCGACGCAGCGAGCGCGCCTGACACTGGTCAGCCCACCCGCGACGCGACACCCGTGGTCGCACAGTCGGGGCAGCCACGGCGCATCAGCCGATCCGTGATCTCGTCGACTCGCACCGTCCGGCGCGGCGAGGCCAACCGCCAACCGCGCCCCTCACAGCTACGACACGACCCGGCAACCTGCGCGTTGATCTGATCGCTCGTCATGCGTAAAGGGTCGGCCGCAAGACCCTTTCAACCCATTCCGCGGCGGTATCCCTTGACGGGATAGGCCATCGGCAGGCCACGATGGATCACGAGACGTGGAAGCCCTGGCGGAGGGACGTGCCATTGAAGTCCGAGATCCCCGGCTCCATCTGGACCCGGCCCGACATGCTCACCGCATTGCAGTCGCGCGACATCGCTCACGTGTTCCGCTTGGTGCGCCAGCACGCCGGGATGTCGCAGACCGCGATCGGCAGCCTGATCGGGATGAGTCAGGGCAAGGTCAGCGGCATCATGGCGGGAAGCCAGCAGGTCACCACGCTGGACGTTTACGAACGCATCGCCGACGGGCTCCGACTACCGGACACCGCACGCATGACGCTCGGACTGGCGCCGCGCAGCATCTCGGCCCGGGATGGTTCCCACTCCGATGCAACGGGCACGGTCAACTCGACGCGTAGCGTGGAGAGAGATCCGCGACCGGAGGAGGACAACGCCGTGCGACGTCGCGAGTTCGTTGGCCTCACCGGGGCCGCCCTCTTCGGCGCCATCCTGGCGGAGACCGAGCCAACCCCCAAACCGGCGGCGAGCGGCATCGACGACCTGGCCACGGCCCTCACCGAGATGCCGACGCCGGCCGCCGGCCCGGTCAACCTCACCCGCCTATCCGCGACGGTCGCCGCCGCCAAGCGTGACTACCAGGCGTGCAAGTACGGCGAAGTGCTCACGATGCTGCCGCCGCTCCTTCGATCCCTACGCACCGCGTCGACCGCCACCGACGGCGCCCAGCAGCGCAAGGCGCAGGCGCTGTCCGCGGAGGCGTACCACGTCGCCGCCTCCATCCTGCTCAAGCAGGGCGACAAGGGCCTTGCGTGGCTGGCTGCGGACCGCAGCGTCCAGACCGCGCAGCAGACCGAGGTGCCGCTGATGATCGGGTCCAGTGCCCGGATCATCACCCACGCCCTCATGGACGGCGGCCACCACGGCGCCGCAGCCATCAACGCCAGCAGCGCCGCCCAGCGCATGGACGCGGCGCTCACCCAGCCGACGGACAACGACCTGTCGGTCTACGGCTCGCTCCTACTCCGCGGCGCGATCGCAGCCGCTCACAACGGCGACCGTCACACCACCACCGAACTACTCGATGAGGCAGAGCAGGCCGGCGACCGTCTCGGCCACGAGGGCAATCACATGTGGACCGCCTTCGGCCCTAACAACGTGCTCTGCCACCGGGTCAACGCAGCGCTGCGATTCGGCGACGCCGGCACCGCCATTGACTACGCCCGCCGCATCGACCTGGACGCCCTGCCGATCAACGAACGCAAGGCCGTGCTCCTGCTCGATGTCACGCGCGCGTTCCTCATGTGGGGCAAGCACGAACAGGCCCTCCACACCATGCGGGCGGCCGGGCAGATTGCCCCCGAGGAGATCACCGGACGCCCGCGGATCCACAAGCTCGTCGGCGACCTGGTCGCCACCGCGCCGATCACCGTCCGCCGCGAAGCCCGCGAGTTCGCCGACGCCTACGGAATCGCCGCGTGAGCACCGACAGCAAAGTCCTCTACATCATCGTCTGCGCCGCCGGCCCGGCCGGTGAAGTCGGTCAGCTGGCCAAGCTCGCTCAGGACGACGGGTGGACCGTCCAGATCATCGCCACCCCATCAGCCCTCGACTTCATCGACGTGCCAGCGCTGGAGGAACAGACGGGCCGGCCGGTGCGCAACCAATACCGCAAGCCTGGTGATCCGAAGAGTCCCCGAGCAGACGCGATCATCGTTGCCCCCGCGACCTTCAACACGATCAACAAGTTCGCCCAGGGCATCGCCGACACCTACGCTCTCGGCCTGCTAGCCGAAGCACCCGGGCTCGGCATCCCAGTGGTCGTCCTACCCTTCGTCAATAGCGCTTTCGCTTCCCGCGCGCCGCTTCACCGGAGCATCGAACAGCTTCGGCTCGAAGGCGTGGAAGTCCTACTCGGACCGGGCGAGTTCGAGCCTCACGCTCCGGGCTCCGGAGGTGATCACTTCAATGGCTATCCCTGGCAGTTGGCGCTGGATCGAGTGAGTCGGCGATACCTGACCGGGCCGTCTCTTTGATCAGTGACTCGCTTTGCGTCGCACAGCAGTACCTACCGCACGCCGGAACCATGATCAACTCCCGAATGTACCTCTCAAAGCTGATCGACCAGCGGATAGTAGTGCATGGATTTCCATTGGAGACATGGGGCGAGATCCTTCATCGCGCCTTTGGATGATCGAGATGAAAGACCCCTCGTTTTTGCCGTCGATAATGGCACCGTGCACGAGGTAGGGCTTGGCTGCCTCAGGCTGCCTCGGGATAAGTATTGCGAGCAAACCCCCGGACCCTGCTGCAACGTAATCGATTTTAAGACCTTCTAGCGGCGGGTAGACCCTCCGATCCAGGAGCTGCTGATATCGACTGCATAAGCTTTCCTCAATACGCAGCGGGCAGATCTTAGTGATCCTGTCCACCCCATCCCGCTTAGAGGTGCGATACCCGAGCAGCAAGAGTGCGGACTCCGAGCCGTTAGCGAAACGTGCCACATCTTGAGCAAGCTCGATTTCATCTGCGAAGACGGCAGAGTTGTAGGCCCTAGACTTTACCTCCAGCCACGACGATTCCCTCAATCCAACGATCGCCACGCCTCCGCCAGCCAGCACCATACGATGCACTGACTCCGCGTGAGTTAACGCCTCCAGCCCAGGACCGTCCGGTAATTTCAATAGGTCGGCGCAGGCACCTTGAAGCGCGAATAATTGCTCAGTTGTCCGATCGTCGGGATCGCATACAAGGTGGAAGATCCAGTATTCCTCCTGATAGACGATTTCGTGCAATTCATCGTTTGAGGCTAAACATAAGGCCTCGATCGTCCGCTTCACCTGGTCCAGGTCCCATTGAGGGCCATGCGCATCAATCGAAACCTCAACCTTGCCCGATTCGAGATCATCCACGAAGATGAACTTTTTATCGCGCCGCCAGATGGCCGGGCTGACCACCTCTCCGCGCTTCGTCAAAACCTCGCGGAATAGCTGCTTCCATTCCCGTAGCGAGACATCGGCGACCGCTTCAGAAGGAATGTCGTAATCTTCAATGTTGCGCAGTTCACCTATAGCTGCGCCGTCTTCGGTAACGATCTTGTTCGAGGTCTCATCCCAACTAAGACGCATCGGGACATGATGCCAGCAGTGCCACGCTCTGGCGTAACGGTTTCCGCTCCGAGCCTCCGCCCAACCCTATGGCCCAACTGACTTTCCGGCCAACCTATCGGCCACGTTGAGGTGCGACCTTGAGGTGCGACCTGTACTGCCGAATTGATCTGTTCTGGATCAAGGCGCCGCGCAAGCGCGGCGCGGGCCGGTCGCGCTCGGCCTGCTGGCGGCCTGCGGCCGGCATCGGCCGGCGCGCCGGCCCAACCGTCTCTCGGCGGTCTTAGTCCTGCAGGTCGAACACGAAGGTTCTGCCAGGCGTTTGGGGCTTCCAGCCAGCGGCGAGGGCCGCTCTGATGGTCCGTTCCACCATCCGCGGGGTGACCGGCTTGCTTCGGAGCCCTAGCCAGTTGTCCAGCCTGGGCAGCGAAGTCCTCACCGACAGAACCTGTCTCGGGGAGTCGGCGATCTCGACGGCGAAGGTCAGGGACCACCAGACGAGGCCCTGCGAGTAGGTCGGCCGAGGTCTGATCGACCAGCGATAGACCGTGTCATCCACGGTGATGAGACGACTCCCTTTGCGCGGCAACGCCATGACCGGCCCCTCCTCCCTGACGGCGCTCAGAGTAGGCACCAGGTCCAGGCCGTGACGATCGCTTTCGTGGCTGGGTGCCGCTGTGCTTCCGGCGATCGCTGCCGCGCCGCTTCGCGGCTTGCCATCGGGAAGGCTCAGCCGAGGAACTGTGCCTCGGGTGCTGACCCGGTGAGGAGGGCGTGACTGGCGATGAGGTCGCACTCCACCTCCAGGAGCTGGGCCGCGGTGCAGGTCGGTAAGGCCGCCCAGGATCTTTCGAGGTCTCCTGTGAACGCAGCGCGCTGACGGTGGTCTTCAAGGCGGCTCTTGGCGGCGTGAGCGACCAGCCGAGCCCCGATTCGGCCCTGGCCGATGTACACGAGGTGCTGCTCCCCGGCACGGCGGATCCGGTAGACGCCCAGGGTCGGCTCGGCGATCAGCCCGGGGTGCCAAGGACTCCACGGGAGGCCGGCCCACTCAGGGGCGGTTGGGGCATGATCCAGGTCGAGCACCGAGGCATGATCCAGCGATCGGGTGACGGCAGGATCTTGATACCCGCGAGCCCGGCGACCGGATTTCACCAGCGCAGCGTTGTTGCCGGTGGACTTGATCCACCCGCCCGGCATGCGCCCGAAGTTGGCCGTCGGCGAGCGGCCGAACTCCGCCCGATGCTGCGACACCACGACGCACTCGGCGAGCGTGCGCTCCCGGACGTCCCCCGCGAACTCAGCCACCGAGACCTCGAACTCGGCGCCCTCCGCGGTGCGCATCACCCAGAGGCACGGGGCGGCGGTGTGCGGGTCGTTGTACGGCATCTCGTCGCCATACAGGGCGCAAAGCTGGCTGAGCCGGCCACGGAGCCCCGAACTCTGCCCGACGTAGGCGAGCGTGCTCTCCCCCACCCGCCTCACGCGGTAGAGCCCCGGGCCGCGCGGTACCCGGAGACGGGCCGCCCGGTCGTTCAGCGGAAGCCAGTCAGCCCAGGAGAGTGCCAGCGTCTGTGGCTCCGGTAGCGGGCGGGATCGCACGGACGAAGGCTAGGACATGGGTCCGACGATCTCGGGCCGCTGAGGCCGTCCTGGGCCGTCTCTGGGCCGTCAGACGTTCCAAAACGTTGACCAAAGATGACCATGACTAACGGCGTTTACCCAGGTCAACGCCCATGGCCGGTCCTGCTGCCAGGACCGGCCAAACGCCCTTATCGGTAATTGGTGAACTGCAGGGCGACGCCGAAGTCGTCGGCCTTGAGCAGGGCGATCACGGCCTGCAGGTCGTCCCGCTTCTTGCCGGTGACGCGCAACTGGTCGCCCTGGATCTGGGCCTGCACGCCCTTCGGGCCCTCGTCGCGGATCTTCTTGCTGATCGCCTTGGCCTTGTCGGACTCGATCCCCTCGACGACCTTCAGGTCGATCTTGAACGTCTTGCCGGACTGCCGGGGCTCACCGGCGTCCAGCGACTTCAGCGAGATGTTCCGCTTCACCAGTTTCTCCTTGAAGACGTCGAGCGCGGCGGTGGCCCGCTCCTCGGTCTCCGACGTGATGGTGAAGGCCTCGCCCGACTTGGCGATCTCGGTGCCCGTGCCCCGGAAGTCGAACCGGGTGCTCAGCTCCTTCTCCGCCTGGTTGAAAGCGTTGTCGACCTCCTGCCGGTCGACCTTGCTGACGATGTCGAACGACGGGTTGGCTGCCATGATCAGACTCCTGCGGCTGGATGCTTGTCGATGTCGCTCGGGACCCGTTCCGGCCCCGCGACATGCCGACCGTACCCGGTTGCGGACCAGCCTCGCGGTACGGCTATGCTCATCTCCGCTGCCGCGCGAAAGCGGGGCGGCTGCCCAGGCGGGTTGCCCGAGCGGCCAATGGGAGCGGACTGTAAATCCGTCGCGAAAGCTACAGAGGTTCGAATCCTCTACCCGCCACAGGCAGGCAGAACGGCCCCGGTTCCGATGGAACCGGGGCCGTTCTCGTTTCCGGGGATCACCCGTTCGAGAGCGGCAGCGGGTCCAGCGAACTCACAGCGGACCCCAGGATGAACGTGCAGGAGATTCGCGTTCTCTTGGGTGTGGGTCACGAGCCCGCATGCTGAAGGAGTCGAACGTGCACAGCCATCACAACGGACTCAAGACGGCCGCCCTCCTCGGGCTGCTCACCGGCCTGATCCTGGCGGTGGGTTACTGGCTCGGCGGGAGCACCGGCCTGGTCATCGCGGTGATCTTCTCGCTGGTCACCAACGCGGTCAGCTACTTCTACTCGGACCGGATCGCACTGCGGTCGATGGGCGCGCGGCCGGTCAGCGAGGCCGAGTTCCCGCAGCTCTACCAGATCGTGCGGGAGTTGGCGCAGCAGGCCGGGCAGCCGATGCCCCGGCTCTACGTGTCGCCGTCGATGCAGCCGAACGCGTTCGCGACCGGGCGGGATCCGGAGCACGCGGCGGTCGCCGTGACGGTCGGGATCACCCGCATCCTGGACGCGCGTGAGCTGCGCGGCGTGATCGGGCACGAGCTGTCACACGTCTACAACCGGGACATCCTGATCTCCAGCGTGGCCGGTGCGCTCGCCGGGATCATCACGATGTTCGCCCAGCTGGCGATCTTCCTGCCGTTCGGCGGGTCGGACGACGAGGACGCGCCGAACCCGGCGTCGCTGCTGCTCATGCTGGTGCTCGGCCCGCTGGCCGCGTCGGTCATCCAGCTGGCGATCAGCCGGAACCGGGAGTTCCAGGCGGACGCCTCGGGTGCCACCCTGACCGGCGACCCGCTCGCACTGGCCAGCGCCCTCGAGAAGATTCATTACGGTACGCAACGTGTCCCGCTGCCGGCCGACGGGCAGCTCACCAGCACCGCGCACCTGATGATCGCCAACCCGTTCCGGGGTGGTGGCGTCGCGGCGCTGTTCGCCACCCACCCGCCGATGCGGGAGCGGGTGCGGCGGCTGCACGAGCAGGCGGCTCTCACCCGCGGGGCGGCTCGGCCCTACCTGCGCTGATCCGCGTACTCCAGATGACGGCCGCGCCCGGGCGCGGCCGTCGGCGCATGGTGAGCCGCATGACAGGCGGACCTTTTCCAGGTGCCTTTCCGGGGTGCCGAGGTTAGCGTCGAAGGGCTTGTTGGCCGTTACACCAATTCCCGGAGGTTCCGCCCGTGACCGCGTTGCGTCAGTACCTTGGCGTGTGGCAGCTCCCCGGCGGACGGACCCTGCTGATCGTCGGCATCCTGGCCCGGCTCGGCATCGGGATGACCCCGCTCGGCCTGCTGCTGCTCGTCGAGCAGGCCACCGGGCGGTACGCCTCGGCCGGGCTCGCCGGCGGCGTCTACGCGCTGGCCGGCGCGGCCCTGAGCCCGGTCGCCGGCCGGCTGGCCGACCGGATCGGCCCGGCGCCGATCCTGCTCGCCACCGCGATCCTGCACCCGCTCGCGCTGGGCGCCCTGCTGCTGGCCAGCCGCGGCGGCGAGGACGCGCTCGCCTCGATCTTCGTGGCGTCGGCCCTGGCCGGCGCCTCCTATCCGCCACTGACCGCGGCGATCCGCCGCGCCTGGAACGACATGACCGCGCCGGGCAGCGGCCGGCAGAGTCTGCGAGCGGCCGCGCTGGCCGCCGAGACCTCGCTGTTCGAGCTGGTCTTCGTGCTCGGCCCGATGCTGGTCTCGGCGTTGCTGGTGCTCACCACCGACCCGGCGACCGCGCTGATCACCGCGGCGGTGGCCACCTTCGCCGGGACGGCGTGGATCTCCCGGCTGCCGGTGATGCGGCATCGCGGTGCCGGGCACGCGGAGCACGCGGCGAAGGGACTCGGCCCGCTGCGGGCCGGCGGCTTCCCGACCCTGTTGCTCTGCGTCAGCGCGCTCGGGGTGGCGTTCGGCGCGGCCGGGGTGATCGTGCCGGCCTACGCCGCGCAGCACGGCGGCGACGAGGCGCTCGGCGGGGTGCTTCTCGGCGTCTGGGGGGTGGGTTCGGCGATCGGCGGCATCTGGTTCGGCACCCGGCGACCGGCCATGGCCCTGCCCCGGCAGTTCGCCTGGCTGCTGGGCGCTGTCGCGTTGAGCTTCCTGGTGCTGGCCCTGATGCCCAGCCCGCTCTACCTGGGCGTCGCCCTGGTGCTCGGCGGCGCCACCATCGCACCCGCGCTGACCGTGGAGAACAGCCTGGTCGGACGGCTCGCACCGGCCGGGATGCTGAACGAGGCGTACACCTGGATGGTCACCGTGTCGGTCTCCGGCAGCGCCGCGGGCGGCGCGCTGGCCGGGGTGATCGTGGACCGGCCGGGCGGGCTGCCGTGGTCGTTCGTCTTCGCGGCCGGGGTGCTGCTGCTGGCCGCCGCGGTCGCCGCGATCCCGGAGGGGTCGATGGCCCGCGCCGACCGGCACGCCACGGCGGCCGAGGCCGCGGTGCTGTGACGCACTGACCGTCCCGGTGACCGCTGGAGGATCACCGGCGCCAAGCGGTACGCCGTGGCACACCGGCATCGGCAGCACCACCCGGTGGCGAGTTTTGGATAGCCTGACGCCGAGAACCGGCGTCTGCGAAGGAGCCCGGCCATGGCTAAAGAGGTCTCCGGCCCCGGCCGGCGCTCCGAGCAGTTCGAGACGCTGCGGGCGGCGGACGCCGACCGGCAGCAGATCGCCGATCAGCTGAAGGGCGCACTCGACGAGGGCCGGCTCTCCCTGCACGAGTACGACGAGCGCGTCGCCGGAGCGTGGGCCGCCCGGACGTACGCGGAGTTGCTGGTCCTGGTCCAGGACCTGCCGCGGCCCGGGGTGAGCGCGGCCGAGGTGCACGCCCGCCGGAGCGCCGAGGCGCGCCGCGCCGCCCGCCGGATGCCGATGGCGCTGCTGGTCCTCTGGACCGTCTGGGCCTCGCTGGCCGCGGTGAACGTGGTGGTCTACGCCCTGGTCCGGGAGACCGTCGACCACTGGGTGTACCCGTGGCCGATCTGGATGCTGGTGCCGGGCGCGGCGTTGACCGCCGTCACGGTCGGCGTGCAGGTGATCCGCCACCAGCGGCGCCCCGGGTAATTTTTCCCCATGACCCGTGTACCGCTTTCCGTGCTCGACCTGGCCACCGTCCGCGAGGGGCACGGCAGCGCCGACGCGCTGCGCGGCACCATCGAGACCGCGAAGGCCGCCGACGAGCTGGGTTACGCCCGGTTCTGGGTCGCCGAGCACCACAACATGCCGGCCGTGGCGTCCACCGCGCCGCCGGTGCTGATCGGGGCGGTCGCCGCTCAGACCCGGCGGATCAGGGTCGGGTCCGGTGGGGTGATGCTGCCCAACCACATGCCGTTCCCGGTGGCCGAGCAGTTCGCGCTGCTGGAGGCGCTGTACCCGGGACGCATCGACCTGGGGATCGGGCGGGCGCCGGGCACCGACCAGGCGACCGCGGCGGCGTTGCGCGGCGTTTCCCCCTACCTGACCGTGGAGCGGTTCCCCGAGCACCTGCAGACGGTACTGGGGCTGCTCGGCGACGAGCGGGCGGCCGGGAAGGCGGGCCGGCTGCACGCGACGCCGGCGCCGGAGACGTACCCCGAGGTGTGGCTGCTCGGGTCGTCGACCTATGGGGCGCAGATGGCGGCGGCGCTGGGCCTGCCGTTCTGTTACGCGTATCACTTCGCCGTCTCCTCTGATGTGGACGGCGCGCTTCAGCTGTACCGGTCCGGCTTCCAGCCGTCGCCCCGGTTCCCCGAGCCGTACGTGATGGTCAGCGCCTCGGTGATCGCGGCGGAGACCACCGAGGAAGCTCAGTACCTGGCCGGACCCAGCCGGATCATGGCGCTGAGCCTGCGGACCGGGCGGCTCGGCCCGATCGTCTCGCCGGCCGACGCCGCCGACCGGGAGCTGTCCGATCTGGATCGTCAGATGCTCGATTCGCTGCCCGGCACCCAGTACGCGGGCACGGCGGACGAGGTGGTGGCGGGCCTGGACGCGCTGGTCACGCGTACCGGAGCGGACGAGCTGATCCTCGCCGGGACGGTTTACGACCCGGCGACGCGGCGGGACAGCCTGGCCCGAATCGCGAAGGCGTGGTGGCGGTAAGTCTGGTTTCATGACCGGATGGCCTGGGAGATCACCACCGACCTGGAGAGGTTCGCCGCGGCCGCGGACGGCTTCCTGCGGTCCGCGCCGGTTCGGCACACCATCTTCCTCACCCTGATCGACAACCTTCGGGTCCGGGGACCGCACGCGTACGGTCCGGCGGACCCCTTGTTCGGCTGGTGGACGACGCCGTCCGGAGCGACCGGCGGCGTTCTCCTGCAGACCCCGCCGCATCCGGTGCTGTTCAGTTCCCTGCCCGCCGAGGCCGTTCCGGCGGCGGCCGTCGCGCTCGCCGATCGCGAGGTGTCCGCCGTCAACATGGCGGCCGCCGACATCGCCGCGTTCGCCGGCTCCCGGCCGTACGCCGTCGGGATGCGCACGCGACTGTTCCGCCTCGCCGCCCTGACCCCGCCGGACCCGGCGCCGAGCGGCTTCGCCCGACCGGCCACAGTGGCCGACCGCGACCTGCTGATCGCCTGGGTGGCCGACTTCGCGACGTTCATCGGTGAGCCGCGCGACGACGTCGCCGAGGTGGTCGACGACCACCTGTCGTACTCCGGGATCACCCTGTGGATCGACGGTGGAGAGCCGGTCGCGATGGCGATCCGCTCCCGCCCGCAGGCCGGCATGAGCCGAATCCTGCGCGTCTGGACGCCGCCGGAGTCGCGCCGCCGCGGGTACGCCGGCGCGGTGACCACGGCCGCCACCCGGGCCGCACTCGACGACGGGGTGAGCGAGGTGGTGCTCTACACCGACCTGGCGAACCCGACGAGCAACGCGCTGTACCAGCGGCTGGGTTACCGGCCGGTGGAGGATCGGACGATGGTGAGGTTCGGATGACTGCTGGAATCGCGTTGTCGGTGAACGTGGGCGCCGCCGAGCCGCCGATGGGCAAGGCCACCACGTCGACCGGGATCCACAAGAAGCCGGTGTCCGTGCCGGTGCAGGTGCGGGCGCCGGGACCGAAACAGACCGGGCTGCACAGCGGGGTGGTCGGCGACCACATCGGGGACACCGCCCATCACGGCGGTGACGACCAGGCGGTCTACGCGTACGCCACGGAGGACTACGCCTGGTGGGCCGCGCAGCTCGGGCGCGAACTGCCGCCGGGGATCTTCGGGGAGAACCTGACCACCTCGGGCCTCGACCTGCTCGGCGGCGTGATCGGCGAGAAGTGGCAGTTCGGGTCCGGCCTGGTGCTGCAGGTCACGTTCGGCCGGATCCCGTGCGTCACCTTCCAGAACCGGATGGCCGAGCCGCGCTGGGTGAAACGGTTCGCGGCGGCCAACCGGACCGGGGCCTACCTGCGCGTTGTCGTCCCCGGCTCGCTGGTGCCGGGCGACCGGATCACGGTGGTCGACCGGCCCGCGCACGGGTTGACCCTCACCGAGTCGTTCGAGATCTACATGCACGACCAGTCCCGGCTGGCGCGCCTGCTGGACGCCCCCGAACTGCCGCCGGAGCTGCTCGCCGAGCTCCGCGAACGTCTCGGCTGACCCCCGGGGGCGCCGTGGTTGGATGGCGGGATGGAATTCGCGGTGGCCGACGTGCCGGAGAAGGGCCGTTTCGAGGCTCGTGACGAGTCGGGTGCGCTCGCCGGTGTGCTGACCTATCAGGTCACCGGGCAGATCGTGGTGTTCACCCACACCGAGGTGGATCCGGCGTTCGAGGGCCGGGGCGTCGGCTCGGCCCTGGCCCGGACGGCGCTCGACGACGCCCGGGCGCGATCGCGGACGGTGGTCCCGATGTGCCCGTTCGTCTCGGCGTGGCTGGACAAGCACCCGGCGTACGAGTCGCTGGTGGTCCGCAACACCCGCCGGGTCAAGTGAGTGGGTGGCCCACCACGATCAGGGCCACCTCACCGCTGCCGCCGACCTGGAACAGCCGGGTCTCCAGCCCGGCACGGCCGATGATGTCGAGCCATCCGGACCGGTCCAGGTAGCGATAGCGGTAGAGCAGCACGGTGCTGCCGGGGCCGAACCCGACCGTGCCCCGGTCGCCGAACTCAAGCGTGACCGGCCTGACGAACCTGAGCCGGATGAAGATCTCGCCGCGGTCCGCGTCGAAGCCACGCTCGGCCTGATAGGCGGCCGGGTCGATGCCGAGCAGGTCGACGCCGGCCCGGTGGTGCGGCGGGATCGCGCAACCGACCTCCGGCCGGTCCATGAAGGCCGGGCGGTGCGCCCCGGTGTCGAAGCGGAGCGTCACGAGCAGCACGTCGCGCGGGGTCAGGGCGGCACCGACCCGGCGCAGGAAGTGCTCCGGATCGGCGAGATTGCCCAGCGTGGCGCCGGCCAGGATGACGAGCCGGGGCGGGCCGCCGGCGGTCTCCCGGGGCAGCGCACGGTACAGGTCGGGACCGGTGAAGTCGCCGACCAGGAACGCGAACCGGCCGGCCTGGGCCGGGAACTCGGCACGCAGCCGGCTGCCCGCGAAACCGAGCATGTCCGGGCTGACGTCCATCCCGCGATAGCCGGCCAGCCGGTCGGCGTCCAGCAGCCGCCGCAGCAGCCCGAGCACCGGAAGGCCGGTGCCGGGACCGAGGTCGACCACCTCCACCGGCTGTCCGGCGGGCAGGCCGGCGAGCACCTGGTCGAGGTGATCGCCGAGCAGGCTGTGGAAGTCCCGCACCGGCGGCGCCGAGTCGGCGGAGGGCGCCTCGTCCGCCTGCCGCCAGCGGTCCGCGCCAGCGATGTAGCCCAGTTCCTTCGGGAACTCGGCGTGCTCGCGGAGCGCGTCGACCAGCACCGTCAACTGCTGTTCCGAGAAGAGCCGGTGCAGCTCGTCGGCGTCCATCATGCGGCGATCATATGGTCGTCAGTCGATGGTCAGGTGAGGGCGTCGAAGAGGACCTGCGGGGCGAACCCCAGCACCACCGCCACCACCACCGAGACGACCAGGGTGGCGGCGACCGGGCGGGCGATCGGGAGCCTCGGGTGCAGGGCCGCGTCGAGCAGCACCGGGTCGGCGACGCTGAGGCCGATGCGCGGGGGCAGGGTGTAGAGGGACGCGGCGACCCGCACGTAGTACGCCAGGGCGACGACAGCGTTCAGCACCACCACGGCGGCGAGCCAGGCCCAGTTCCGCTGGACCAGGACGTCGACGACGGAGAGCTTGGCGAACAGGCCGGCCAGACCCGGGGGCAGGCCGGCGAGACCGGCCAGCGACAGCACCAAGGCGGCGCCGAGCCAGGGGTGGTGGCGGCCGGCCCCGCGGTAGTCGAGCAGGAGACCGCCGTCGGCGCCGGGCGGGCGGAGCGCGACCACCACGCCGAACGCGATGAGCTCCAGGACCACGAAGAAGACGGCGTAGGCCAGGGCCGCCGGGACGCCGGCGGCGCCCAGCGCCAGGGCCGCCAGGATGTAGCCGGCCTGGGCGATCGAGGACCAGGCCAGCAGGCGGACCATCCGGGTCTGGCGCAGCGCGACCAGGTTGCCGACGGTCATGGTGAGGACGGCCAGCACCGCCAGCACGGCGCGCGCGTCCAGCTGGGTGACGACAGCGGCCAGGGCCAGGACACCGCCGAGCTTGGAGGCGGTGGAGAGGTAGGCGGCCACCGGGATGGGGGCGCCGTCGTACGTCGCCGGGGCCCAGGCGTGCAGCGGGACGGCGGCGACCTTGAAGGCCAGGCCGATCACCAGCAGGGCCACGCCGACGCCGGCCAGCGGGCCGAAGACGCCGGTGGCGTGGGTCAGCAGGGCCAGGTGCAGAGCACCGGTGGCGGCGTAGTTCAGCGCGGCACCGAGCAGGGTGACGGCCGTGGCGACCACGCTGATCAGGAAGAACGTGACCGAGGCGGAGGCGCCCTCGGTGGTGACCCGCTCACCGGGGACGAACCGGCGCAGGCCGACCAGGATGTAGAGCGGCAGGGTCAGCGTCTCCAGGCCGACGATCAGGGTGATCAGGTCACCGGCGTAGGCGACGACCACGCCGCCGGTCATCGAGGCGGCGAGCAGGAAGCAGAACTCGCCGGCCGGGGCGATCGACAGGCGCAGGGCCGGGGTGGAGAGAGCGAGCACGCCGACGGTCAGGCCGGCGAAGAGCACGGCGGTGACGGCGGCCGGCCAGGTCGGCACCCAGGAGCAGCCGCCGGTGGTGCAGAAGGTGCCGGCCCGCGATCCGACGGCCAGCGCGGCGGCCGCGGTGGCCAGGCCGCCGAGCGCTGTCGCGGCCACGGTGACGGCGCGCCTGGCGACCAGCAGGTCGGCCAGGAAGGCGAGAATCGCGGTGCCGGCCGCGGCGTACAGCGGCAGCAGCGCGACGTGGTCGACCGACTGGCTCATCAGCGGCCACCTCCGGACAGGGTGTGCGTCTGGCCGATGTCCGGGATGCCCAGGATGGTGGCCAGCGGCAGGGCGGTCTCGGTCAGGATCAGGCCGGGGAGCACGCCGACGATCAGGATCAGCGCGACCAGCGGCGCCCAGGCGAACCACTCGACCCCGGCGATCGTCGGGCGCAGCGAGTGAACGGTCGGGGTGGCCGGACCGTGGGTGAGCCCGCGCAGCAGCCGCAAGAAGTAGGCGGCGGTCAGCGCGCCGCCCACCGCCGCGACGACGGCCAGCGTCACCCACAGCGGGCCGCCCCGCCGCACGGCGGCGACCACGGCGAACGCCTCACCCCAGAAGCCCGCCAGGCCGGGCAGGCCGAGCGAGGCGATGGCGGCGAACCCGAACAGGCCGGCCAGCCGGGGCGCGGTCTCCCGCAAGCCGCTGAGCTGGGTCAGCGAACCGGTCCCGGCCCGGTCCTTGATCGTGCCGGCCAGGAAGAACAGCAGGCCGGTGATCAGCCCGTGCGCCACGTTGCCGAGCAGCGCGGCCTGCAGGCCGGTGACCGTCAGCGTGGCGATGCCGAGCAGCACGAAACCCATGTGCCCGACGCTGGAGTAGGCGATCAGCCGTTTCAGCTCGCGCTGTCGCAGGCAGATCAGCGAACCGGCCAGGATGGCGACCACCGCGAGGATCCCGAGAACCGGGGCGGCCCAGGTGGCGCCGTCCGGGGCGACGCCGACGCCGATCCGGATCAGGCCGTAGGTGCCCATCTTGAGCAGCACGCCGGCCAGGATCACCGAGCCCACCGTCGGCGCCTCGGTGTGCGCGTCGGGCAGCCAGGTGTGCAGCGGCCAGAGCGGCGCCTTCACCGCGAACGCCACGGCGAGCAGGGCGAACACCACGCACTGGGTGGTCCGGGTGAGCACCGGCTCGCCGCTGAGCGCGACCAGGTCGCCGGTGCCCGACTTGGTGACCACCAGCAGCACGCCGAGCAGCAGCAGGACCGAGCCGAAGAGCGTGTAGAGCACGAACTTGCGGGCGGCCGCCCGGCGCTTCTCACCACCCCAGCCGGCGATCACCGCGTACATCGGCAGCAGGACGACCTCGAAGAAGACGAAGAACAGGATCAGGTCGAGGGCCAGGAAGGTGCCCAGCACACCCACTTCCAAGATCAAGAGCAGGACTGCCAGCGTACGACCGGAGCCACCGCCCCGGGGCACCTTGCGCACCGTGTAGGCGCAGCAGAGGAGCGTCAACAGCCCGGTGAGCGCCACCAGCGGGTAGGAGACGCCGTCAATCCCGAGGTGGAAACGCAGCCCGAGGGCCGGCACCCACGGCAGGTCCAGGTCGATCCAGGGCAGCAGCGGCGCGATGCTCCGGCCGCCGGCCGCCGTCCAGCCCTGATCGCGTCCGGCGAGGGCCGGGGCGACCGACAGCACGAAGGCGACAGCCGCGAAGACGGTGGCGACGATCCGCGCCTGCCGGTCCTTGGCTGCCGGCCAGAGCGCCACCACCACCGCGCCCAGGGTGGGCACCGCGAGCAGCGCGACCAGCAGCGCCTGCCCGGTCAAGGAGTCTCCGGTGAGAACCATCAGGCCGCCCCCAGCCACGCGACGATGCCGAGAATCAGGGCGCCGAACAGCACCAGGACCGCGGCGCCGGGCAGCGTCGTCCGGTGCGCCTCGGCGAACATCCCGCCGACCTCGCGGGTCGCGGTGCCGGTGCCCTCCACCGCGGCGTCCACCACCCGCTCGTCGGCGGCGGTGGCCAGCCGGGCCAGCGCCTTCACCGGGCGGACGATCAGCACACCCTGCACGTGGTCCAGGTGGAAGCCGGAGGCGAACAGCGGCCGGGCCCGGCCCAGCGCCAGCACCGGGTCGACGCCGGGCGCCGCCCACCAGAGCCACCAGGCGGTGCCGGCCCCGGTCGCGAGCAGCAGCATCGGCAGGGCGATGGCGACACCGAGGTGCGGGTCGTCCAGCTCCAGGGCGTGCCGGAAACCGGGGGCGAAGGCGGCCAAGCCGAGCAGCGCGGCCGGGATCGTGAGCAGCAGGATCGGCCAGCGCATCAGGGCCGGCGGGTCGTGCGGGACGGCCGGGGTGCGGTAGCCGGCGTCGTCGAAGCCGACCGCCCAGTCCGGGCCGTCCGGCCCGTACGCCCGGGACGGGCCGAAGAACGCCCGGAGCAGCAGCCGCGTCGAGTACCAGGCGGTGATGCCGACAGCGAGCAGCGCGGCCAGCCAGACCAGCCAGGCGGCCCAGACCGGCACCGGCTCACCGCCGTCGGTGGCGTGCGCGGCGGCGGTCAGCACGTTCTCCTTGGACCAGAACCCGGACAGCGGGGGCAGGCCGGCGAGCGCGCCCAGGCCGATCACGAACGACCAGAAGGTGACAGGCATGTGCGTGCGCAGCCCGCCCATCCGGGACAGCAGGTTGGTGCCCACCGCGTGGATCACCGCGCCCGCCGCGAGGAACAGCAGCGCCTTGAACGCGGCATGGGTGAGCAGGTGGAACAGCGCGGCGGCGGGTGAGCCGACGGCCAGGGCGCCGGTCATGTAGCCGATCTGCGAGACGGTGGACCAGGCCAGCACCCGTTTCAGGTCGTCCTGGGCCATCGCGGACAGCGCGCCGAGCAGGATGGTGATCGACGCCAGCACCGCGAGCACCGCCAGGGCGGCCGGGGACTGCTTGAACAGCGGGTAGGTGCGGAACACCACGTAGACCCCGGCGGCCACCATCGTCGCGGCGTGGATCAGCGCGGAGATCGGGGTCGGGCCGGCCATCGCGTCGGGCAGCCAGGTGTGCAGCGGGAACTGCGCGCTCTTGCCCGCCACGCCGCCCAGGAGCAGCAGCAGCGCGGCGGTCAGGGTGGCCGGGTCGTAGTCGGTGGCGAGCACCTCGCCGAGGTTCGCGGTGTGTGCCCCGGTGATCAGCACGGCGATGCCGAGCAGGAAGCCGACGTCACCCACCCGGGTGACCAGGAACGCCTTCACCGCGGCGGCCGGCGCCTCGGGCAGCCGGCGGTCGTGGCCGATCAGCAGGTAGGAGCAGGCGCCCATCACCTCCCAGCCGATCAGCATGACGATCAGGTCGTTCGCGGTCACGACCAGCAGCATCGCGCCGGTGAAGAGGCTGACCTGGGCGGCGTAGGGCGCGTAGCGCGGGTCGTCGTGCAGGTAGGTGATCGAGTAGATCTGCACCATCAGCGCGACAAGGCTCACCGCGATCGCCACGTAGACCACCGGCCGGCTGATCGCCGCGCCGAAGGTGACCGGCAGATCCCCGAACCGGACCAGCTCGACGCCGACCTGGAACGGCTCGCCGGGGTAGGCCAGCAGGCGCAGCGCGACCAGCAGGGCCAGCGCGGCACCCGCCACGCCGAGACCGGCGGCGATCCGCCGGCGCGGGCCGCGACCGTCGCCCGGCGGCAGGAGCAGGCCGAGCAGACCGGCCAGCAGGGGCACGACCGGCAGCAGCGAAGCAGCGGTGTCGACGCTCACCCGTCCACCCGTTCCTCGGCGTCCAGCCGCACCTCGTCGATCGCGACGGCCTTACGCAGCCGGTAGTACTGCAGGATGATCGCCAGGCCGACGCCGACCTCGGCGGCGGCCAGCACGATCACGAAGAGCGCGAACACCCCGCCGGACCCGGCCTGCGAGTTCGGCATCGACCAGGCCTCGCCGGGGATGCCGCGCAGCGCGGACCGCAGCGACACGTCGGCCGTCACCAGGATCAGGTTCACCGCGTTCAGCATCAGCTCGATCGCCATCAGCACCAGGATCGCGTTGCGGCGGCGGGTCACGCCGTAGACACCCAGGCCGAACAGGGCGGCGCCCACCACGTACGGAATCGTCACGTGCATCAGGCCGGGACCTCCTCGGGCTCGTCGCCGGCCTGATCATCATCGGTCTCCGCGGGCTCGGCCGGCGGAGCCGGACGGGCTCCGATGTCCGGCCGGGACAGCACTATCGCACCGACCAGCGCGGCGAGCAGCAGGATCGACAGCACCTCGAAGGGCAGCACCCAGGTCCCGAAGACCTCCTCGCCGATCACCTCGGCGGTGCCCGGCTCCGGGCGCGGGTACTCGATCCAGCGGAACGCGTCGGCGAGGAGCGCGGCCAGGCCGAGCCCCACCCCACCGCCGATCAGGGCGGACGGGCCGGCCGGGCGGTCCAGGTCGGCGGACGGGCCGATCGGGGCCCGGGTCAGCATCACCGCGAACAGCAGCAGCACGACCACCGCGCCGACGTAGACCAGGACCTGCACCCAGGCCACCAGCTCGGCGCCGAGCACCAGGTAGAGGCCGGCGATCGCGCCGAGGCTGACCACCAGGTGGAGGCCGGAGCGGACCAGGTGGGTGCTGGTCACCACCAGGGCGCCGGCGCCGACCGCGACGGCACCCAGAGCGAGCAGGAGAACATCGGCGACCGTCACTTGCCGGACTCCGGGCGAGGCTCCGGGCGTACCGAAGCGGGTCTTGCGGTCTTGGCGGCAGTGGCCGCGCCCGGACCCGCCGCCTTGCGCGCCGCTGTCGCCTCCTCCTTGGAGGGCTCGCCCAGCACGTCGTGGGCCGGGGGTGGCGGCACGGTCCGCATCCACTCGCCGAGCCGGTTCTTGTCGTGCAGCAGGGAGAGCACGTCGGTCTCCGCGTACTCGAACTCGGGCGTCCAGTGCAACGCGTCGAACGGGCAGACCTCGATGCAGATCCCGCAGTACATGCAGAGGGAGAAGTCGATGTCGAACCGGTCCAGCACGTTGCGCTGGCGGGCGCGCGCGGCGCCGGGGACGACGACCTCCTCCTTGTGCGAGTCGATGTAGATGCACCAGTCCGGGCACTCGCGGGCGCAGAGCATGCAGACCGTGCAGTTCTCCTCCAGCAGCGCGATCACGCCGCGGGAGCGCGGGGGCAGCTCCGGCTCGACGTCCGGGTACTGCTGGGTGGTGGTCTTCTTGGTCAGCGTCTTGAGCGTGACGGCAAGACCATTGATCAGTCCCTTGCCGGGCGTGGGGCGATCGCCGTCATCAGTCACAAGGGCATATCCTGCCCGGTCCGGCCCGCTCACGCGACCTCGCCCCGGCGACCTTCGGCTAAAGGAGGGACTTCACCGCGACGGTGAGGACCAGCTGGGCCAGCGCGAGCGGGACCAGGACCAGCCAGCAGAGGCGCTGCAGCTGGTCCTCGCGCAGCCGGGGATAGGTGACCCGGAACCAGATGATCACGAAGGACAGGGCGAAGATCTTCAGCAGCGTCCAGAACCAGCCCAGCTGATCGCTGAACGGGCCGTGCCAGCCGCCGAGGAACAGGACGGTGGTGAGGCCGGCGATGACGATGATGCCCACGTACTCGGCGAGCAGGAAGAACGCGAAGCGCAGGCCGGTGTACTCGGTCATGTAGCCGAAGACCAGCTCGGAGTCGGCGATCGGCATGTCGAACGGGGGGCGGCGGATCTCGGCCAGGCCGGCGACGAAGAAGACGACAGCGGCCGGGGCCTGCCAGACCAGCCACCACGGGCGCCAGGCCTCGACGATGCCGGGCAGGCTGAGCGTGCCGGCCGCCATCGCGACGCTGGCCGCGGCCAGGACCAGCGGAAGCTCGTAACCCAGCAGCTGGGCGGCGCCGCGCAGGCCGCCGAGCAGGCTGTACTTGTTGGCCGAGGCCCAGGCGGACATCAGCACCGCGACCACGCCGATCCCGAGGATGGCCAGGACCAGGAACAGACCGATGTCCAGGCGCTGGGCGACCAGGCCGTGCGGGCCGAGCGGGATGGTCAGGATGACGACCAGGTAGGGGAAGAGGGCGACGATCGGGGCGAGGCGGAAGACCTGGCGGTCGGCGCCGTGCGGATGGACGTCCTCCTTCTGCACGAACTTGACGCCGTCGGCGACCAGCTGGGCCCAGCCGTGGAAGGCGCCGGCGTACATCGGGCCGACGCGGCCCTGCATGTGGGCCATCACCTTGTGCTCGGCCTGGCCGACCAGCAGCGGGAGGACCAGGAAGCCGACCATGACGCCGGCTACCCGGATGAGGAGGTCCAGCCAGAGCGGCATCAGTTGGCCTCTTCCCCGGTCGTCTTCGGTTGCTCGGCGGGCTTCTCGGCGGCCATTTCTGTCGCGGCCGGGTTTTCCGTCACAGCCGGCTTTTCCGTCACGGCCGGCTTTTCCGTCACGGCCGGCTTTTCGGTCGCGGCGGATGCTTCGGTACGCGGTGGGCGTGCCGGGCGCTCACCCGGGGTCCGCACCGGGCGCTCGCCGCGGGCCGGACGCGCCGGCGTCTCCGGGGCCGGGATCGTGCCCTTCAGCGGGCCCCACTCGTTCGGGTCGGGGACGCCGGGCGGGCGCATCGGGGCACGCTTGGCGGTGCCGTGGTCGGACTCCCCCGGCTCCTTGGCGCCCGGCCACGGCTTGGCCACCCGGGAGGCCAGCACGAACTCCTTGCGCAGCGGGTGCCCCTCGAACTCCGGGGGCAGCAGCAGCGGCCGCAGGCCGGGGTGCCGGGCGAAGACGATGCCGAACATCTCGTGCGTCTCGCGCTCGTGCCAGGCAGCGCCCGGATAGAGGTCGACCAGGGACTCCACCTCGGGGTCGCGCCGCGGCACCCGGGTGCGCAGCAGCACCCCGTGCCGGCGCCGGGTCGACCAGAGGTGGGCGACCACGTCGAACCCGTCCTCCAGCTCGTCCACCGCGGACAGCCAGTCGAAGAAGTCACAGCCCAGCGCGCCGGGGTCCCGCGCGACAGTGGCCGCGTGCCACCAGCGGGCGGCCGGCACGTCGACGACCGCGCGGGCGTGGCCGGGGCCACCGCCGGAGACACTCGCGGTGACGACGCCCGGCGTCGGCTCCTCCGTCGCGAGCAGCGCTACCAGTCGATCTCCGACCTCTTCGGGCGTCATAGCGGCCATCCTATGATCCGGGGCCGGTCCGCAACCTGCCGCCGGGCGCGAACGTGTAGTCGCCGTGACAGCCATCGCCGAGACCAGATCGGGGACGCCGAGCGCCGTGCACCATGACCCGCCGTCGTTCGACGAGGTGTACGCCGCCCACTACGCCGATCTCACCGTCCAGTTGTATGCCTACTTCGGCGACCGACAGGAGGCACAGGACGTCGTACAGGAAGCCTTCTGCCGGGCCTTGAGCCGGTGGCGGACCGTTTCCCGATACGACGATCCGGTCGCCTGGGTCCGGCGCGTGGCCTGGAACCTGGCGGTCAGCCGCTGGCGCCGGGCCCGGACCGCGCTCGGCTTCCTGCGCCGGCAACCGGCCGGCGACATGCACGCCGACGGTCCCGGTCCGGACCGGGTCGCCCTGCTGGCCGCACTGGCCGAACTGCCCGACAAACAGCGTCGCGCCCTGGTCCTGCACTACCTCGCTGACATGCCGATCGCCGAGGTGGCCCACCGGGAGGGGGTCGCCGAGGGAACGGTGAAGTCCTGGCTGCACCGCGGCCGCGCGGCGATGGCCGCACGGCTGAACCTGACCGAGCCTGCTGGAGGCGAGCGATGACGGATCAACTCGAACGACTCTTCGCCGATCTGCGGGCCGAGACGACGCCGCGGATCACGCCGCCGGGTACGGCCGCGGCCCGGAGCACGGTCCGGCGCCGTCGCATCCGGCGGACGGCGATCGCCGGCGCCGGACTCGCGGTGGCGGTCGTCGCGGCCGGCGCCGGATTCGGCTTCCTGTCGCCGTTCCGGCCGTCCCCACCCGCCGAGCAGCCGGCCACGCTCTCCCCGCAGGCGCGGGACTCGCTCGCCCGGGTCGCGGCCCAGCAGATCGGGCTGCACGACGGCGATCTGTACGGCGGCACCATCAACGGATCCGAACCCGGCCGGGCGGTCACCCTCGATCGCGTCCCGGGCGAGTACGAGCTCATCGCGGCCTGCGCGGGCCAGGAGGGCACCGTCGGCCTGGACGTGTCCGGCACCCACCTGAGCCTGCCGTGCGGCGCGAAACCCGGACCGGTGCACGCCACCGTGACCGTCCCCGCGACGGAACACCAGGTCACCCTGGAGGCCACCCCGGACGCGGCCGCTCGGGACCGGGTCGGGGTGGCGTACTCGATGGCCTTGACCCAGGACGCCAAGGACGCGCTCGTCTTCACCGCTTACCAACGGATCGGTGGCAGCCCGGAATTCGGCGGCAACCAGGCGTTCGTCTATTCCGACGTCACCATGCAGGAGGACCGGATCGATGCCGGGAGGTACCGGTTCACGGTGGCCTGCGCCGGGGCCGGCTCGATCCGGATCGAGCTCGGCAACCAGCAGCTGATGGCGGCCGGACCGATCGCTACGTACCAGCGGAAATGCGACGGAAAGGTGGGCGGCTACGAGATCACCATGCCGGCGGGCACGACCGAAGCGACCATCCTGGTGACGCCGTCGAAGGGGGCGGAGAACCAGGCCGGCGTGGCCTGGCGGTGGGATCCGCTCTGATCCCCGGTCGTTCAGAGACCGGGGATGCGGCCGTTGCGGAACACGTCGACGAAGTCCTGGTGGTCCTCGCGCGCCTGGTCGCCGTACTTGTGGGCGAACTCGACCAGGTGCGCGACGAAGCCCGCCTCGTCCTTGTCGACCACCGCGACGATCGCCTCCTCGGTCGAGAAGTCGACCAGGTCGTGGCTGGACTCG
The DNA here is from genome assembly GCF_030252345.1 of Actinoplanes oblitus. Classification (NCBI taxonomy): domain Bacteria; kingdom Bacillati; phylum Actinomycetota; class Actinomycetes; order Micromonosporales; family Micromonosporaceae; genus Actinoplanes; species Actinoplanes oblitus. The sequence goes on along the minus strand of NZ_CP126980.1, from coordinate 635,354 downwards.
TCGTCGGCGACCGAGTGCATCCGGGCCACCGCGCGACCCAGGTCGGCGATCACCCCGGACAGCTCGTCCGGCTCGTTGACGTTCGACCAGTCCAGGTCGGCGGCGTACGGCGACACCTCGGCGACCAGCTGGCCGACGCCGCCCAGCTCGGTGAACCCGAGCCACGGGTCGGCGTGCGCCTGCAGGGCCCGCTGCGACTCGGCGGTCCGGTGACCCTGATGCTTGAAATACGACCGCACCCGCTCGTCGTCGATCCACCGCGCCACGGCCGGGATCTGCGCCTGCTTCATGTAGATGACGACGTCGTTCTCCAGCGCCTCGGTGTGCCCCTCCAGCAGCAGGTTGTACGACGGCAGACCGGCCGAGCCGATCCCCACGCCCTTGCGCAGCTTGATGTCCTTGATGTGCGTCGAGATGCTCCGGCCGGCGTCCGGCAGCGTGCCCAGGTACCGCTGGAACGCGTCGGTGACCTGGGCGGCGGTGGCCTCGTCGACCTCGTAGACGCCCTCGCCGACGGCGAACCGGCGCTCGTACTCGTCGATGGTGGTCTGTTCGCTGAGCAGGTCGACCCGGGTGTTCAGCCGGGCCTCCTGGAGCACCCGGCGCAGCGCCCCGGTCGCGTTCTCCAGGGTGATCGAGCCGATCGCGTCGTCGCCGCCGTGCGCGATCGCCCGCAGCTCGGTCAGGTACGACTCGGCGAACGCGGTGACCAGCGCGGTGATGCTGTCGTCGGAGAGCGCCTTGGAGTAGCCGATCAGGGCCACGCTGGCCGCGAACCGCTTCAGATCCCAGGAGTACGGCCCGACGTACGCCTCGTCGAAGTCGTTGACGTTGAAGACCAGCCGCCCGGACGAGTTCATGTACGTACCGAAGTTCTCCGCGTGCAGGTCGCCGTGGATCCACACCCGGCTGGTCCGCTCGTCGAGGTACCTGTCGTCGCGGTAGTCGCCGACCTGATCGGCGTAGAACAGTGACGCACTGCCCCGGTAGAACGCGAACGGCGACGCCGCCATCTTCCGGAACTTGCGGCGGAACGCCGCCGGGTCGATAGCCATCAGCTCGCCGAACTCGCGGGTCAGCACGTCGACGATGAAGTCCGCACGGGACACTTCGCTCATGCCGATCACGCTAGACCGGCGGGGCCACCATCGGAGCGGTTAACGTGGCGGCGTCCTTGGCCAAGGGGTCCGGGCGGGCGACACCGCCGAGACCGGACTGCTCGGCGGCGATCTTCTCCTGGAGGCGGAGGATGCCGTGCAGCAGGGCCTCCGGGCGGGGCGGGCAGCCCGGGACGTAGACGTCCACCGGGATGATCTGGTCCACGCCCTTGGTGACCGAGTACGAGTCCCAGTACGGCCCGCCGCAGTTGGAGCAGGAACCGAACGAGATGACGTATTTCGGCTCGGGCATCTGGTCGTAGAGCCGCTTGATCGCCGGGGCCATCTTGTCGGTGACCGTGCCGGAGACCACCATCAGGTCGGCCTGGCGCGGCCCGTGCGCGAACGGGATGACGCCCAGCCGCATGAAGTCGTGCCGGCTCATGCTCGACGCGATGAACTCGATCGCGCAGCAGGCCAGCCCGAAGTTGAACACCCACAGCGAATACCGGCGCCCCCAGTTCAGCACGAACCGGATGGGTTCACCGAGCACTCCAGGAAGGGCCATCCGGTCAACCTAACGCATCGGCGTACGGCTCGGTCGGCGTCATCGGACGTCGCGCCTCTTCCGGACGGACCGGCCGGGCAAGCGTCACGCCGGGGCTGCGGGGCGTTGCAGGAGGCTCAGGAAGCCGGTCAGCAGGGCCTCTCGCAGCGCCGGTGGGGCGGCGTTGAGCAGCGTGTTCACCTCGGCCATCCGGCTGAAGCCGTCGCCCAGGCCCAGGTCGGCGGCCAGGCCGGCGACGAGGTCCGGGGTGATCATCTCGGGTGAGAGCGGCGGCAGGTCGGGGACCTGCGCCGGGCCGCGGGCCGCGGCGGCCGCCACCGCGTCCGCGAGGTCGGGCCGGAAGGAGGCGGCGGTCGCGCGGACCGCGGCGGTCACGGTCAGGTGGATGGTCGGGGGCATCTCCCGGTACGCCATCTGTGGCTGGGTGTGCCAGCCACGGGCGGTCAGCTCGTCGGCCAGGACGAACAGGTCCACGCCGTCCGAGGCCAGACAGACCACGCTGGTCTCCGGCGGGGCGTGGAGGCGCACGCCGTCGACGGCGGTGACCGCGCCGGCGAGGATGCCGACCGCCTCCCGGGTGGCGGCGGCCAGGTCGAGGTAGCCCGCGTCGCCGATGGAGCGCAGCGTGGCCACGGCCGCGGCGATCGGCCCGCCGGAGCGGGTGGACGAGACCACCGGGTTGATCATCGGGTACCCGGGCCAGTCGGCGTGGGCGAAGTACTGCGGGCGGCGCAGTTCCTCGGTGGCGTGCAGCAGCACCGAGACGCCCTTCGGCGCGTAGGCGTACTTGTGCAGGTCGACCGAGATGCTGGTGACACCGGGCACGGACAGGTCGAAGGGCGGCAGGTCGGCGCCGAGCCGGCGCAGGTAGGGCAGGAGCCAGCCGCCGAAGCAGGCGTCCACGTGGAACCGCACGCCGCGCTCCGCGGCGACGGCGGCGATCGCCGGGATCGGGTCGACGACGCCGTGCGCGTAGGACGGCGCGGAGGCCGCGACCAGCACGGTCTCCGGTCCGATCGCGGCGGCCATCGCCGCCGGGTCGGCCCGGAGCTCCCGCACCGGTACGACGTCGAGCCCCACCCGCAGATAGTGGGCGGCCTTGGCGAACGCCGCGTGCGCGGTGGACGGGACGACCAGCCGGGGGTTCGCCACGGCCGGGTGCGCGTCCCGGGCGGCCTTCACCGCGAGGAGCAGCGACTCGGTGCCGCCGCCGGTCACGCTGCCGACCGTCGCCGCGTCCCCGCCGAGCAGCCTGGCGGCCGCGCCGACCAGCGCGTTCTCCATGGCGAGCAGCGACGGGAAGGCGGTCGGGTCCAGACCGTTGACCGAGGCGGAGACCGCGTACGCCTGCCGCGCCAGCTCGTCGAGACCGGCCACGGCCGGGTCGTAGACGTACGCGAAGAGCCGCCCGCCGTGGGTGGGCAGATCGGCGGACCGCAACCCGCGCAGCTCCGCGAGGATCTGGTCGGCGGGCACGCCCTTCTCCGGAAGCGCGTCGATCATTCAGCGATCCTTTCCCGATAACCGCGGAGCGGCACGACCGCGACGCCGACCAGCAGCGCCGGCAGCACGGTGAAGCCGAGCAGCACGCCTAGCCGGGCGGTCGCGTCCTGCGCGGCGGCCTGCCCGGTCGCCGACGAGACGTAGCCGAAGACCTGCAGGACCAGGGCGTAGATGCCGGGACCCAGGGCCAGGCCGAGGGTCTCCCCCGCGGTCCACAGGCCGGTGAAGACGCCGGCCTGGCGGCGGCCGGTACGCGCGGTGTCGGCGGCGATGCAGTCGGGCAGCATGGCCATCGCGAACACCTGCTGACCGGCGTAGCCGACGCCGACCAGGGCGACGATCAGGTAGACCACGACGGCGGGCAGCACCTCGGCGCCGAGCAGCAGCATCGCGCCGGCCGCGAACAGCAGCGAGGCGGCGACCAGCGACCGGAGCTTGCCGTGCCGCTTGCCGATCGCCGTCCAGAGCGGCATGACCAGCAGGGCCGGGCCGACGAACGCGGCGAACAGGAAGGTCCCGCCGGTCTCCCGGCGCAGCACGTGGTCGGCGAAGTACTGCACGCCGGCCAGCATGGTGCCGATCCCGGCCGCCTGCACGATCCAGCAGAGCAGCAGCGCCCGGAACGGGGCGTTGCCCGACGCGACGCGCAGCTGGGCGAGCAGTGACGGCTCGGCCGCGCGGGCGATGCGGGACTCGGCTCCACGCGTACCGAAAAAGGTGCCGGCAGTGCCCACGGCGATCAGTGCGGCGACGAACAACCCGGACCACCGGTGGCCGGTCCGGCCGCCGCCGGTCGTCTCGACGATCAGCGGCGCCAGCGCCCCGGAGATCAGGATGGCGACCGCCAGGACGGCGACGCGCCAGGTCATCAGGCGGGTGCGCTCGGTGTAGCCGTCGGTCAGCTCGGCCGGCATCGCGACATAGGGCACCTGGAAGAACGCGTAGGCGGTGGCGGCGACGAGGAAGGCGATGGCGACGTAGGCGCCGGAGGCCGCGGCGCCCGGGAAGGGCGCGAGAAAGATGGCAGCGAACAACACGCTCAGCGACAGGCCCGCGACCAGGAGAAACGGGCGGCGGGAACCGCGCCGGTCGGAGATCCGACCGGCGAGCGGATTGATGAGTACGTCCCACGCCTTCGGCAGGAGCACGAGCAGGCCGGATACACCCGCTGCGACACCCAGCGTGTCGGTCAGATACGGCAGAAGCAACAAACCGGGCACCGTGCCGAACGCTCCGGTGACCAGGGACCCGAGCGCATACCCAGCCAAAACATGCCTGGGCAGGACACTCGGCCGGGTTACCACGGGAGAGGGACCGGCGGCCGTCATCGACGCGCATCGTAACCATGATCGGGCCTTGCCGCCTACGCTCGCCGCATGGGAAGCGTTGCGGCCGGCGTCGCCGCGAGCCATCCGGCCACCGCCCGCACCGGAGTGCGGATCCTCGAAGCGGGCGGCACCGCCGCCGACGCGGCGGTCGCCGCGGTCCTGGCCTGCTGTGTCGCCGAAACGATCTACACCGGCATCGGCGGTGGCGGGTTCGGCACCTACTTCGACGCGCGCACCGGCGAGGTCACCTGCCTGGACTTCTTCGTCGCGGTGCCAGGTCTGGACGGCGACCGGAAACCGGAACCGATGGTCGCCGTCGACGTGTTCTTCGGCGGGCTGCCACAGATCTACTCGATCGGCGGGGCCAGCGTGGCGGTGCCGGGAGTGCCGGCCGGACTCGGCGAGGTGCACCGGCGCTGGGGGCGGCTGCCCTGGTCCGAGGTGGTCGCCCCGGCGGCCGGCCTGGCCCGGACCGGCGTGCTGCTGCCGGCCGCGCACGCCCGCACGCTGAAGTCGTGCGCGCCGGCGCTGGTCTACGGCGACGGCGCCGCGCCGTACCAGCCGGGCGGCCGCCTGCTGGAGAGCGACGAGCTGCTCTTCCACCAAGGCCTGTCCACCGCGATGGACGCGCTCGCGGTGGACGGGCCGGAGGTCTTCTACACCGGGGAGTACGCGGACCTGCTGGTCGCCACGGTGCGCGAGGCCGGTGGCACGATCGGCCCGGCCGACCTGGCCAGCTACCGGGTGGCCGAGGCACCGGTGGACTACGCGACGCTGGCCGGTTATCGGGTCTGTGCCCGGCACGACCTGAACCGGACCGTGGACACCATCGGCGCGCTGCCGGCCGACCTGTCCCGGCCCGGCCGGGCCGCCGGGGTGGCCGCCGCGCTGCGCGACCTCGGCGCACAGCGGCTGGGCGACACCACCAACGTCTCGGTGGTCGACCCGGAGGGCAACGCCTGCGTGATCACCACGACGCTCGGGCTGGGCGCCGGGGTGTGGCTGCCCGGGCTGGGGATCAACCTGAACTCGATGCTCGGCGAGGGTGAGCTGCTCACCGAGGAACTGGTGCCGGGCCGGCGGATGTCGTCTTACATGTGCCCGCTCGTGGTAATCGGGCCGGACGACTCGCTGGCCGTGGCGGCCGGGTCGGCGGGCGCCTCGCGGATCCGCACCGCGCTCGTCGACACGCTGCTCGGGGTGCTGGTGGACGGGCTGGACGTGGCGGACGCGATCGCCCGGCCCCGGTTCCACGCGGTGGAGGACACCGTCCACGCCGAGCACGGGTGCTCGGCGGAGGAGCTGGCGGTGCTGCGCGACGCCGGGTGGCAGGTGGTCGAGTGGCCGGACCTCAACCACTACTTCGGCGGGGTGACAGCCGTCGGCCAGGCCGGCGCCGCGGGTGATCCGCGGCGGGGCGGCGTCGGGCTGCTCCTCTAGGCCGCGCTTCGGAGTCACATCCGGCGGGCGGCGGTGGCCTCGGACGCGGCGGCGGTCTCCCGCAGCGCGATCTCCAGATCGGTCGGAGCCAGGCCGAAGGTCCGCTCGGTGCGCGAGCTGTCCATGTGGAACGGCGCGTAGAACTGGTAGTCCATCTCGGCCAGCTCGCGGGCGATCGGGACGACCAGGCCGGCCGTGCGCATCACGAACCGCGGCAGGCTCCGCACCCGCACCCGCGGCACCCCGGCCGCCGCGCAGTACCGCGCGGCCAGCTCGCGCATGGTGATCGCCGGGCCGGACGGCACGTGCCACGCCTGCCCCGGTGCCCGCTCGTCCCGGGCCAGGGTGACCAGCGTGCGGGCCATGTCGCCGGTGTAGGTGAAGGTGTGCGGCGCGTCGACGTCGCCCGGCGCCCAGGCGGTGCGGCCCTTGTTGATCGCCGGCAGCAGCACCGCGGAGAGCGTGCTGACCGCACCGGCGCCGACGTAGTCCGAGGCCCGGGCCTCGAATGTGCGGATGCCGCTGGCCAGCGCGTCCTCCCACATCTTGATCCGGATCCGGCCCTTGCGACCGGTGGCGGCGAGCGGGGTGTCCTCGGTCATCCGGCCGCCGGGCTGGGGGCCGTAGCCGTACAGGTTGCCGGTGATCGCGTAGACCGCGCCGGACGCCTTGGCCGCGGCGATCATCGCGTTGTTCATCGGGAACCACTTGTCGGCCCACTCGGTGTACTTCGGGTTCGCGCAGTTGTAAATCACCTCGGCGTCCCGGGCCAGCTCGGTCAGCCGGCGGGCGTCGGAGGCGTCAGCGGCGACCCGCTCGATCAGCCGGTGCTCCGGGCCGCTGCCGCTGCGGGTCACCATGCGGACCCGCTCGCCCTGCTCGACCAGCAGCCGGGCGACTCCGGAACCGATCGGACCGGAACCGATGATCACATGTGACATTAGTGTTCTCCTTTGTGAGCACTGCTCTCTGGCGAGAACAACGATGGCACGTTTTCCCGCAGCATGCAAGAGCAGTGCTCTCGTTGTGGCACACTGGCCCCCATGAGTGCCGCCAACCTGCGCGCCCGCGTCCGGGCCGAGATGACCGAAGAGATCAAGCAGGTGGCCCGGCGCCACCTGGCCACCGACGGGGCCAACCTCTCGCTCCGGGCCGTCGCGCGCGACCTCGGGATGGCCTCGTCAGCCGTCTACCGCTACTTCGCGAGCCGCGACGAGCTGCTCACCGCGCTGATCATCGACGCGTACCGCGCCGTGGGGGACGCCGCCGAGCTGCACGACTCGCCCGAGGCGGAGCCGGCCGAGCGGTGGGTGGCGATCGCGCACGCGGTCCGCGACTGGGCACTGGCCAACCCGCACCAGTGGGCGCTGATCTACGGCAGTCCGGTGCCGGGTTATCAGGCGCCGCAGGACACCATCGAGCCGGCCACTCGGGTGATCATGCTGCTGGCCGGGGTGCTGCGCGACGCCCTCACCTCCGGCAAGCTCGTCGAGGTGCCGGCCCAGCCGGAGGGACGGTTCGGTGCGGAGATGGCCGCGGTCGCCCAGCACTTCGGGCCGGAGGTGCCGGCGCACCTGGTGGGCGCGACGATGTATGGCTTCGTGCACCTCTGCGGTGCGGTCAGCGCCGAGCTGTTCGGCCAGCTCAACAACACGATCGAGGAAGATCGCCGAGGCTTCTTCGACTGGCAGATGCGCGCCACGGCATCCTTCGCCGGCCTGGGCTGAGGCGGTGGCCGTCTCAGCGGCGCCGGGCGTGCAGGACGTGGCCGCCCGGCGTCTCCGGCGGGATGTCCGGGCGGTTGAAGAAGCGGGCCGCGAGCTGGGCCGGGCCCAGGTCCTCGATCTCGCCGAAGCCGAGTTTGTCCAGGTCGGCAGCGATCTCCTCGGGCTCGAAGAAGGTCAGCCAGGGCTCGCCGAGCTTGGCGACCCGGGCGGCGCGGGCCTCCAGGGCGGCGCGGCGCTCGGCCGGCATCCGCTCCGGTGACTGGGCGTAGTCGAAGACGACCTCGTTGCCCGGCTCCCGCGCGACGAACCTGAGCGTCTCCCCGAAACCGCCGTCGGACAGGTAGGGCACGACGCCCAGCCACAGGAAGAACGCCGGACCGTCGAGGTCCAGGCGGTCGCCCAGGCTCTCCTTCTCGAAGTCGACGCCGAGATGTCGCACGTCCGGGGGAATGGCGACGCCGGCCCGGGCGAGCCGCTCGCGCTTCCACGCCTGGGTGTCCGGATGGTCGATTTCGATCACCTGGAGACTCGCATGCGGATTGCGGTAGGCGAACGTGTCGAGCCCGGCGCCGAGCACCACGGCGGTGCGCACCCCGCGGCTCACCGCGGCCGCCAGACGATCCTCGGCGAACCGGTGCCGGGCCGCGATGAACAGCCGCATCCCTCGCCGCGGCGCGTCCTGCTCCAGATCCTCGGCGTCGGCGCCGAGCAACCGCAGGGCGAGCGGGTCACGGAAGATCGACCCCTGCTCCAGCACCTGATGCGCCGCTCGATACCGCGCCGCGCTGTACGCGGTCTTACTCGCCTGTCCGCTCTCCATCAGGTGTCCACCCGGCCTCGTCGATCCTTACCCGGTCGCCGCGCAACGGTACGCCCTCGGACAGCAGCCGCGCCCGCGCCTCCCGCTCATGGCCGGGTGGCAGCCGCCCGGCACTGTTCACCACCCGGTGCCAGGGCACCCCGCCGCCGTGCCGGGCCATGATGGTCCCGACCTGCCGGGGCGAGTTGCGGCCGGACCGCTCGGCGAGCGCGTCGGCGATCGCGCCGTACGACATCACCCGGCCTTCCGGGATGCTCTCGACCAGGGTGAGGACCGCTTCGACGTACTCCTCCGGTGTCATCACCGGCCACGATATGGGATCCGCGACGGCTCGGCACCGGGCGGCCGAGCAGAATGGGCCGAGTGCGGGAAGTGGTGACCGGTGCGCGCCGGATCGTGGTCAAGGTGGGGTCGTCCTCGCTGACCACCGCGGCGGGCGGCATCGATGAGCAGCGGCTGGACACCCTGGTCGACGTCCTCGGCGGCCTGGCCGGCCAGGGTCGTGAGGTGGTGCTGGTCTCCAGCGGCGCGATCGCCGCCGGGCTGGCCCCGTTGCAGCTGCGCCGCCGGCCCCGTGACCTGGCCACCCAGCAGGCCGCCGCGGCTGTCGGCCAGGGTCTGCTCATCGGGCGCTACACCGCCGGCTTCGCCCGGCATCGGCTGACCGTGGCCCAGGTGCTGCTCACGGTGGACGACGTGACGCGGCGGGCGCACTACCGGAACGCGTACCGGACGCTGCGCAAGCTGCTCGACCTGGGCGCCCTGCCGATCGTGAACGAGAACGACACGGTGGCCACCGAGGAGATCCGGTTCGGTGACAACGACCGGCTGGCCGCGCTGGTCGCCGCCCTCGTCGACGCCGATCTGCTGGTGCTGCTCTCCGACGTGGACGCGCTCTACACCGGCAGCCCGGCGGACCCGGCCTCCCGGCGTATCCCGCTGGTGCGCACCGACGCGGATCTCGACGGCGTGGCGATCGGCTCGGCCGGCAAGGCCGGGGTCGGCACCGGCGGCATGGTGACCAAGGTGGAGGCGGCCCGGATCGCCACCGGGTTCGGCATCCCGGTGGTGCTCACCGCGGCTCCGCTGGCCGCGCCCGCGCTGGCCGGCGACGAGGTGGGCACGCTCTTCGAGGCGTCCGCCTCGCGGCCCGCCGCGCGACTGTTCTGGCTGGCCCACGCCACCGCGCCGCGCGGCCGGCTGCACCTGGACGAGGGCGCGGTCGCGGCGGTGGTGGCCCGGCGCAAATCGCTGCTGCCGGCCGGGATCACCGCCGTGGACGGCTCGTTCGCGGCCGGCGACCCGGTCGACCTGGTCGACGCCGGTTCCGGCACGCCGGTCGCCCGCGGGCTGGTCAACTACGACGCGGTGGAGCTGCCCGCGCTGCTCGGCCGGTCCACTCCGGAACTGGCGGCGGCGCTCGGGCCGGGCTATGAACGAGAGGTCGTCCACCGTGACGACCTCGTACTCCTCTGAATCCTCAGGAAGGTCTCTCATGAGCGTGCTGGAGCAGGCGGCCGCGGCCCGGATCGCCGCCATCGACCTGGCCGGGGCCACCCGCGCGGAGAAGGACGCGGCGCTGCTGCTGATGGCCGACCGCCTGGTGGAGCGGACCGACGACATCGTCGCGGCCAACACCGTCGACGTGACGAACGCCCGGGAGTCCGGGATCTCCGAGGCGATGATCGACCGGCTGGCGCTGAACCCGGCCCGGGTCGCCGCGATGGCCGACGGCCTGCGCCAGCTCGCCGCCCTGCCCGACCCGGTCGGTGACGTGGTGCGCGGCGCCACCCTGGCCAACGGCCTGGAGCTGCGCCAGGTCCGGGTGCCGTTCGGCGTGGTCGGCATGATCTACGAGGGCCGGCCGAACGTGACAGCGGACGCCGCCGGCATCTGCCTCAAGTCGGGCAACGCGGCGCTGCTGCGCGGCTCCCGGTCGGCCTACTCGTCGAACGCGGCGATCGTCTCGGTGCTGCGCAAGGCGGTCGCCGACGCCGGCCTGCCGACCAACACCATCCAGCTGCTGGACGCCACCACCCGCGACTCGGTGAAGGAGCTGATGCGCGCCCGCGGCCTGGTCGACGTGCTGATCCCGCGCGGCGGCGCCGACCTGATCAAAACGGTGGTGGAGCAGTCCACGGTGCCGGTGATCGAGACCGGGGTGGGCAACTGCCACGTCTACGTGGACGCCGACGCCGACCTGGAGAAGGCCCTGGCCATCACGATCAACTCGAAGACCCAGCGGAACTCGGTCTGCAACGCCGCCGAGTCGCTGCTGGTGCACGCCGAGATCGCCGACTCGTTCCTGCCGCTGGTGCTGGAGGAGCTGGGCGCCCGCGGCGTCACCGTGCACGGCGATCCGCGGGTGGCCGGATACAGCGACGACGTGGTCCCGGCGACCGAGGAGGACTGGGGCCGGGAGTACCTCTCCGCGGACATCGCTGTCGCGGTGGTGGACTCGCTGGAGGACGCCATGGACCACATCCGCCAGTTCGGCACCGGCCACACCGAGGCGATCGTGAGCGAGTCGCTCGGCGCGACCCGGCGCTTCGTGGCCGGGGTGGACGCGGCGGCCGTGGTGGTGAACGCGTCGACCCGGTTCACCGACGGCGGCGAGTTCGGCTTCGGCGCGGAGATCGGCATCTCGACGCAGAAACTGCACGCCCGCGGGCCGATGGGCCTGCCCGAACTCACCTCGACGAAATACATCGTCACCGGCAACGGTCACACCCGCGGCTGACCGCCGACCGGCTCGGGGCCCGCGCAAGCCGGCGGCGGCTCAGCGGAACGCGCGCAGGACCGTCAGGGTGATGTTGACGTCGAAGATCGGTCCCTCGTTGCTGTCCCAGCCGCCGTCGGTACGCTGCGTCTCCCCCAGCCGTTTCCAGGCGTTGCGCAGCAGCCAGTCGTCGCCCAGGTTGACCCGGCGCAGCGCGGCCGCCATCGCGGCGACGTCGGCCGGCGACATGTCGGGCAGCCGCTCGCCGAGCACCAGCTGCACCCGGGACGACTCGTAGAAGTACTGCTGCTGATAGAGCAGGCCGGCGGCGTGCCACCCGGCGGCGAGGAAGGACGGCCACGTGCCGTCCGGACGCAGCTGCGAGACAACGAACCCGGCAGCGGCGGCGAGCACCTCGTCGTAACGGCCCCGGGTCTGGTACGGCCCGTTCTCGACGGCGGCGGCGGTCAGCCAGAAGCCGGCGACCGAGGTCAGATAGAGCGTGGCCTCCGGGTCGCCGGGCAGCGCCCAGGCCGGGGCCTCGCCGGCCAGCGACTCGTGCTCCTGCCAGGTGCCACCGGGGCGCTGGGCGGAGGCCAGCCAGTGCAGCGCGCGCTCGGCGACCGGCCCGGCCTGCAGGCCACCGAGGTCGTCGAGCTCGGCGAGCCGGAAGCAGGTGGCGTCGACCGAGGGAACCTGCCCGTCGGCCGACGCGGGCCAGCCGCCCTCCGGCATCTGACCGCCGGCGATCCGATCGATGATCTCCGAGGGCGCTGGCTGACCGGTCCGCAGGTACGACAGGCGCGCACGCTCGACCGGGTCACCATGGGCCACGACGTAACCGATCGCGGCATCGATATCGACCACGGTGGAGACGCTACCCGGCGATCCTGTGTTTCGGCGGACCTATCGGCCATCTGTCGCAATGGTCCGATTCCGTCCCGGAACTGTCACACTGGGGAGTCAAGATCATGACTCCCCAGTGTGACAACGATCAGTACGACGGGAGCGACGGGTCCACGGTGTTGACCCAGGAGACGATGCCGCCCTGGACGTGCACCGCGTCCTTGAAGCCGGCCGCCTTCAGCGCGGCCAGCGCCTCCGCCGAGCGCACCCCCGACTTGCAGTGCAGCACGATCTGCCGGTCCTGCGGGAACTTGGCCAGCGCCTCGCCGGACAGGATCTCGCCCTTGGGGATCAGCACCGCGCCCGGGATCCGGTTGATCTCCCACTCGGCGGGCTCGCGGACGTCGACCAGGAACACGTCCTTGCCCGTGTCCTGCCACTCCTTGAGCTCACGAGCGGTGATGGTCGAGCCGGTCACCGCCTCCTGCGCCTCCTCGGAGACCGCGCCGCAGAAGTCCTCGTAGTCGTCCATGAGGTCGGTGAGCGTCGGGTTCTCCCCGCAGAGCACGCAGTTCGGGTCCTTCCGAACCTTGATCTTGCGGTACTCCATCTCCAGGGCGTCGTAGACCATCAGGCGGCCGACCAGCGGCTCACCGATGCCGGTGATCAGCTTGATCGCCTCGTTGACCTGGATGGAGCCGATCGACGCGCAGAGCACGCCGAGGACGCCGCCCTCGGCGCAGCTCGGCACCATGCCGGGCGGCGGGGGCTCCGGGTAGAGGCAGCGGTAGCAGGGACCGTGCTCCTCCCAGAAGACCGAGGCCTGCCCGTCGAAGCGATAGATCGAACCCCACACGTACGGCTTGCCGAGCAGCACTGCCGCGTCGTTCACCATGTAGCGGGTGGCGAAGTTGTCGGTGCCGTCGACGATCAGGTCGTACTGGCTGAAGATCTCTTTGACGTTGTCGCGGTCCAGCGCGGTGTTGTGAATGACCACGTTGACCAGCGGGTTGACCTCGGCGATGCTGCGCGCCGCCGACTCCGCCTTGGGCGTGCCGACGTCGGAGACGCCGTGGATGATCTGGCGCTGGAGGTTGGACTCGTCGACGGTGTCGAAGTCGATGATGCCGAGCGTGCCCACGCCGGCCGCGGCCAGGTAGAGCAAGGTCGGCGAGCCGAGGCCGCCCGCGCCGACGGCGAGCACCTTCGCGTTCTTCAGCCGCTTCTGCCCGTCCATCCCGACGTCGGGGATGATCAGGTGACGCGAATAGCGGCGGATCTCGTCGACGCTCAGCTCGGCGGCCGGCTCGACGAGCGGGGGCAGAGCCACAGTTCACTCCCCGGGTTCGGTGGTAAGGATCGCCGCCCATTGTTGCTCGTTGAGCGGCGCCACGCCCATGACGTCGGACACGGGCCCGACATGCGGGATCAAGGAATATTTCACGGGCGCGGTTCACCCTCGTACCGTTTGCCGTCGCGGTAGGGCCAGGCGTTGCGGGTGCAGCCCTCCAGACCGTACGTCTGCGGCAGCATCACCGGCGCCGGTCTCCCCCTGCCCGGGCAGCTCTCGTGACCGTGCCCGAGCTGGTGGCCGACCTCGTGGTTGATCGCGTACTCGCGGTACTGGTCCAGCTCGCCCGCGTAGTCCGGGATCGCGGTGGCCCAGCGCTCGGCGTTGATCACCACCTGGCCCGGTAGCCGGCACGAGGTGAAACCCTCGGTGTGCAGGCCGCCGGCGGCGCACATCCGCTCCGACGTGTCCGGGGTGGCCAGGAAGATGGTGAAGTCGGCGTCCCGGTCCGACTTCGGCACCCGGCGCAGCCGCAGCTTGCCGCTCGCGATCCAGCTCCGCCGGTCACCGAGGATGCTGTCGATCGACTCGGCGAAATCGGCCGGCGCGACCTCGGTCACCGTCTCCTCCACGGCCACCCGGAAGCGGTGCAGCTTGCCGGCGTCACCGAGGATCGGGCCGCGGCCCTTGGCGTACCGGAAATCGCCCGACCGGCCGTCGGCCGGCAGCGCGCCCTGCACCGAACCGACCTGATCCGTCTCCTTCTCCGCCTGCACGTCAGCCGGTCGCGGACCGCCCGCCGGTTCGGCCGCGCGCTGCGCGGTCTCCCGGCCGGCGGTGCCGGGTCGCTGCCGATCCCGCAGCTCATGGCCGACGATCAGGACCAGGGCGACAACCATGACGTACGCCAGGAAGGTGACCCGGCGGCGGCGACGCAGCAGCTTGCGGCCGGAGGGGGTGAGGCTCGTCCCGCTCCGGGGGTGCTCGTCGACGTCGGGTGGCGGACTGGTCCGGTCGATCTCGACGACCGGTAGTTCCGCGGTGGGCGACTGCGCGGCGAGGCGGTCGGCGTCCGCGTCCTGGCCGGCGACGTAGGCGACGGTGTGCGGCACGGCGAGCCGCACCCCGGCCTGCGCGGAAGCCGATTCCGGCGCGGCGGACTCCGGGTGGGCGGGTTCCGATGGCGCCGGTTCCCAGTGCGCCGGGTCGGAGTGGACCGGGTCGGGCTGGTGCGGGTCGGGCTGGTGCGGAATCGCCTGTTCCGGGGCCGGTGGTTCGACGTGCTGTTCGGCGGGGTGCCAGAGCTTGTCGGGGAGGCCGGCCGGCAGCCGGACGCTCGCCGGCAAGCCGGGCCGCGGATGCTCGTCTGCCGACCAGAACCGGGCGGCGTCCGGCGCCTCCTCGGCCTGCGCCTCGGGACGGCCGTGCTCGGCGGTGTCCGGAGCGGTGGCCTCGACCGGGGCCGGGGCGGTCTCGGACGGCCCGGCCGCTTCCACCATCGGGTACGTGGTCTCCGCCCCGGGCATCGCCAGCGCGGCCGGAGCCTGTGCGGCCGAGTTCCGGGTGGGGCGGGCCGGATCCGTCGCCGGGGCGATGATCGGTCGCGGGTGCGCCCCGGACGGCGGTGGCTCCGCGCTCTCGAGCCCGGTCGCCGGCCGACCGCCGGGCCGGTCCGCGGGAACCGGCGCGAAGAACCCCGCCTGAGCGGACGGGTGGGCCGGCTTCGGCCGAGCTGACGGGTCCGCCTTCAACGGGCGGACGATCGGACGGCGGCGGCCGCCGCGGTTCGCCTGCTGGTCGGGGGTCGGCTGCTGGTCGGGGGCGGCCGGCGAAACCGGCAGGTCCGCCTCCGGCACGCTCGCCGAGCGGTACGAGGCCGCCTCCGGTGCGGGCGCCGAACGGTACGAGCCCGCCTCCGGGGCGAGCGCCGAGCGGCGGCGGTTCGCCTCGGGAGCGGCCGACGGGTGGCGGTGGGTCGCCTCGGGACCGGCTGACGGGTGGCGCGGGCCGGCCTCGGGCGGGGTGGTCGGCGGGCGTACGGCCTCGGGCGGGCCGGCCGGCGGGCGCGAGGCCAGGGGCGGCCGGGAGCCCGAACCGGGCCGGGTGCCGGCGGCGGGCACCCCGGTGGCGCGCGGGGCGGAAGCGCCGGTCGAGCGACGGCGCACCACCGGGCGGGGCGCCTCGTCGACCGGTTCCGGCTCCTCCGGCTCGGGTTCCGGCTCCTCCGGTGGGGTGGCGCGGGCGGCGGCCAGGCGTTCGGCGGCCAGTTCGAGGATGCCGCGGGTCATGCCGGGGGGCAGCCCGGTCTCCGGGTCCACCGGGATCGGCGCGGGCTGCGGCTGGGCGTGCCGCGCCGCCGCGTGCCGGCCCGGTACCTCCGCCGGCTGCTGCTGCGGCGATGGTGTCCCCGCCACCGGCGCGGAACAGGACGACGGGGAACCGGGCGGCACGGAACCGGAGGACGACGGGGAACCGGGCGACGACGGGATACCCGCCGGCGCGGAACCGGGCGACGGCGGCGAACCGGGCGCCGGCGGGACAGCGGCCGGCTGCGGTTCGGCCCGGTGGCGGGCCGGCGGTTCCTCCGCGGCCGACCGGTGGCGGCCGCCGCCGGGCGCGAGGGACTCCGCGCTGAGCCGGTGCCGGCCGCCGCCCTCGATCACGCCGTCCGGGTCCGAAACGGCGTGCGGTGTCGGTCGCGCCGGCCCCGCGCTCCGCACCACGGTCTTGCGCGGCGTCGCGGGCACCTCGGTGGACAGCGTCTTGCGGGGACGCGCCGCCGTGCTGGCCTCGGCCGGCACGGCCCGGCTGCGGGCCGGTGTGCTCTGCCCGGCCGGCCGGCGGGTCGCCGGCTTGCCGGCCGCCGGAGCGTCGCCGGAGCCGGCCGTGCCCCGAAGAGCCGTCTTCGCCGCGCGCACGGCATCCGCCGGCCGAACGGTGGGTGCCGCCGCCTTGCGGACCGCCGAGGCGGCGGCCTTCGCCGCGGTCGTCTTGCGAACGGCGGTGCCGGACTTCGCCGCACCCGCCTCGCGGCCGGTGGCGGCAGGCTTCCCGGCAGTGGTCCCGCGAACCGCGGCGGATCTCGCGGCGGCCGTCCCGCGGGCGACAACGCCGGACTTCGCCGTACCCGCGGATTTCGCGGTGGCCGTGCCGCGAGCGACAGCGCCGGACTTAGCGGTGGCCGTCTCACGCACGGCGGATCTCGTCGTCGACCGACCGGCCGGTGACGCGGGCTCGGCGGCCGTCTTCCGCGTCCGGGCGGACTTCTTCGCGGTGTCGGCCGGTGCCGTGATCACGCCCTTCGCGGACGTCGCGGTTGCCGCGGACGTCGTCTTCGCTCGGGTCTGCTCGTTGCGGGCACGCCGGCCGGCGGCGGGCGGGTTCGCGCCGGCCGCCGGATCAGGGGAGGCATTCGTCGCTTTTGCCATAACAAGGGCCAGCCTGCCACGACTCGCCGCCCGTCACAGGAGAATCGAATACCCCAGCGGAGAAAGCGAACCCCACCACCCCGCCTGCCCACGGCAGTCATCGGCGCGCGCTCCACTGGTCCCCCGCACCAGGCCCAGACATCGCCCAGGACCAGCACTGATCCCGGCCGACGGCCGCCGCGGACCCGCCGAACCGGGGACGCCGGGCAGCGGCACCGGACCGGCGGTCAGGCCCCGGAAGCGACGACCGGGTGGAACCGGCTCCGCCGGCTAGACCGTGTTTCGGAGTCCGGCCGAGTGCGAGGCGAGGTCCAGAGTGTGGCTGGCAGCGTCCGCGAAACACCCACATACAACACCGGTATGCGGGTGTTTCGCGGACGCTGCCAGGCGCGCTCTGGGCCACGCCGCAGCCCCGGTCGGACTCCGAAACACGGTCTAGAGGGGTGGGCCGGCGAAGGGCTTGTTGCCGAGACGGGGCCACGCATACGGGACGCAGCCCCGCGTGGTCAACGTCTGCTGGACCATCACCGGAGCCGGCCCGCCCGAGCGCGGACACCCCTCGTGGTGGTGGCCGAATTCGTGGCCGACCTCGTGGTTGATCACGTAGTTGCGGTAGACGGCGAGGGGCACCTTGGCGTTCAGGTAGGGCTTCGACGACTTGCGGTAGCGGTCCAGGTTGATGATGGCCTGGCCGGTGGCGCGGCAGGAGGTGTAGGGCACCCCGCCGATCCGGATGTTGGTCCCGCCCTGCTGGCACATCCGGCCCGCGGTGTCCCGGGTGGCCAGATAGACGGTGAAGTCCGCCCGGTCGCCCGCGCCGACCATCAGCAGGCGCAGGGTGCCGTTCCCGATCCAGCTGCGGGGGTCGCCGAGTGTGCTCACCACCTGGGCGGCGAACGCCTCCGGATCCTCGCCGCTCTCCTTCTCCACGGCGACGCGGAAACGGCGTACCGGTCCCTTGGTTCCCATGATTGGGCCGCGTCTCGTCGCGTACCGGAAATCGCCTGAACCGTGCGTCGGGACCGCCCCGGCGACCTGCAGGATCTTGGGGTCGACCAGCGCCGGGGTGGCCGATGGCGAAGCCGAGGCCGAGGCGGGCGCGGACTCCAGCAGAGGCGCCGACGGGGACGCGGAGGGCGCGAGAGAGGGCGACGGCACGGGGGCGGAGGGCGCCGGCGTGGCGGACGCGCCGGGCGACGACGAGGTGCGGGCGACCATCGTGACGACGGTGAGCAGGACCATCGTGACGGCGAACAGGGCGAGCCACCACTGGCGCCACCGGTCGGCCGCGGGTGGCGGGGTTTCCGGTTCGAGCACTGGCGTGACGGGAGCGATCATCTTACGCGTCAGCCTCGCACATGAGCGCGACTCGTACGCATCCGAGTCGATCTTGTGAGACCGAGGTTAGGCCGACTCGTCGAGCATGCCGGCGATGGCCCGGGCCACCAGCCGGGGCACCTCCATCTGGGCGACGTGGCCGACGCCGGGCAGGATCAGCAGGCGGCTGTCCGGGATCGCCCTGGCCACCTGGACCGGCACCCGGGGATCGACGAGCTTGTCGTTGAGACCGCCGATCACCAGCGTGGGCGCCTGCACCCGGGCGGCCAGCCGCCACTGCGAGTTGACCCCCGGCAGGTACGCCCGCAGGAAGCTGCCCACCAGCCCGCGCAGGGTGCCCAGATAGGCCCGCGGGTAGTGGGCCACCGTGTACCGGAGCTGGATCTCCTCCATCGCCTCGGCGCGGCGCTGCGGATGCACCTTGGTGGTGTCCCCGAAGCAGGCCGCCAGCACCTGCTCGGCCATCTGCTCCGCGGTGATCCGGGTCAGCGCCCAGGCCATCAGGCGCTCCGCGCCGGGCAGCGCGAGCAGCGGCAGCACCGGGCCCTGCGCGGTACGGCGCGGATCGAGGAACGGCATCGCCGGGGAGATCAGCGTGAGGGTGCGCACCAGGTCGGGGCGGAGCGCGGCGACGCGCACCGAGATGGACCCGCCGAGCGAGTTGCCGATCAGGTGGACCGGGCCGCGGCCGGCGGCCTCCAGGTAGTCGATCAGGGTGGCCGCGAAGGCCGCTATCGAATAGCGCGGGCTGGGATCGCTGTAACCGAAGCCGG
Source organism: Actinoplanes oblitus (assembly GCF_030252345.1). NCBI lineage: Bacteria > Bacillati > Actinomycetota > Actinomycetes > Micromonosporales > Micromonosporaceae > Actinoplanes > Actinoplanes oblitus. The sequence continues at coordinate 616,476 of NZ_CP126980.1, read as the reverse complement.
GCAGGTCGACGGCCTGCCCGTCGAGCCGGTCGGCGAGCAGCCCGGCGAGGTCGGTGAAGTTCTGCGAGGAACCGCCGAGGCCGTGCACGTAGACAGCGGGCTCGGCGTCGGGACGCAGCGCCGGGGTGTCGCGGACGTGCAGCATCGCGCCGCCCACCGGGACACGTCGCGCGGGCCAGGGTGGCGGAACCTCGCCCTCCGGCAACACCGCGGTGTCGCCGGCCAGAACAGCACCTCTCATCAAGCCAAGAGTGCCTCGACGCGCCGGTTGACCGCCGCCAGTGTGGCGCGAACCATCGCGTGCCGGTCGTCACCGGTGACCACTGCCGAGCCGGCGAGCTGCTCGACCCAGCCGCCACCGCAGGACAGCAGCAGCACCACGACGGCGACCTGGGTGGACCCGAACGAGACGGCTGACGCGTGCTCGACGAAGCAGCGAGCCGGCCCGTCCGCGTGGGTCGAGGCGGAGAGCAGCTCGTCGACAGCGCCGGCGGTGGCGGTGGCGCAGAGGCGCAGCAGGTAGCCATCGACGGCCGGGCCGGTGGCGATGCCGGAGGCGGTCCGGTCGCCGGCGCGCAGCCGCACCTCGACGGTGGCGTCCGCGCCGAACGTGTTGACGTGCACGTTCTCGATCAGCACGCGGGGGCCGGGGCGGTCACCCGGGTCGAGCGGGCGGGGCTGGTTGAGATCGCGCGGGCGGACCGCGGGCTGCGGCGCCGGCTGCGGGGACTCCGGAATCACCGGGACCTGGGACACCGGGACCTGGGACACCGAGGCCGGGATCGGGGACACCGGGCTCGGCGCCAGGATCGGGGACACCGGGGCCGGAGCCGGGGCCGGAGCTGCCGAAACCGGCGCGGGGGCGGGCGCCGCCGAGATCGGTTTGACCGAGGCGCGACCCGGCCGGGGGATCTGCTGCGGCACCGGCGGGGCCGCGGGCGGGGCGGTGGGCAGGCCACCGGGCATCGCGGCGTCCAGGCCCATCCGCTCCTGGAGCAGGCGGGCGACGTGCCGGCTCACCTCGGCGGCGTCGGCGCCGTCGGCCAGGTCCAGCCGGAGGCTGTGCGCGCCGGCCGGGGTGGCTCGCAGCGACGCGTCGCGGACCCCGTCCACCTCGCGCACCGCGGCCAGGATGGCCTGCACGTCGAAGCCCTCCTGGCGCTCCTGCGCGGGCACCACGTCGCCGCGGCGCAGGTGCGTCGCGATCCGCGCCAGGGCTGGCGCCTCAGCCGATGGCTCCACCGCGGGCGGCTCCGGGACTCGGGGCACGTCCGGCTGGGCCGGCACGCGCTGGGGCAGCGCCCCGCTCGGCTCGTCCAGCGCGGAGCTCGGGCTCTCGGAAGGGTAGCTCCGGCGGGCGAAGCCGCTGGCATCGTACGTCGGCAGGCCCATCCCGGGCTCGTTGTCCACCGATCGCTGGTCCCCCGCCGGTGCGGCGGGCTCCACCCTGGGCAGCCCCTGCGCCAACGTGTCGTTGAGCAGGGCGTGCCGGGATCGGATCGGTTCGGACGGCGCGTCGGTACGGCTCAGTGGATCTCCCTGGGTCGGACCCGGCGGGATGGGCCGGGTCATCGGCACGGCGGCGCGCTGCACGGTCGGTGGTGGTGCGGCGCGGTACGAGTCGTCGAGGTCCCCCTCATAGGGAAACGGCGGCGCGCTGGACGGCGTGGGTGACGCCGGATCGACCGGACGCGGTCGGTGACCGAGAATGTCAGCGAGCCGGCTGCGGTCGCCGGACCAGGACGGCGGAATGTCGGTGTTCCCGGAAGGGGGAATCTCGGTGGGCTGCGACAGGTCCCCGAACCCCGGGGGCGGCGGCACCTGGGCCGGCGCGGCCGAGCTCGGGGCGGGCCCGAAGGGGCGCTCCGGGAACGGTTGGCGTCCGGCGGCACCGCGTCGCCACGGCGGCACGTCCGCCTCCTGCTCCGGCGCCGAACCCGCGTTCGACCACGGACTTTCGCCGTTTGCCCAGCCGTTCATCCGATTGCGGTCATACGCGTCGGCACCGTTGCCGCCACCCGCGGCTCCGGTGTCTCCGGAATGCCCTGATTCATCCACCGCGTGCTCCTCGCTCGCCCCCGCTGAGGCTACCGTGTGGTTGCAGTGGCGATAAGTTGCAGCGTCGCGACAATTGCCCGCACGACCGCGACATGCACCGATCCGGGCAATCCGCGACGACAAACCGCGGGGACCGACCCCCTGGAGGTTCACCAGATATGACCGCCGCGTCCGGCGGGGCTCAGACCACTCGCCCCACCCGGCTGCCTCGTTCGGCACGCCGCAAGCAACTGCTGGCCGCCGCCCAGCAGATCTTCGTCGCGCACGGCTACCACGCCGCCGCGATGGACGACATCGCGGAACGCGCGGGCGTGTCCAAGCCCGTGCTCTATCAGCACTTCCCCGGCAAGCTCGAGCTGTACCTGGCCCTGCTGGACACGCACTGCGACGCGATAATCGCCAAGGTGCGGGGCGCGTTGGAGGCGACCCCGGACAACAAGGAGCGCGTCAAGGGCGCGGTCCGGGCGTACTTCGACTTCATGGACCACGAGAGCGAGGCGTTCCGGCTCGTCTTCGAGTCCGACCTGCGCAACGATCCGCAGGTCCGGCAGCGGGTGGAACGGGTCGAGCAGGGCTGCATCGAGGCGCTGACCGAGACCATCATCTCGGACACCGGGCTCCGGCAGGACCAGGCGCAGTTGCTCGCCTCCGGCCTCGCCGGGGCCTCCGGGGCGGCCGCTCAGTACTGGCTGGCGAACGGCCGGCGTACGCCCAAAGCTGAAGCCGAGAGCCTCGTCGCCGCTCTGATCTGGCGTGGGATCGCGAGCTTCCCGCTGCAGGGCGGTTCATCGGCCGGAACGGCACCGGAAATCGGATAGCCTTTCCAAGCGGTACACGGGTTGACAGAGGAGGACTCCGTGGAGGTCAAGATCGGCGTGCAACACTCGCCGCGCGAGCTCGTGCTGGAAAGCGCTCAGACGCCGGCCGAGGTCGAGCAGGCCGTGTCCGAGGCTCTGGCCAAGGACGGCGTCCTTTCGCTCACGGATGAGAAGGGCCGCAAGGTGATCATCCCGGTCGCCAAGCTGGCCTACGTGGAGATCGCCGAGGCCTCGCACCGGCCGTTCGGTTTCACCACCCGCTGATGCGGTAACGGGAGGGCGCGCTGGTAACAGCGTTCCCTCCCGAAACTGCTCTCGCGTGCGTCTGCTATTGGGTCAGGTAGAGTGGCGTATGTCGCCGCCGGCATCGATCCGTCGGCGACCCCGCGCGTGGCCCGCTTTCGAGCGTGCGGCCCGCGCCACATCCAGACCGCGCCCCAGGACAGTCGACGGGCGCACCACGAGAGGGCACCCGTAAAACTTCATGACCGACAATGAGCAAGCTCTAGTCCCCGTTACGAACCGCGCTCCGGTCCGCCCGGACAGCCCCACCTTTGCCGAGCTGGGCGTTCGTCCCGAGACCGTGGAGGCGCTGGCCGCCGCGGGCATCACGCACGCCTTCGCCATCCAGGAGTACGCGCTGCCGATCGCGCTGCGCGGCACCGACCTGATCGGCCAGGCACCGACCGGCACCGGCAAGACCCTCGGCTTCGGCCTGCCCCTGCTGGAGCGGGTGCTCTCCCCTGCCGAGGGCGCCGACGGCCGTCCTCAGGCCCTGATCGTCGTACCCACCCGTGAGCTGGGCCTGCAGGTGGCCCGCGACCTGGCCGCCGCCGGCAGCACGCGCGGCGTCCGGGTGCTGCCGATCTACGGCGGGGTGGCCTACGAGCCGCAGGTGGACACCCTGAAGAAGGGCGTCGAGATCCTGGTCGGCACCCCCGGCCGCCTGCTCGACCTGGCCAAGCAGAAGCAGCTCAAGCTGAACGCGGTCCACGCGCTGGTCCTGGACGAGGCCGACCGGATGCTCGACCTGGGCTTCCTCGACGACGTCGAGAAGATCCTGGCGATGCTCCCGGAGCAGCGGCAGACCATGCTGTTCTCGGCCACCATGCCGGATCCGATCGTGGCGCTGTCCCGCCGGTTCCTGCGCAACCCGATGACCATCCACGCCGGGCACACCACCGACAGCGGTCCGAACCCGCTCACCAAGCAGGTCGTCTACCGCACCCACCCGCTCAACAAGATCGAGATGGTGGCCCGGATCCTGCAGGCCAAGGACCGCAGCCTCACGATGATCTTCACGCGGACCAAGCGGGCCGCCGACCGGGTCGCCGAGGACCTCGACTTCCGTGGCTTCGCGGTCGCCGCGGTGCACGGTGACCTGGGCCAGGGCGCCCGCGAGCGGGCCCTGCGCGCGTTCCGCAGCGGCAAGATCGACGTGCTGGTGGCGACCGACGTGGCGGCCCGTGGCCTGGACGTCTCGGGCGTCACCCACGTGATCAACTACGACTGCCCGGAGGACCCGGAGACCTACACGCACCGCATCGGCCGGACCGGTCGCGCGGGCGCCACGGGCGTCGCCGTGACGTTCGTGGACTGGGAGGACATGCCGCGCTGGGTGCTGATCGACAAGTCGCTCGGCCTGACCATGCCGCAGCCCCCGGAGACGTACCACACGAGTCCGGCTCTCTATGCGGACCTGGACATTCCGTCCGACATCTCGGGCACCCTGCCGACCGCGGAGCGGAGCCGGGCCGGGCTGTCCGCCGAGATCGAGGAGGATCTCGGGGGCGGTGGTCGGGGTCGCCGGCAGCGCCCGGGACGCGGCGGGCGCACGCGTGGCGGGTCCGCTCCGGCTTCGCCGGGCGACTCGGCGGCGCCGTCGTCGCCTTCCTCGTCCCAGGACGGGGAGCGGCCCAAGCGGGAGCGGCGCCGGCGCCGGGTGGTCGAGGGTCCGGCGTCCGAGATTTCCGGTACGCCCGAAGCATCCGTGCCGACGGAGGCGTCAGCAGCACCCGCGCCCGCTGACGAAGCGGCTCCCCGGGCTCGGACCCGGCGGCGGCGCACCGCGGCTACGGCGGTGGCCTTCTCGGACTCCGCCACGGAGGGCACCGCCGGCGTCTCGCCCGCGATCACCCTGGAAGCCGGCCCGTCGGATTCGTCCGCTCCGGCCGCCGACTCGGCCGCTCCGGCCGCGGCTTCGGCCACTGGCCCGGACGCTCCGGCCGCCGACGCGGACACCGACGCCAAGCCGCGTCGCCGCCGTCGCCGGACGACCGGCCCGACCGCCGACGCCGGTGAGCCGACGGAGAGCATGACCGGCGGTTCCGACGCCGGCGTGGGCACCGCCGAGGCCTGATCGCCACTCGCGCGTGGGACCGCTGGCGCGGTCCCACGGCGTACCCCAGCTCGGTTCTGCCGGTGGGGTTCAGGTCCAGCGGTTCTCCAGATCGGTGAGCAGGTCGAGATTGAGCTGCGCGGCGGCGGCCACCTCGGCGAGAAAGGCGTCCTGCTCGGCGTGGTTCCACGGGACCAGGTTCAGCCGGGTGCGGTAACGCGCCTGGAACAGTTCCGGGTCGACGCCCTCGAAGACGAAGAAGCGGTAGCCCTGGCGGCGGAACCGGTACGCCTCCAGCACCGCGGCGCCCAGCCACTGCCCGCCGTCGAGATCGTGCAGGTACCGCGTGCAGTGGTGGGCCACGTAACCGGTCGCCCGGTCGAACGCCGAGGATCGGATCCGGGTGCAGTAGGTGGTCGTCGCGGGCAGCGCGACGAGCCGGCTCTGCCAGCGCGCGCCGTGCAGGAACCGCAGGTCGGCCTCGAGCGCCGGGATCCGGAACAGCTCCGGGAAGCAGAACCGGCCGGCCACCGGGTCGTCGGCCATCGCGGCGGTGGCCAGTTCGAGAGTCTCGTAGACGAACCAGTGCTGGGCGGTGAGCTCGGCATACGCCGCGATTGGCAGGCGGCCCCGGGTGAGGTCACCGATGAACCGGCTGTGCCGGGCAACCGTGTACATGTCACCGAGAATCTGCCGCACCCGCGCCGACGGCAGGCTGGAGGCCGGTGTCCTGGTCTCCGACATGTGCCACATCGGACCGTTCCTCCCTCCGCGCCCCGGATCAACCTAGCCGGACGCGGCGTTGTCCACAGCCCCTCGGGGACATCCCAGCTTCCGGGCAGAATGGTGTTATGCCACAACCGCTCGATCAAGCGCTCGCCGAGGTGCGCGAACTCCTCCTCGCTCCCGGACTGACCCGGGCCGTCGCCGCCGGCCGGCGCCGCGGGCAGGCACCCTCGGTGACCCGCGCCCAGATCCGTCCCGTCACGCTCAAGAGCGGTCCGAAACTGCAGATCGTCACCGATGACGGCACCCGCCCCTTCACCCGTAACGTCGCGCCCGGCGCCGAGGCGGCCACCGCCGTCGACGAGCTGCTCGCCGAGCCGTTCGGCAACTGGCACGTGGAGACGGCCGAGGCCACCGTCCAGGTCCGGGTCACCAAGAAGGGTGACGCCCAGGTGCACCGGTCCGCCGCGGCGCCGGCCGCGCCGGCCGCACGTGAGCACGACCGGGCCAAGCAGTGGCTGCTCGATCCGGGCGACCCGCTCTTCGACGTGATCGGTGGCAACGCCGCCAAGCGCCGGCAGATCGACGCGTTCCTGCGTGCGCTCGCCGCCACGCTCCCCGACGAGCTGCCGACGCCGCTGCGCGTCGTCGACCTCGGCTGCGGGAACGCCTATCTGACCTTCGCCGCCTACCGCCATCTGGCCGGGCGAGGCGTCGATGTCCAGGTGGTGGGCGTCGATGTCCGCGAGGACCAGAGGGTACGCAACAGCGCCGTCGCCGAGCGGCTGGGTTGTTCCGCCGAGGTGACCTTCGTGGCCGGCACCATCGAGGCGGCCGAGCTGCCGTTCACCCCGGACCTGGTGCTCGCCCTGCACGCCTGTGACACCGCCACCGATCAGGCGCTGGCCCGCGCGGTGGACTGGCAGGCGCGCTGGGTGCTGGCCGCGCCGTGCTGCCACCACGACATCGCCGCGCAGCTCAAGGGTGGGGCGTCGCCCACGCCGTACGGTGAGTTCACCAGGCACGCCATCCTCCGGGAGCGCTTCGCGGACGTCCTCACCGACTCGCTGCGTGCCGGCCTGCTCCGGTTGAACGGCTATCGGGTCGACGTGGTGGAGTTCATCGACTCGGCGCACACCCCGCGGAACCTGCTGCTCCGCGCCCGCCGGACGGGTGCTCCGGCCAGTCCCGAGCAGCGCGCCGAGTATGACGCGCTGCTCGATCAGTGGCAGGTGAAACCGGCGCTGGCGCTGATGCTCGGCGACCGGGCGCCGGTCAGCTGACCCGCAGGGTCCACGCGGCGGTGTGCACCTTCCCGGCGACCTGGAAGTCGAAGAACATCCGGTAGTCGCCGGGGCTGGGCGCGGTGATCCAGAACTTCACCTTGCCGTCGACCAGCTGCTGCTCCGGGTGGACGTGCACGTAGGCGAGGTCGCCCTGGCGCATCACCACCAGGTGGCCGTAAGCGCCGAGGTAGGGCTCGACGGCCCCGCCGGTCACCGTCATCAGCAGCGGCTGCACGGCCTGGGTGCCGGGGGTGCCGGCGTAACTGACGGTGAGCCCGTCGGTGGTGGCCGTCCGTTCCGGCGCGGGCAGCGGCGCCGGCCGGTAGTCGCCGGTGACGGTCAGGTCGGTGCCCAGCGTGGTGGCGATCTGCCGGCCGCCGACCAGGGCGGTGAAGTCGGCGATCATCCGGTAGACGCCCGGCTCGGCCAGTGTCACATCGATGCTCCAGGTGCCGTCGGCGGCCATCGCCGGGTGCAGGTGCTGGAAGCCGGTGAGGTCGCGGCGGAGCACGATCAGGTGCAGCGGCTTGTCGTGCACTATCGCGTACGAGGTGACCGGGGTGCCGCCGGTGGCGTCGACGGTGAAGCCGAGCCGCTGTCGGCGGCCGGCCTGGAACGCGGTGGCCACCGGGTGCAGGGTGAGACCGTCCGAGCTGAGCGAGAGGCCGCCGACCGCGGCGCCGGCGGTGGTCGGCATGCCCGCTCCACCGGCACCGTGGGTGTGCGGCATGTTCTCGTTGACCGCCGCGGGGGCGGCGCTGCCGGTGGCGGCCGGGGTGGCGGTCGCCGAGGTGCCGCTGTTGAGGCGGCCCAGGCCGTAACCGGCGAAGAGGACCACGATCAGCAACGCCCCGAAGGCGGCGAAGCGGAAGCCCTCGTTCTTGCCCGGGCTCGCCGTGCCGGTGTCAGCTTCCGATTCAGCGGTGACGTCCAGCACCCATTTCGTCCGCTTCGGGCTAGCGTCCTGCCGCTGCGCTGCCCGCTCCGGGGTCGCGTCCCTCGGCTCTGCTGCCCGCTCCGGCGAGGCGTCCTGCTGTCCTGCTGCCCGCTCCGGTGACGCGCCCGGTTGCCCTGCGGACCGCTCCGGTGACGCGTCCTGCTGCTCTGGTATCCGCTTTGGGGCCGCGTCCTGTTGGTCAGGCATCCGCAAGCTCGTAGCCGGCCTCGTCGACCGCGGCGCGGACCGCGTCCTGGGTGAGCGGCTCCTCGCTGGTCACCGTCACCCCACCGGACGCGAGATCGACCTGCACGCCGGCGACGCCGGGCAGCGCCGAGAGTTCCTCGGTCACCGCGTTGACGCAGTGCGAGCAGGTCATGCCCTTGACGGTGTAGGTGCTGGTCACAGCCATGATGAAGCCTTTCGCTCTTGCTGCCTTCTGAAACCTATGTCGCTTCCGGACCCGCTCCGGTTCCCGCGTCTTCAAGACTTCCGGACCGCTCCGGTTCCCGCCCCTCAAGACTTCCGAGTCGATCCGGTTCCCGCGTCCTCGAGACTTCCGGCCGATCCGGCTCCCGCCTCCTCAAGACTTCCGGGCCACTTCGGCTCCTGCGGCCGTGCGGCTCGCCGGCCTTCCGGTCCCCGCGCCCCTCAGGATTTGATCAACCGAGCGATCGCGTCGGATGCCTCTTTGACCTTGGCGGTGGGATCACCGGCTCGGGCCGCGTCCACCACGCAGTGGGCCAGGTGGTCCTCCAGGAGGCCGACCGCGACAGCGTGCAGCGCGCTTTTCGCCGCGGAGATCTGGGTCAGAACGTCGATGCAATACGTGTCCTCGTCGACCATCCGCTGCAGGCCGCGGATCTGCCCCTCGATCCGGCGCAGGCGGCTGAGCAGGGCCGCCTTGTCCCCGGAGTAGCCATGTGGCCCGTGCTGCGGAGTCGGCTCATCGGACATGCGCCAAGCATACCCCCCGCCGGTATCCGATCGCATGATCGGCGGCGGGACGGTCCACGGCCCGGCGGCCACGCCTGAGCACCCGGCCGCTCCGCCCGCCGCCGTGCAGACGGAAGACTCCGGCCCCGTGTAGTAACCGATCAACCGGCCACCGCGAGGGAGAGCGGAAGGATGGCGTCCGCCCCGCAGCGGCGCAGGGCACGGCCGGCCAGAGCCATCGTCCACCCGGAGTCGACCAGATCGTCGACCAGCAGCAGCGGGCCGGGGTGAGCGGCGACACCGGCGGCCAGCTCGGGAGGGACGGTGAAGGCGTCGTGCAAGGCCCGGACCCGCTGGGCGCTGTTGCCGCGGAAGGTCTCCGCGCCGGATCGGGTCGAGCTCAGCGTGCCGAGCAACGGCAGCTGGCCGATCGTCGCGATGTGCTCGGCGAGGCTGTGGACAAGCTGTGGATGACGGCGTGAGCCGACGGACACGACGCCGACCGGGCGCTGTGCCCACGCGTCCTCCCCGCGGGCCCACGCCTTGAGCACCTCGACCACAGCGGCGGCCAGCTCGGCCGGGATCGGCGCGTCCGGTGACTCCGGGCCGACCACGCCGCGCAGCCGCGCGCCCCAGCCCAGGTCGGAGAGGCGCCCGACGGCCCGGCCGGCCTCGATCTGCTCGGCCGGGCCGATCTTGCCTTTCACGGAGATGCCGACCGCTGCCATCCCGGTGGGCCACATCTTCTTCGGCGCGATCTCCACCCCGGGCCGCCCGAGGAACGCCTCGGCGGCCATCAACGAACCGGACGACACCTCGGCCTCGAAGAGCGGGCCGGCACAGTTGTCGCACCGGCCGCAGGGCGCCGCCTCCGGGTCGTCGAGGCAGCGGCGGAGGAACTCCATCCGGCAGGTGGACGTCACCGCGTAATCCAGCATGGTCTGCTGCTCGGCCTCGCGGGCCTCGGCGACCCGCCGCAAACGGACGGTGTCATAGGTCCACGGCTCGCCGGTGGCCAGCCATCCGCCGCGGGTGCGGCGCACCGCGCCGTCCACGTCCAGCACCTTGAGCATCAGCTCCAGCCGGTTGCGACGCAGCTCGACCAGGGGCTCCAGGGCCGGGGTGGACATCGGCCGGTCGGCGGAGAGCTGCGCCAGAACCGACCGGACCTGCTCCTCGGGCGGGAAGGCGAGGGAGGCGAAATATCGCCAGATCGCCGCGTCCTCCGGACCGGGCAGCAGCACCACCTCGGCGTGCTCGACGGCCCGGCCGGCCCGCCCGACCTGCTGGTAGTAGGCGATCGGCGAATTGGGCGCGCCGAGGTGCACGACGAAGCCGAGGTCCGGCTTGTCGAAGCCCATGCCGAGCGCGGACGTCGCCACCAGCGCCTTGATCTTGTTGTCCAGCAGGTCCTGCTCGGCGGCGCGGCGCTCGGCGTCCTCCGACTGCCCGGTATACGACGCGACCGGGAACCCTCGGGAGCGCAAGAAGTCGGTGGCCTCGGTGGCACCGGCCACGGTCAGCGTGTAGACGATGCCGGAGCCGGGCAGCCGCTCCAAGTGGTCGGCGAGCCAGGCCAGCCGGTGCGCCGGATCGGGCAGCCGCAGCACGGCGAGGCGCAACGAGTCGCGGTCCAGCGAGCCGCGCAGCACCAGGGCGTCGTCGCCGAGCTGGTCGGCGACGTCGGCGGTGACCCGGGCGTTGGCCGTGGCGGTGGTGGCGAGCACCGGCGTGTGACTCGGCAGTCCACCCAGGAAGGTGCGCAGTCGCCGATAGTCCGGCCGGAAGTCGTGGCCCCAGTCGGAGACGCAGTGCGCCTCGTCGACCACCAACAGGCCGGTGCTGTGCGCCAGGCCGGGCAGCACGTTGTCGCGGAAGTCGGGATTGTTCAGCCGCTCGGGACTGATCAGCAACACGTCGACGGCGCCGGCCCGGATCTCCTGCTCGATCTCGGTCCACTCGTCGAGATTGGCCGAGTTGATGGTGCGGGCGCGGATGCCGGCCCGGGCCGCCGCGTCCACCTGGTTACGCATCAGGGCGAGCAGCGGGGACACGATCACCGTGGGACCGGTCGAGCCGGTGGCCCGCAGCAGCGCGGTGGCCACGAAATAGACAGCCGACTTGCCCCACCCGGTGCGCTGCACGCAGAGCACCCGCCGGCGGTCGACGGTCAGCGCCTCGATGGCGCGCCACTGGTCCTCACGCAGTCTCGCGTGCTCGCCGGCGAGCCGGCGCAGCACCTCCTCGGCGCGCTCCCGCACACTCGCCCGCTCGGCCGCTCCGGCCGTGATTCGCGTCGTCTCGGTCACCCGGCATGTCTATCAGCCCCCACCGACAGAACCGGAGTTATCCACATTCCGCCGTTGTCCACAGGCTGCCCGGCGGATTCGAGCGGTTCGGGCCAAGCTGCGGGGGCACCGAATTCAGCGGCGGGAGGTAGCCATGCGGACAGCACACCGGCCGAGGCGCCGGCTCCGGCCGGGCGACCGGGGCGACGGAGCTCGGCCACCACCAGGCCGGACAGGGCCCGGCCCCACCAGGCCGCACAGGGCCCGGCCCCACCAGGCCGCACAGGGCCCGGCCACCACGACACCCGGCCCGGCCTAGCCGCCGCCGAGCCGCTTCCGGCCCGGCCTCCGACAGGCCGGTCCCGGCCCGGCGGCCGGGCGGCTGGCTTCGCCGCAAACCCGACCCGGATCCACTCCCGAATGGAAGTCTCAGCTCATGAGCAAAACGATCGCCGAGAAGCTGTTGATCAAGCCGAACTCCACCGTCTGGCTCAACCAGCCGGCCCGCCTGCCGCTGCTCACCCCGATGCCGGAGGGCGTGCGCGAGACCGGGTCGCTGGCCGCTGCCGGCACCGCCGTGCTCTTCGTCGAGGACGCCGCCGGCGCGCGCGAGCAGCTCACCGAGCACCGGGCCGACCTGGGCAAGCCTGGCGCCTTCTGGATCGCCTATCCGAAGGGCAACAAGGCGGACATCAACCGGGACACCCTGTGGCCCATCGTGGCCGATTTCGACATGCGGCCGTGCGGGCAGGTGGCGATCGACGAGCGCTGGTCCGGCCTGCGCTTCCGGCCGAACCGCCCGGACGAGGGCCGCTTCACCGGCGACAAGTGATCCACCGCGACCCACTCCGGCGGCCGGACGATCCGGCCGCCGGGCGGCCACCACACCCCGCGGGCACGGGAGGCGGGTGGGCGGGGAGGGCTTTCGGCGTACGGAAAAAGCGAGCGGCCCGCCAGTGGCAACGCTCAGCGACCCAGCACGGTCCCGCCGTTGACGTTGATGATCTGACCGGTGACGAACCCGCCGCCCGGACCGGTCAGCCAGCGCACCGCCTCGGCGATGTCGGACGGCTCGCCGGCGCGCTTGAGCAGCGACGCGTTCACCCGCGACGCGTGCCCTTCCGGCGTCATCCGACCGTCGAAGAACTCGCTGTCGGTGATGTACCCGGGCGAGATCACGTTCGCCGTGATCCCCTCCCCGCCGAGCTTGGTGGCGAGGTCGAGCATGTACCCGTGCAGGGCGGCCTTGGCGGCGGAGTAGGGCCCGCCCCCGCCGCGCTGGGCCGCGATCGAGCTGGTCAGGATGACCTTGCCGCCGGGCCGGCGGAGCGAGGGCAGCAGCGCGGTGGTCATCAGCACCGCGGTGAGCACGTTGGAGTCGAGGTTCGCCCGCCACTGCGCGGCCACCCCGTCCAGGGTGCTCTCGTCACCGCCGACGAACGCGCCGGCGTTGTTGACCAGGACGTCCACCGGGCGCCCGGCGACCGCGTCGACCACCGCGGGGATCTGCGCCGGGTCGGCCGCGTCCGCGGTGACCGCTGCCGCCTGCGGGCCGATCCACTTCACCGCGTCGGCGAGCACGTCGGCGCGCCGGCCCACGATGATCACGTCGTAGCCCTCGCCCGCGAGCATGCCGGCCGTCGCCCGGCCGATTCCGGTGCCACCGCCGGTGACCACTGCCAGTCTTGTCATGGAGTCGACCCTATCCAGACCGTCCGAGCGGATCGTTCACAGCGCCAGCGAGAAGCCGCCGTCACGTTTGGCGGGCGGGGCCGCCGAGCGACCGGCCGGCGGCGGTGGAGCCGGCTTGCGGGGACCGGTGTCGTGGCGGGCCGACGAGCGCTTGCGTTTGCGGATCGGCTCCTCCGGGCCGGTGCGGTCCTCGGCGGAGGCCGCGCTCACCGAGTCGTCCTTGACCGGCGCCGGTTCGGTGACGCTGCCCAGCACCTCGGCGCGGCACGGGTGCCCGTTCATGGCGAAGGAGAGCGGCAGCGGATTGCGCTGCTGGTAACCGCCGCGCAGGGTGACCACCCGGCTGCGGCCCTGCCCGTGGATCATGACGTGCCGGCCGTGCTGGTCGACGGCTTTCGGCGAGCCGGTCAGCCGCTGGCCACCGGGGAAGCTGAAGTCGACCCGCCAGCCGCCCGGTCCGCCGGTGGTCTGCACCGTCAGCCGCGCCTGGAAGCTACCGCCCGAGTCGCGTTGCACCTGGTAACGGACCGCACAACGGATCCGCTGCACGGCAGCGCCGCCCGGCGCGGGCCCGGCCGCCGAGGCGCTGGACCGGCCGGCGTCGGCGGCCTCCCGCCGGGCCGACCAGCTGAGCGCGCTGCCGGCCAGCAGCACCACGCCGGCCAGCGCGGCGACCGCCGACAGCCGGTTCCGGGCCGCCGCCGGACGGGGGCTCCACAGCCGGGCGCCGACGAAGACACCACCGCCCAGCGGCCGCACCCGGCCCAGCCGGAGTGCCGCGCCGATCCGGAGCGCGGCGCGCAGTCGCAGCTTGAGGACCTGGGTGCCGCCGAGCCGGCCGCTCCGGTCGTCGGGCGCCGGCGGGGCGGGCACCACGCCGCGGGCGGCCGGGACCGGCGAGCGCTCCACCGAGCCGATCGGGGCCGAGGAGAGTTCGCCCGGGCGCAGCGGCGGGATGATCGGGCGGACCCCGACGGTGGCGGCCAGCGCGCGGGCCAGTTCGGCCGAGGGCGGCCGGTCGGCCGGGGCCTTGGCGAGGCAGCGCAGGCAGAGGTCGGCGACCGCGGCCGGCATGCCGGGCAGCTCCGGGACCGGGTCGGGGTCGGCGTAAAGGTGGGCGCGCAGGGCCTCGGCGGTGCTCTCGGCGGGCCACGGCATCCGGCCGGTGAGCGCGCGGTAGAGGAGGAGGCCGACGGCGTACACGTCGGTGGCCGGGGAGACCGGGGCGCCGGCGAGCCGTTCCGGGGCCAGGTAGGCGGGGGTGCCGAGCAGGCTGCCGTCCGGGCCGGCGTCCCGCTGGCCGACCACCGCCGAGATGCCGAAGTCGACCACCTTCGCGCCGGCCCCGGTGAGCATCACGTTGGCCGGGGTCACGTCGCGGTGCACGACGCCCCGGGCGTGCGCGGTGGCCAGCGCGGAGGCCACCTCGGCGCAGACCATCACGGCCTCCCGCCAGTCCAGCGAGCCCTGCCGGCCGATCCGGGCGCCGACCGACTCGCCGTCGTTCAGCTCCATCACCACGTACGGGACGGTCAGCTCCTGGTCGGCGAGCATGGCCTCGCCGAAGTCGTAGACGCCGGTGATGTGCGGGTGGCAGAGCCGGGCGGCGGCCAGTGCCTCCTGCCGGAGCCGGTCACGGAACGTGCGGTCCTCGGCCAGCTGGGAGGAGAGCACCTTGACCGCTACCTCGCGGCCCAGGGTCTCGTCGTAACCGCGCCAGACCACCGACATGCCGCCGGTGCCGAGCTTCTCGACGAGGCGATACCGCCCGGCGATGCGAAGCGATCCCTCATGACCGTTTCGCTCCGTACGCCCCATGCGCCGATTCTCGCCCGATCAGCTCATGCTCTGTTGCTGCACACCAAAACCCGTACGGAATCGCTGCCCAGACCGCTCAAATCAGCCCAAAAGTTGGTCCGTCGGCGCGTAGTCGTCGGTCAGCACCCGGGCGTCGCCGAGGTACCGAGTGAGTGCCGCTCCGGTGAGCACCTCGACCGGTTCCTCGATCCGGGCGAGCCGCGCGCCGAGGGCGGCCAGCGGCAGCGGGCTGCGCGAGGCCACGATCACGAAGTTGGAGCCGGTGTCGCCGGCCAGCGCGTCCGCCGGCGCGATCAGCGCGACGTGCGGGAACACCGCGGCGACGGTCGCCACCTCGGCCGGGATGAACAGGTCCGGCGGGTAATCGATGACGTTCTGGGCGTAGACGCCGTCCGGCCGCAGGGTCCGGGAGATCTCCGCGGCCATCTCCCGGGTCGCCAGGTGCCAGGGCACCACCTGGTGGCCGAAGGCGTCGCCGACCACCAGGTCGTACGCGCCAGCCGGCCGCTCGGTCACCCCGACCCGGGCGTCGCCCACCCGGACCCGCAGGTCCGGGCCGGTGACCAGGCCGAGCTCGCGCCTGTCCAGCTCGACCAGCTCGCCGTCGAGCTCGAGGACCAGCTGGTCGCTGCCGGGGCGGGTGGCGCGCAGGTAGTTCGGCACGGTGAACCCACCGCCGCCGATGTGCAGGGCGTCGATCGGGGCACCGGCCGGGCGGACCACGTCGGCGACCGCGCCGATCCACTGGACGTACTCGAACTCCAGGTGGCGGGGGTCGTCGAGATCGACGTACGAGTGCGGTGCCGAGTTCAGCAGCAGGAGCCGGCCACCGGGGCGATCCGGGTCCGCCGCCACGTGGGCGCAGTGGTACGCCGTCTCGACGTCGCACGGCGTCGGCGAGATCGCGCCCATCCCGGCGCCGAGCAGTCCGATAGTGGCCAGCATGGCCCGGAAGCGCGGCGAGCCGGGCAGATCCGGATGGGTCTCGTCGCGCCGCAGCCACCAGCCGAGCGCCAGCCCACCGAGCGCCAGCAGCGCCGCGAGGCTCAGGACGATGGCGCTGCTCGGCATCGCGGCGACGAAGACGAACCCGGTCCCGAGGGTCGCGGTGATCGCGCCCAGAGTACCGATGCTGGACAGCCGGCCGACCACGGTACCGGCCTCCCGCAGGCTGCTGAGCTGGAGTTTCACCACCATCGGCGGGATCGCGGAGAGGACGAAGGCGGGCAGGAAGACGGCCAGCGCGGCGAGCAGGAGCACCGCCGGGGCGGCACCGCCGCGCAGCAGCTCGCCACCCCAGCGGACCAGCGGCAGGGTGACCGCGGTGCCGATCGCGCCGAGGATCAGGGCCGGGGCGAGCAGCATCCGGGGGTCGTACTGGTCGGCGAGGCGGCCGCCCAGCCACGCGCCGTAGGCGATGGCGGCCAGCGAGATGCCGATCACCGAGCTGCTGACCTGCAGGGTGACGCCGACGTACGGGCCGACCAGGCGCAGCGCGACGATCTCCAGGACCAGGACGGCACCGCTGGCGCCGAAGGCCAGGGCGGCGGCCAGGACCGAGGGCAGGGCGCGAGGCGGCGCGGTCTCCACCGCCGGATGTTATCCGGCGGGTCGTCAGAGCATGGAGAGATGCACGTGGTTGGTGTGCACGGCGGCCGCATCCCCGGTCGCGCTGTAGGCCCGCCAGCCGGTGCTCGGCATCCAGATCTGGCGGTACCAGATCACGTACATCACCCCGAGCCGGTCGGCGTTCTTGACGAAGTAGGCGGCCAGCCGGTCACCGTACGCCTTGTCGCTGCCGGTCGCGGCCGAGGTCTTGAAGGTCGTCGCGTTGGCCGAGAAGTCGCAGGCCCGGCCCTTCGGATGCTCACCCGACGACCGCTGGCTCCAGCACACCGTGTAGTGGGTGAACCCGTCCGAGCGGGCCTCCTGGTACGCGTGCAGCGTCCGCGGCGTCAGGCACCCGCTCGACGTCGGATCCTTGATCGAGCACGTCTCCTTGGGCCACGAGCCGTCCGGGTTGCGCGGGGCCGGCGCGGCGGCGGGCGAGTCCGCGTCGATGAAGCCGCCGGCCGAGCCGCCGCCCACCTCGGCAAGCGCGATCTCGGCCTGCTTCTTCTTCCGCTCCATCACCGTGACCTGGCGCTTCTGCTCGGTGATCTCGGCGGCCAGCGCGTCCTGCGCCCGCTTGATGGTGGCGATGTCCGTCCGGTAGTCGGCGAGGGTGGCGCTGTCCACCTGGGCGAGCATGTCCAGGCCCTGCACCCGCTCCACGAAACTGTCCGGCGAGCTGCTGTTCAGCAGCAGCATCACGGTGCTGATCCGGCCCATCTGGTACGACCGGTTGGCCACCGCGGACACCCGCCTGGTGAGCGCGTCGGAGCGCCCCTGCGCCGTCTTCAGCGTGGCGGCCAGCTGGATCTGCCGTTTCTTGGACGCGGCCAGCTTCGTCTTCGCCTGGTCGTAGCCCTTGGCGGCGGCTTCCAGGTTGGCGCGCAGCTTCTTGGATCCGCCTTCCGGGTCGGCGGCGAGGGCGGGCGTGCCGGGCACGACGAGGATCGCCGTGACCGCGGCAGCGACAAGGGCGAGCAGGGCGGTGCACCGGCGCGGGGAGAGGGCCGCCACGAAAACCTCCAAGTCGGGAGCGCGGGTACTTTACCGTGCCGGACCTGGCGGAAGGGAGATCGATCAGGTCGCCGAATAGCCGCCGTCGACGTCATGGCGGGACCGTAGAACGCCCGGTGACCGTGCCGGAACGCGGTGTGAGATCGGCCACGGAACGTCCGGTCAGTCCTCGATCGTGGGCGGTCCGTCCGGGAAGAGGGTGGTGTGCACGGTCTTCCAGATCTCCTCGTTCGCCGCCACCAGCAGCCCGCGGCGCTTGTTGGCCGGCTGGTACTCGGCGCCGTCCAGGTGCCGGGCCACGCCACCGGACTCGCGGACGATCAGCGTGCCGGGCGCGTGATCCCACGGCAGGATCCGCCAGAACATCGCGAACTGCTGCAGGTCGGTGGCGATCGCCGGGTACTCGTAACCGGCGCAGTGCCGGCCGATGGTGTGACCGCCGAGCTCGTCCGCGTGCGCGTCGACCCGCTCACGGAAGTCGTCCGGGAAGTACTTCCGGGAGATCACCCCGTACAGATCACCGGCGGCCGGCGCGTCGGAGCGGGTCTTCAGCCGCACCCCGTCGCGGAACGCCCCGGAGCCCGACTCGGCCACTGTCAGCCGGTCCGCGACCACGTCGAGGATCCAGGACGCGGTGGTGACGCCGTCCCGGACCAGCGCGACCATCACGCAGAACGGGGTCCGCCCGGCGGCGAAGTTGTTGGTGCCGTCGACCGGGTCGACGATCCAGACGGCGCCGCCCGCGCTGATCCGATCGCGCACCGCGGGGTCGGCGGCGACCGCCTC
Source organism: Actinoplanes oblitus (assembly GCF_030252345.1). NCBI lineage: Bacteria > Bacillati > Actinomycetota > Actinomycetes > Micromonosporales > Micromonosporaceae > Actinoplanes > Actinoplanes oblitus. The sequence goes on along the minus strand of NZ_CP126980.1, from coordinate 598,168 downwards.
CTCGCCGACCACCGTCGAACCGGGCAGCAACGCGGTGAGGCCCCGAGTCAGTACCCGCTCGGATTCCTGATCGGCGATGGTGACCATGTCGCCGGGGCTTTTCTGGTGTACCTCGTCGGCCGCCAGCCGCTGGAAGCGAGGCAGCACGACGGTCTGCGCGACCTCGCGGATCAGGCCGGAAACTTGATCAAGCACGCGGCGGCAGCCTCACGACGCTGACGAAGAACTCGTCGATCTGCCGGATCACCGCGATGAACCGCTCGAAGTCCACCGGCTTGGTCACGTACGCGTTCGCATGCAGCTGGTAGCTGCGCAGGATGTCCTCGTCGGCGGACGAGGTGGTGAGCACCACGACCGGGATCCGGCCCAGCTCGTCGTCCTTCTTGATCTCGGCGAGCACCTCGCGGCCGTCCCGTTTGGGCAGGTTGAGGTCCAGCAGGATCAGGTCGGGCCGGACCGCGTTCGCATACTGCCCCTCGCGGCGCAGGTAGGACAGCGCCTCGGAGCCGTCGGAGACCACGTTCAGCCGGTTGCGGACCTTGTGCTCCTCGAATGCCTCCTGGGTCATCAGGACGTCGCCGGGGTCGTCCTCGACCAGCAACACCTCGATAGGAGTACCACTCTCGCGCTCGATGCTCACGCCTCCACCACCTCTCGGCTCTCCTGCTCCTCGCCCGGCTCGTCGGCCCCGATCAGCACCGGAAGCGTGAACCAGATCGACGCCCCCGGGGAGACGTCGACGTCCAGCCAGATCCGTCCGCCATGGTATTCGACGATCTTCTTGACGATCGCCAATCCGATGCCGGTCCCCTCATAAGCGTCCCGCGCGTGCAGCCGCTGGAAAATCACGAAAACCTTGTCGGCGAACTCGGCCTCGATCCCGATGCCGTTGTCCCGGACGTTGATCCGCCACTCCTTGCCGTCCCGCTCGGCGGTGATCCGCACCTCCGGCGGCACGTCCGGCCGGCGGAACTTGAGCGAGTTGCCGACCAGGTTCATGAAGAGCGTGGTGAGCAGCGGCTCCTCACCCTCCACAGTGGGCAGCGGCGTCCAGGTGATCTCGGCGTCCAGGCCGGCCCGCGCGTCCAGCTGCGATTTCACCTCGCCCAGCACCCGGTTCAGGTCGACGTCGGTGAAGCCGCTGGTGAGCCGGCCGATCCGGGAGAACGCCAGCAGGTCGTTGATCAGCCGCTGCATCCGCTGCGCGCCGTCCACCGCGAAACCGATGTACTGGTCGGCGCGTTCGTCCATCTGCCCGGCGTACCGGCGTTGCAGCAGCTGGCAGAAGCTGGCCACCTTGCGCAGCGGTTCCTGCAGGTCGTGCGAGGCGACATAGGCGAACTGCTCCAGGTCCCGGTTGGACCGGGTGAGCTCCTCGGCCTGGCTCTGCAACTGCTGGTTGACCCACTCGACCTGCTGGCGGGCGTCGCGCACCTGGGAGAGTTCGGAGGCGATCTGCCGGCGCATGCCGTCCACGTCCTCGGCGAGCGCGGCCAGGACCGGCGCTCCCGTGGGACTCTGGATGCGTCGCTCGTAGTCGCCGGCCGCGACCTGGCGTACCTCATCGGCCAGCTGCAGGATCGGACGAGTGACGAGCCGGTCCAGCAAGAAGATCAGAACGGCGCCGGCCAGCACGATGATCGCGGCGGCGGCGATCTCGATCTCGACCATGGTCTCGCTGGAGTTCTTGGCGGCATCCGCGCTCCGGGTACGCAGGGCCACGATCTTCGCCTGCATCCGATCGATGGAGGCGCGAAGCTCGTCGAACTGCCCGGTACCGGCCGCCTCGACTTCAGCCTGCGCGGCTTCGGTGCCCTTGGTCCGCACCGTGGCGATCACCGGATCGGCCACATTCCGATGCCAGGCGTTGATCCGTGCCTCGACGTCGTCCAGCGCGACGCGGACCTCCGTATCACCGGATTTCAGGAGATTCTCGATCCGGGTGATCTCAACGCTCTGGTCGACGAGCCCTCGGCGGTACGGATCCAGGCTGGTGTCCCGGCCGGTGATGGCGAAACCGCGGACGCCGGTCTCCTGATCGACCATCGCGGTGTTCAGTTTCTCGCCCGCCGCCCGCATCGGGCTCCCCCGGTCGAGCACGTCGTCGAGCTGCCGGTTGTGCGCGGTGGCGGTGATCGCGGCGAAGACACCGAGGCAGGTGAGAATCAGGCCGACCACCGCGCAGAGCGCGACGATCCGAGCCCGGAGAGTCCACGACTGTACGTTGAGCAGGCTCACCGGCCACTCCCCCGGGAGATCAGCAGCATCGCGACGTCGTCGGTGAGCGGACCGCCGTTGTCCTGGTCGGCCCGGCCCACCAGCCAGGCCGGCAGCGCGGTCAGCGGGACCTGGCGCGAGTCCGGCTCGTCCAGCAGCTTGCACAGGCCGTCGACGTCCAGGCGCTCGTCGCCGGCGCCGGTCCGCCCCTCGATCAGTCCGTCGGTGTACATCAGCAGGGACCAGTCATCGCCGTCGAACTCCAGCTCGGTAGCGGGGGTGGGGGTGGGCCGGACCCCGAGCACGATGCCGGTCCGCGCCCGGACCGGGGCGGCACGCCCCGCGGTGAGCACCACCGGCGGCGGGTGGCCGGCCAGCCGTACGGTCGCCCGGTTGCCCGGCAGGTCGATCACCGCCGAGGCGACGGTGGCGAACACCTCACGGGCCCGTCGCTCGGTGATCAGCACCTGTTCGAGTGACGCCAGCACCTGTTCCTCGGGGACCCCGGCGAGGACCAGTGCCCGCCAGGCCACCCGGAGCTCCACGCCGAGCGCGGCCTCGTCCACGCCGTGCCCGCAGACGTCACCGACGATCACGTGCAACCGGTCCTCGCCGGTCTGCACCACGTCGAAGAAGTCGCCGCCGAGCAGGCCGGCCGCCCGGCCGGACCGGTAGAACGTCTCGACCAGCACCTCGCTGGTCTGCATCAGCGGCTTGGGCAGCAGGCCGCGCTCCAGGCGGGCCGACTCCTCCTGGCGCAGCTCCACCTCACGCAGCCGGCGGGCGTTGTCGTCGGCACGTTTGCGCTCCACCGCGTAACGCAGCGCGCGGACCAGCCACACGCCGTCGACCTGACCCTTGACCAGGTAGTCCTGGGCGCCCTCGGCGACCGCCTGGACGCCCAGGTGCTCGTCGGAGCGGCCGGTGAGCACGCACACCGCGGCACTGCCGGCGACCGCCAGCAGCTTGCGCAGGCCGTCGATGCCCTCGGCGTCCGGCAGGCCCAGATCGAGCAGCACACAGTCGGCGCCACCGACCAGCGCGGTGGCCTCCCGCAGACTGCTGGCGACGGTCAGCTCGAACGGCGCCTCGGCCTCGCTGAGCAGCTCACGGACCAGGAAGGCGTCACCCTCGTCGTCCTCGACCAGCAGGATGCGCAGCCGCTCCAGCTGGTTCAGCGCGTACGTGCGGGGTGCGAGCGAACGCTCCATCATCTAACAATCCCCACTCGACGCGTAGCTGACCCGGAAATCGTGTACCACCGGGCGCGGTGGCACAACAATGGTCACCACCTCGTGACATGCCCTCACGCCGGCTCGGTGGGAACGCCACCGTCGCCGGAGGCGGCCACCCGCCGGGCATGGTCAGCGATCACCTGTCCCAGGATGCCGTGCAATCGTCCGCAGTCCCGGCAGTGCAGGTTCTCGTCGAGGTGGCGACCGCCACACTCAACGCATTCGCCCCGGTCCTCGGGGTCCCGATAGGACGCCAGAGCACGACACATCGCCCGAATCAGGTGATCACTCATCGGGAACATCTCGGCACCGTGCGCGGTGCGCAGGCCGAGCAGAGCCACCGGCGCGGCGTCCGGTTGCGGGTCGTAGGGAGCCACCGCGTCGATGAACTCCGCGATGACGGCGGCCGGGTCGAGCGAGGCTGTCACCCCGACAACGCTATTGCACGTTGCAATTGATCTACCGGGTACCCGGACGTCGTACCCCGGCTGTTAGATGTCACCCATGCGTGACGCCGCTCTCCTCCGGCCGGCGCGGCGCGGCTTCGCCGCGCTGGCCGTCCTCGCCGTGCTCGCCCTCGCGGGCTTCGCCGGGGTGCGTTCCATCCTGCCGCCGGCGGCCGCGCCGGTCTCCGCCCCGGCCGGCGAGTTCAGCGCCGAGCGCGCCTTCCAGCACGTGCGGGCCATCGCCACCCGGCCGCACCCGGCCGGCAGCGCGGCCAACGACCAGGTCCGCGACTACCTGGTCCAGACCCTGCGCGGGCTGGGGCTGAGCCCGGAGGTGCAGGACACCGTCTCGGCGCAGGGCGGCGAGTTGTCGGCCAGCGCGGGCGGTACCGGCCTGGCCCGGGTGCGCAACGTGGTGGCGGTGATCCCGGGCGCCGCGTCCACTGGGCGGATCTTCCTGGTCGCGCACTACGACTCGGCGCAGACCGGCCCGGGTGGCAACGACGACGCGGCCGGCACCGCCACCATCCTGGAGACCGCCCGCGCCCTGACCAGTGGCGGCAAGCTGCGCAACGACGTGGTGCTGGTGCTCACCGACGCCGAGGAGGCCTGCCTGTGCGGCGCCGAGGCGTTCGTCCGGCAGCACCCGCTGGCCCGGGACAGCGGCGTGGTGCTGAACCTGGAGGCGCGCGGCAGCTCCGGTCCGGCGATCATGTTCGAGACCTCGCCGGGCAACGCCGAACTGGTCGAGGCGTACGCGCACGCCCCGTTCCCGGTGGGCACCTCGTTCGCCGTGGAGATCTACCGGCGGCTGCCGAACGACACCGATTTCACCGCGTTCCGGGACGCCGGGTTCACCGGGCTGAACTCGGCGTACATCGACGGCGCCGCGGTCTACCACGCGCCCACCGACCTGCCGTCCGCGATGAACCGGGACAGCCTGCAGCACCACGGGGCGAACGCGCTGGCCGTGGCTCGTGAGCTGGGCGACGAGGACCTGAAGTCGGAGCTGCGGGCGGCCGGCGACGCCACGTACTTCCCGGTGTTCGGCCGGCTGGTCAGGTACCCGGGCGTACTGATCTGGCCGCTCGCGCTGCTTGCCGTGTTCGCGGTCGTGGCGCTGGCCTGGCTGGCCCGGCGCCGGGGCCGGCTGACCGGGCGGCGGCTGGCCCTCGCCGGGGTGCTCACCCTGGCCCCGATCGTGGTCTCGGCGGTGCTGGCCCAGCTGCTCTGGACCGTTCTCACGCTGATCCGCCCGGCATACGCCGCGCTGCCGATCGACCCGTACCGTCCCGGTCTCTACCGGATCGCCGTGATCGCGCTGAGCGCCGCGGTGGTGTTCGGCTGGTTCGCGCTGCTGCGCCGCCGGCTCGGCGCCGCCGCCCTGGCCGTCGCCGGTCTCGGCTGGCTCGCCGGGCTCGGCGTGCTGCTCGCCGCGGTCACCCCGGGCGGCGCCTACCTGGCGACATTGCCGGCCCTGGCCGGCGCGCTCGGCGCCCTGGTGGCTCTTTTCGTACGCGACTGGGCCGCCACCGCCGCGATCACCGCCGGCGCCGCGGTGGCCACGGTGATCCTGCTGCCCACCGTGATCATGCTGTTCCCCGCCCTGGGCATGGGGATGGGCGCGGCCGGCGCGTTCCTCACCGTGCTGCTCCTGCTCGCCCTGCTGCCGGTGATCGACCTGATCCACCCGTCCGCCGAGCCGGTGCGGGGGCTGCCCGCGGCGCGCGCCCGCCGCCGGGGCGCGCTGCCCACCCTGATCGCCTCACTGACCGTGCTGGCCTGCACCGTCGCCGGCCTGGCGGTGGACCGATCCGACGCCGAGCACCCGGCCCTGACCCAGCTGATGTACGCGCTGGACGCGGACACCGGCACGGCCCAGTGGCTGAGCACCGAGGCGAGCACCCAGGAGTGGACCTCGCAGTACGTCTCCGGCGACCCGAAACCGGTGGCCCAGACCCTCCCGGCCTTCGGCGACGAGGAGTTGCGGACCGGCCCGGCCCCGGCCGCCGACCTGCCCGCGCCGGCCGTGACCGTGACGGCCGACCTGAAGACCACCGACCGGGTCCTCACCATGCTGGTGAAACCGCGGCGGGCGGTCCGGTTCGTCACCCTGCACGTCGCCGCGGAGGACCAGGTCGTCAACGCCACGGTGGGCGGCAAGGTGGTCCCGGTCGACAAGTCCGCCGGCGGCGGGTGGGGCTTCGGCTTCATCTTCCACGCCCCACCGCCCGAGGGCGTCGAGGTGGCGCTCACCGTCCGCGGCACCGGGCCGGTGCGGGTGCGGGCGATGGACGCCAGCGACAACGTCACCGAGATGCCCGGTTTCCGGGCCCGGCCGGCCGGGGTCGGCGTCCTCGGCTCGCACAGCAGCGAGATGGTCGCCGTCGCCAAGACCTACGACTTCTAGGCGGGTCGCCCGCGAGTCCTGGAGGCGCTATCTGCCCCGGCCACGACGGCCGGCCGGGGCCTCGTGGCGGAAGTGCACGAACAGCCGGCCCCAGTTGTCGCCGTCCTTCTCGACCCGGTGGTACAGCTGCTTGATCTCCTTCTGGTCGAGGAAGCGGATCACCTTCTTCTTCAGCGCGCCGCTGCCTTTCCCCGGGATGATCTCGACGAGCGCCGCCTTCTTCTGGACGGCCTCGTCGATGATCCCCCGCAGGGCCTTGTCGATCTCTTGGCCCTTGTTGAAGATGTCGTGCAGGTCGAGCTTCAGCTTCATGCCGCGACCTTATGCCGATTCGTTCTTGCCGAGCCAGGTCTCGACGCGGCGTAAGGCGTCCTGGTAGTCGGGCTGCTGCTTCATCGCGGCGGCCAGGCGCAGGTGCGGCAGCGCCTCACGGAAACGGCCGGCCCGTTCCAGGGTCCGGCCGAGCACGTGGTGCGCGTAGTGATCCGACGGATCATGCTCGATCAGTGCCCTGAGCTGCGTTTCCGCGCCGTTGAGCTGGGCCGAGTTGAAGTAGGCCCGGGCAAGCAGCTGACGGACCGCGGTGTTGTGCGGCTCCGCCTCGACTATCGGTTCGAGCAGCCGGGACGCGCCGAGCGGGTCGCCGGACTCGAAGAAGAAATTGGCCCTGCGGTACTCCTCGAGAAGATCCACGTGCACTCCCCACGCTAGCGCCTCGATGACCAACGCTTGCACAACATCGAGCCGACGGCGAGTGTTCCGCCGGCTGAACTCACCCTCGTGCTCAACCGGCGGCGCCGTCGTGCCGAAGACAAAGACGGCACGGTACGCGTCTCACAGTTGGTACACAGGAAACGGAAAGCCGGCGCAGAGCGTCGCCCAGCACAGTGGGGGCATGACGATGGCGAACCCAGACTCCAGCACCGAACTCCGGCGGGCCGACGGGACCCCGGTCCGGGTGCTCGTGGTGGACGACGAGCCGACGCTGGCCGAGCTCCTGTCGATGGCGCTGCGCTACGAGGGCTGGGAGGTCAGGAGCGCCGGCGACGGGCTCTCCGCGGTGCGCACCGCGCGGGACTTCCGCCCGGACGCCGTCATCCTGGACATGATGCTGCCGGACATCGACGGGCTGGAGGTGCTGCGCCGGCTGCGCGGTGAGTCGCCCGAGGTGCCGGTGTTGTTCCTGACCGCCAAGGACTCGGTGGAGGACCGGATCACCGGGCTCACCGCGGGCGGCGACGACTACGTGACAAAGCCGTTCAGCCTGGAAGAGGTGGTGGCCCGGCTGCGCGGGCTGATGCGCCGGATGGGGCACGCCCCGATGCGTACCGAGTCGCAGTTGGTCGTCGGCGACCTCAGCCTGGACGAGGACTCGCACGAGGTGCGCCGCGGCGGTGACCTGATCACGCTGACCGCGACCGAGTTCGAGCTGCTGCGCTATCTGATGCGCAACCCGCGCCGGGTGCTCAGCAAGCCGCAGATCCTGGACCGGGTGTGGAACTACGACTTCGGCGGGCAGGCCAACGTCGTGGAGCTGTACATCTCGTACCTGCGGAAGAAGATCGACGCCGGTCGCGCGCCGATGATCCACACGATGCGCGGCGCGGGTTACGTCCTCAAGCCGGCGGACTGACGTGGCCGCTGCCGGCACCACCCCTTCCCGCCCAGCCCGCTGGCGTAGCCCGGCGGGCTGGCCGCTGCGTACCCGCCTGGTCGCCATCATGATCGCGCTGCTCGCGGTCCTGGGCCTGGTCGTCGGCGGCACCGCCGAGCTCTATCTGCGCCAGTCGCTCTACAAGCAGGTCGACACCAAGCTGTCCGAGGCGCGCAAGTTCGCGATCCGGGAGTTCATCAACCGACCCGGCGGTCCACCGCAGAGTGTCGGTGGCATGGTGCTCGGGTTCAACGACCTGCCCCTGTATGAACCGCCGCCCAACATTCCGACCGGGTCGATCCTGCTTTATCTCGACTCGTCCGGCGCGGTGGTCGGCGGTGGCCACGTCGTGTTCAACGAGGCCGAAGCGTCTTCCAACCACCGGTTCAACAACAAGTACAACGACCTCACCGAGAGCCAAGTGAGCACGCTCGCGGCCGCGGTCCCGACCAACGGCGACAAGGTGGGGGTGGATGTCGACGGTCTCGGCGACTTCCGCACCGCGTCGTGGAGCGTCGACACCGACAGCGGCACCGTGCGAGTCATCACCGCGCTGTCCGTCGCCGACGAGAATCACACGCTCGTCAAGGTGGCCATCTTCACCGGATGCATCGTTCTCGGGTCGCTGCTCATCGCCGGGTGGGGTGGGGCGCTCATCGTCCGCCGTACCCTCAAGCCCCTGGATCGGGTCGCGGCCACCGCGAGCCGGGTCGCCGAACTGCGCCTGGACCGCGGCGAGGTGCGACTCGCGCAGCGAGTCCCCGAGGTCGACACCGACCCGCGCACCGAGGTCGGCCAGGTCGGCGCCGCCCTCAACCGGATGCTCGACCACGTCGGCAACGCCCTGGAGGCGCGGCACGCCAGCGAGATGCAGGTCCGCCAATTCGTCGCGGACGCGAGCCACGAGCTGCGGACGCCGCTGGCCGCCATCCGTGGCTACGCCGAGCTGAGCCGCCGCAGCCGGCAGCCGATCCCGGACGAGCTCGCGCACGTGCTGGGCCGGGTCGAGTCCGAGGCCAAGCGGATGACCGCCCTGGTCGAGGACCTGCTGTTGCTGGCCCGGCTGGACGCCGGCCGCCCGCTCGCCCAGGATCCGGTCGATCTGACCATGCTGGCCGTCGACGCGACCAGTGACGCGCACGCGGCCGGCCCGCGTCACTACTGGCAGCTGGATCTGCCGGACGAGCCGGTCACCGTGATCGGCGACGGCGCCCGGCTGCACCAGGTGCTGGCGAACCTGCTGGCCAACGCCCGCACGCACACACCGGAGGGCTCCACCGTCACGGTCAAGGTCGGCACCGTCCCGGACGCCGCGGTGCTCCAGGTGATCGACAACGGGCCGGGCATCCAGGCCGAGCTGGTCCCGCACATCTTCGAGCGGTTCGCCCGCGGCGACAGCTCCCGGTCCCGGGCGGCCGGCAGCACCGGCCTCGGCCTGTCGATCGTGCACGCCGTGGTGACCTCGCACGGCGGCAAGGTCGGCGTGCAGAGCCGGCCCGGGCAGACCGTCTTCACCGTGATGCTGCCGGTCGCCACGGCGCCGGCCGTCCCAACTGCTGAACATCACACGCCGTTTCTGCCGCGGGCCGGCTGATCCGGTCTATGCTGGCGGGCATGTCCCAGACGTACGCGTTCTATTGGTTTACGAGGCCGGCTCGCGCCGGTGCCTCGGCCATGACCGCATGACCTGAGACATCCCGCCAGAGCCGGCTGAGGCAGCGACGACGTCGCTGCCTTTTTGTTTGCCCCGAGCAAACCGGCTCTCGCCCAGGGCCGGTTGAAGGAGAGAGATCACCATGACCGCCCCCGAGGTGCAGCGCGTCCGCGACCAGCGCATCGAGAAGATCGTCCCGCTGATGAGCCCGGCGCTCCTGCACCACGAGCTGCCGCTGACCCCCGAGTTGCACGACACCGTGCTGGCCGGCCGCAAGCAGGTCGAGGACGTGCTGAACGGCCGAGATCAGCGCCTGCTGGTGGTGGTCGGGCCGTGCTCGGTGCACGATCCGGCCGCCGCCGGCGAGTACGCCGACCGCCTCAAGCTGGAGGCCGAGCGCCTCAGCGAGGACCTGCTGATCGTGATGCGGGTGTACTTCGAGAAGCCGCGCTCCACTGTCGGCTGGAAGGGCCTGATCATGGATCCGGCCCTGGACGGCTCCGGTGACGTCGGCACCGGCCTGCGGATCGCCCGCAAGCTGCTGCTCGAGGTGGTCAGCCGGGGTCTGCCGGTGGCCGTCGAGTTCCTCGACCCGATCACCCCGCAGTACATCGCGGACACCGTGGCCTGGGGCGCGATCGGCGCCCGGACCGTCGAGTCGCAGGTGCACCGCCAGCTCTCGTCCGGCCTGTCGATGCCGATCGGCATGAAGAACCGCCCGGACGGCAGCGTCGCCACCGCCGTGGACGCCATCCACGCGGCCGCGGCGCAGCACGTCTTCCCCGGCATCGACTACTCCGGCACCCCGGCGATCCTGCACACCACCGGCAACCCGGACTGTCACCTGGTGCTGCGCGGCGGTGGCGGCAAGCCGAACTACAGCGCCGCGGACGTCGAGGCCTCGCTGCAGCTGTTGCGCAAGGCCGGCCTGCCGGAGCGCCTGGTGATCGACTGCTCGCACGGCAACAGCAACAAGGACCACAACCGGCAGCCGCTGGTGGCCGAGGACATCGCCCGGCAGATGGAGGCCGGCCAGCGGGCGATCAGCGGCGTGATGCTGGAGAGCTTCCTGGAGCCGGGGCGCCAGGAGCTGGGCGAGAACATGACGTACGGCCAGTCGGTCACCGACGCGTGCATGGGCTGGGACAGCACGGTCACCACGCTGGAGCGGCTGGCCGTGGCGTCGGCCAAGCGCCGGGCTATCTGAAGGATCTCGCGGTGAGTCCCGCCGGCGCCCGGCGGGACTCACAGGGAGCGCACAGCGACGGCACAAGGACGCGACAGCGCTGGTGTAAATAGTTCCTCGGGTACCGATCCACCAGCTCTGGGAGTACCTCGATGACCTCGACGTCACCCGTTGAACCCTCCGCTCCGGTGGCCGTGATCGACGGCGAGGCCATCGTGGGCGAGACGCCCGCCGATGGGACGCCGCCGTCACCGCCGCGAGACCGGTCCGGCGCCGCCCGTCTTCTTCTCGGCCGCGCCGACGCCCCGTGGGTCCGCCCGGCCCTCGTCGCGCTGTTGATCGGCACCGCCGTCCTCTACCTCTGGGGACTCGGCGCGTCCGGCTGGGCCAACGCGTTCTACTCGGCGGCGGTCCAGGCCGGCTCGGCGAGCTGGAAGGCCTTCTTCTACGGCTCGTCCGACGCGGCCAACTCGATCACCGTGGACAAGACGCCGGCCTCGCTATGGATCATGGCGCTGTCGGTACGCGTCTTCGGCCTCAGCTCGTGGAGCATCCTGGTCCCGCAGGCGCTCCTCGGCGTGGCCAGCACCGGCCTGCTCTACGCGACAGTCCGGCGCGGTTTCGGCCCGGTGGCCGGCCTGCTCGCCGGCACGGTCTCGGCGCTGACCCCGGTGGCCGTGCTGATGTTCCGGTTCAACAACCCGGACGCCCTGCTGGTGCTGCTCATGGTGGCCGGCGCCTACGCCACCCTGCGTGCCGTGGAGAACGGCTCGACCAGGTGGATCGTGCTGGCCGGGGTCCTCGTCGGCTTCGGTTTCCTCACCAAGATGCTCCAGGCGCTGCTGGTGGTCCCGGCGTACGGCCTGGCCTACCTGTTCGCCGGCCCACCCAAGCTCGGCAAGCGGATCTGGCAGCTGCTGCTCGCGCTGGGCGCCCTGGTCGTCTCGGCCGGCTGGTACATCGCGATCGTCGAGCTGGTGCCGGCCTCGGCCCGGCCGTACATCGGTGGCTCGCAGAACAACAGCCTGCTCGAACTCACCCTCGGCTACAACGGCCTGGGCCGGCTCAACGGTGACGAGACCGGCAGTGTCGGCGGCGGCGGGCGCGGCGGCAACGCCGGCGGCATGTGGGGCTCGCCCAGTGTGACCAGGCTCTTCGAGAGCGCGCAGGGTGGTCAGATCTCCTGGCTGCTGCCGGCCGCACTGATCGTGCTGGTGGCCGGGCTGGTGATCACCGCCCGCCGGTCGCGTACCGACCTCCAGCGGGCCGGCCTGCTGCTGTGGGGCTCCTGGCTGCTGATCACCGGGCTGATCTTCAGCTTCATGCAGGGCATCTTCCACGCGTACTACACGGTGGCGCTGGCCCCGGCGGTCGGCGCGGTGGTCGGCATGGGCGTGACCCTGCTCTGGAAACACCGGGCCAACCTGGTCGCCGCACTGACCCTGGGCGCCACGATCGCGGTGACCGCCTGGTGGTCGTACCGGTTGCTGGGCCGCAGCTCGGACTTCCTGCCGTGGCTGCGCACGCCGCTCCTGGTGGCCGGCATCGCGGCGGCGGTCGCGGTGGTCGCCGCGTTCCGGCTGTCCCGCCGGATCGCCCTGGTGGGCGGGGTGGTCGCGCTGGTCACGGCGCTGGCCGGGCCGGCGGCGTACGCGGTGCAGACCGCCTCCCAGCCGCACACCGGGTCGATCCCGTCGGCGGGCCCGGCGGTCGCCGGCGGCTTCGGCGGCCCAGGCGGTGGCCGAGGCGGTTTCCCGGGTGGCGGCGGCAACCGCGGCGGCTTCCCCGGCGGCGCGGGCAACGGCGGTGCGGGCAACGGCGGTGCGGGCACCGGCGGCTTCCCCGGCGGCGGCCAGAACCAAGGCCAGCCCCAGGGCGGTCTCCCGGGCGGTCTCCCGGGAGCCGGAGGCGGCCCGGGCCAGGACGGCGGCCGCGGTCCGGCCGGCGGCATGGGCGGCCTACTCAACGCCGCCTCGGTCAGCGCCGAGATGAAGGCCCTGCTGGAGCAGGACGCCGCCGAGTACACCTGGGTGGCCGCGGCCGTCGGCTCCCAGAACGCCTCCGGCTACCAGCTGGCCACCGAGCAGCCGGTGATGGCCATCGGCGGCTTCAACGGCACCGACCCGTCCCCCACCCTGGCCCAGTTCAAGGAGTACGTCGCCGCCGGGAAGATCCACTACTTCATCGGTGGCGGCGGATTCGGCGGCGGCGGTTCCGGCAGCAACGACAGCAGCCAGATCGCCTCCTGGGTGGCCGACACCTTCACCGCACGGACCGTCGGCAACGCCACCGTCTACGACCTGACCAGCTGATCCCGAGCGAGACGGGCGGCACCGCGAAGGGGCCGCCCGTCAGCCGTTCGACCGGGCCAGGTCGGCGCTGACCCGGTCATGTACGTGGGTGATCAGGCGGGACAGGTCGGCGCAGTAGACCGACGGGTTCCGGAAGCCGTCGGCCGGCCGGTAGCGGTGTGCGTAGTGGCCGGCGCCGCAGACCCGGTGCAGCGGGCAGCTCCGGCAGACGTCGGCGAGCGCGTCCCGGCCGATCTGCCGAGCCGCGACGCCGGGGTGCCGGAGCACCGTGTCCAGGTCGTCGGTGAGCACGTTGGCGCCGGTGGCACAGGCGCCCTCGTAGGCCGACTTGAGCGAGTCCTCCTGCTCCACCGCCCCGTCCGTCTCGATCACCGCGACGGCCACCGGGCTGAGCCCCACCTGTTCGCTGCGACTGCCCCCGCCGAGCAGCAGGTTGATGATCGATTCGAAGAGGCGGATCCGGGTCTCCTGCCGGACCGCGTCGTACCACCTGTCGAAGATCGCGACGAGCCAGTCCGCGTACGGGGTGGCGCCGGGTGCCGGGCGCCACGGCGGCTCCGCCCAGTTGGCGTGCGGGAAGAGTAGGTCGATGGCGGGTGGCGCGTACCCGAGCAGCGTCTCGTAACAGGCCACCGGGTCGGTGCGCGGATCGACCGTGCACAGTAGACCGGCGTACGCGCCGCGGCGTTCCGGCCGGTTGAGCAACGTCAGCGCCCGGTCGACGGCGGCGAAGCTGCCCCGCCCGCCGGCCGTCCGGCGGTGCTGGTCATTGGCGACCGCCGGCCCGTCCAGGCTCACCCCGATCGTGACGCCCAGCGACTGCAACTCGTCGAGCATCGGCTCGTCCAGCAGCACCCCGTTGGTCTGCAACCCGACGTCGCCGACGCAGGTTTCGGGCAGCGCGGCGCGCAGCGTGCCGACGATGGAGCGCAGCCCGTCCCGGCCGGCCATCAGCGGTTCCCCGCCGTGCAGGATGAACCGGACCCGATCCAGGTCGTGCGCGCGCACGTGTGCGCCGATCCGCTCCGCCGCGGCCTGCGCCACCTCGGGCGGCATGGTGGCCGGCCGGCTCCGCCACGACTGGTCCGCCATCGTGTACATGTAGCAGTAGTCGCAGGCCAGGTTGCAGCGCTGATGCGCCTTGATGACGAAGTCCCGGAAGGGCCGGGGCCGCCAGCCGCCGGCCCGCAGCGCGCGGACGTCGAGCGATCGGTGCGGCCACGCCGGCTCGGCCGCGACGCCCGGCGGGTCGGTGCGGACCGGGATCAGCGGGAGCGTCATCCCGTCATTCTCCCGCTTCCCGGCGCGGCGCCGCCGCATCCGCCGGCCGCCGCAGCGCCTCAACTCACAGGCGCCGCACAGTTTCGCCACACAGGGCGCAAAGGCCGGCGGCGGAAGTTGCTTCCATGAGCCTTTCGACGCTGTCTTCGCAGGATGCCGGGCCGGCCCGGGTCACCGCCCCGGTCCTCGACGTCGTCGTGCCGGTCTACAACGAAGAGGTCGACCTCGGGCCCTGCGTCCAGCGCCTGCACGCGTATCTCGCCGCCTCGTTCCCGTACCCATTCCGGATCACCATCGCGGACAACGCGAGCGTCGACGGCACCGCCGCGGTGGCGCGGCAGCTCACCGCCGCCTACCCCGAGGTCGAGGCGGTGCACCTGACGCAGAAGGGCCGCGGCCGCGCGCTGAACCACGTCTGGACGCACTCCGACGCCGCCGTGCTGGCCTACATGGACGTCGACCTCTCCACCGATCTCGACGCGCTGCTGCCGCTGGTGGCGCCGCTGATCTCCGGCCACTCCGACCTGGCGATCGGATCGCGGCTGGCGCGCGGTTCGCGGGTGGTCCGGGGCGCGAAGCGCGAGTTCATCTCCCGCGGCTACAACCTCATCTTGCGTACGACGATGGCCGCCCGTTTCTCCGACGCGCAGTGTGGCTTCAAGGCGATCCGGGCCGACGTGGCTCGCCGCCTGCTGCCGATGGTGGAGGACACCGGCTGGTTCTTCGACACCGAGATGCTGGTCCTGGCCGAGCGGGCCGGGCTGCGCATCCACGAGGTCCCGGTGGACTGGGTGGACGACCCGGACAGCCGGGTCGACATCGCGGCCACCGCGATCGCCGATCTGAAGGGCATCGTCCGGATCACCCGCGCGCTGAGCACCGGCCGGTTACCCCTGGCCGCCCTCCGCGAGCAGCTCGGGCGCGATCCGCTCCCGGTCGACGGGGTACCGGCCGGGCTGACCGGCCAGTTGATCCGGTTCGCCGGGGTCGGTGTCGCCAGCACGCTCGCCTACCTGGTGCTCTACGCCCTGCTCCGGGCCGGCCTCGGCGCCCAGTCCGCCAACCTGGTCGCGCTGCTGGCCACCGCGGTGGCGAACACCGCCGCCAACCGGCGGCTCACGTTCGGGGTACGCGGCAACGGCGGCGCGCTCCGCCACCAGGCGCAGGGTCTTGTCGTCTTCGGCATCGGGCTGGGACTGACCAGCGGCTCCCTGGCCCTGCTCCACGCGGCGGCCACCGAACCGTCCCGTGCCGTCGAACTCGTCGTGCTGGTACTGGCCAACCTGGTCGCCACCGCGGTCCGTTTCCTGATGCTCCGGATCTGGGTCTTCCGCGGCGGCCGCAATCGCGCCTGAGAGCCGGTATCTCCCGAAAAGCGGCTAACTCCTGAATGGTCCGAGCTCCGCCTTCGATGTACGCCCGACGCGGCGCCCACATGCATGGGCGCCGCGTTCCCGTCTGCCCACACCGATGCCGTTTCTATCGCCATCTGACCGGAACAGTCCGAAATGTAGGACGGCAGTCCGGGTGTTCGCGCCGTCATCGAAAGGCGGCAAAGCCGTTGTACCGGTTACAAACAACTTTCCGGGCATCTCACCCAGTGGGCGCGGCGCCCGCGCGCACGGGCAGATCGGCCGGAAAATTCGGCACACGCAGACGTATCACCGAGGCAACTCAGAGGTAACAATGGGCTTTGATCGGGATAGCCGACTCTCGATCCTTGCTTCACCGGCGCGGCGGACCGGAAGGTAGCAACCATGCTCAGCAAAGAGGACAGCCGACGGCTGGCACAGCTGGAGCGCCAGCTCCGGCGCGACGACCCCGACTTCTGCGCCCGGATGGGTGGCGGCAACTTCAGCATCCCGACCCCCCGGCCGCCGCTGGCGCTCTTCATCGTCGCCGCCGTGATCGCCGTCGCCGCGATCGTCCTCGGTGCGCTCGGCTGGTGGATCGCCGCCCTGATCGTCGCCGTCTGGGGCGTCGTCACCGCGATCGCCGCCGGTTACCGCCTCCGCAAATTCCGCTCCCGCTGACCGACCGGCATCGGTTCGACGGGCGGGCGTCCGACCGCGAATGCGATCCGATCGGTGCCGCGAACGGTGGAACAATGCCCCGGAGAAATCTCCCGCCAAAACGGTCAGCCGGGCATCAGACCCCTTTGCCGTATCCGAGTCGGCAAACAGCATCAAAACGGGCGTCGAAGAACTGCGCGGCCGCCCCTGGCCCAACCATTCATTCGTTGATTGTGTAAGGTCATTCGCGCCTGCTGATGTCTATCCACCCGGGCCGAACGGCCGAGGTGTCGAAAGGGCCGTGCAGGCGCGTATTGGTCAAACCGGGGGAACTTAAGTGCGGCTATCAACAACAGGACGACTGGCTGGCATGCTGGCGGTTTCCGCTGCCATCATCGCCGGCGGACCGTCGGCGGTCCACGCATCCAGCGCCGAGGAAGGCAATGCCACGACGACAATTACTCTCAATGACGGAACCGTCATCGAGAGCAATGCCGTCGCGAAGGTGATCGGCGCGGAAAACGCGAAACTCGCCTACCAACTCCTTCGCCCCGAAGAGAAGCGTGAGTTCGATCGCTTCATGCTTCCGGCGGAGAGCTTCGGCACCTCGGTCACCGAGCCGGCCGTCGACCAGGCGGTTCCGCAGCCGGCTTCGGACGCGGCCCCCGCCGATGACGTGACCAGAAGCCTTGCCGGCGTCTCCGCTCTGGCCGCGAAGGCGAAGAAGGGTTGCTGGACCACCAAGGCTCGGCTCGGCAACAAGGCAAAGGGCGGCAACACGCTGTTCACCTACTGGGTGGTCCTGAAGTGGTGTGCCGACGGCAAGAAGATCACCAAGGCCAGCATCGTCGAGGCGGACGGTGAGACCAGCACGCCTGGCTGGCGCTATGACGGCGTGAAGAACAAGGGCGCCAGGGTCGTGAACACCGTCTGGGCCCGCGGATTCGCCAAGCACAAGTTCATTCTCGGCCTGGCCGGCTGGGACGTGCAGAACGTCGACGCGTGCGTCCGCACGTTCGGGATGAACGACGGTTCGCAGGGCGTGCCGGACAAAGTTTGCAGCCTGTACGATTGATTGACGACAGCGAGCGGCCACCTGCAACTTCGACAACCTAGGAGACCTGCGTGGTCACTACCACTCCAGTGCAGGAAAGCGTCCGGAAAGCACCTGTCCGCGAGATTGTCAGCAGCTTTCTGGTCTTGCTCGCGGGTGCGATGCTGGCGGTCAACTTCCTTGTCGCCATTCCGGTGTCGCTGATAGCGCTCGCGGTCAGCACCGTGTCGGCAGTCACCGCGAAGAAATCGCGGGGTTTGTTGATCTTTCTCGCCGTCATGGCGGGAGCCCTGTCGGTCGCTGCGATTCTGATGGCGTTCTTCCTGGTGTCGGCGGACACCGTCGTGATCGAGAACTCGGTTTCCGAAACGAATCCCTGACACTCGGCGGACACTGTCGCGTTCTCCCGGAGTAAGCCCCTGGGCCGCTCCGGGAGAACCCGGCACCGGGAGGGCTGTCGGCCTGTGAGCGATGCTGTCACCGCGCCAGGTCACGCCCACGCGGCCGGTCAGGTCACGCCCGTGGCGGCCAGCACAGCGGCGCGCGGGCTGGACAGCACCACGCGGCCCGGCACCAGCGCGGCGACCGGTGCCAGACTCGGCTGAGCGAGCACGATCACGTCGGCCGTCACCTCCCGCAACCGGGCGGCCACCGCCCCGTGATACCGCTCCAGCTGGCCCGCCTCGAAAAACTCCCACGCCTCCAGGCACGGCACGAGCAGCAGATCGGCCCGCGGGTCCGTGTCCCGCAGCAGCGCTGCCGTCGGCTCCTGAGTGGACGCCACCGAGAACGCCACAGCGATCCGCCCGCCACCCGCCGCCTCGACCGCGGCCCGGGCCATCGGCCGGTCGGCGCGCAGCGCCCCGGCTCGCTCCGCTTCCGGCCCGATCGTCGAACAGGTGCAGACGATCACGTCAGCGCCGGCCAGCTCGGCCAGCCGCGCCCGCACCCGCTCCTCCACCGGCACCCCGGCCCGCGCGTCGGCCAGCAGGCTCGCGTCGACCAGATGCCGATCCGACCACCCCGGCGCCAGCTCGGCGACCAGCTCGTGGAACGTCGCCACGTGCACATCCGCGGTGTGCAGGAAACCGATCGTGCTCACTCGAACACCGTAGTGGCCGCCGGGACGCCCCGGGCCCGCGCGACCACCGTGGCCTCCGTCTCGATCAGCTCCCGCTGCGCCGCGCTGAACGCCCCGAACCCGGTCACCGTCAGGTCCACCCGTTTCTTCCCGGCCATCCGCGGCCGCCACACCCCGGCGATCTCCCCGTCGAGCAGCACCACGCCCGGGTTGCCCAGCACCCGCCACACCTCTTTCTGCCGCTCCCGGTCCGGGACCAGCAGGTCGCGATCGCGGCCCTGCAGCAGCGGGTCCATCGCCGGCAGCAGCCGCACCCCACGCGGGGTGGCCGCCGACTCCAGCGCCGACACCCGGTCGGCCGGCAACCAGGCTTTCCGCCCGTCGACGCGCACCTCCACCAGGCCGGCCGGCCACCTCGCCCGGATCTCGGCCGTTGGACTGAGCAGATATTTCGCCACCTCGGCCGGCCCCGCCGGACCGAGGAACCGCAGATAGGTGGTGATCAGCTCGTCGATGCCCTGATTGGCCTCCGGCAGCGCCGGCCGCGGTGCGTCGAGCGGCCCCAGCATCGCGTCCCGCCCCCGGGAGAGCACCTGGACGGCGCCCGGCAGCCCGGACTGCTGCCAGACGTTGCCGGCGATGTGCCGCGCTCCGCAGGCCTTGCAGTCATAGGTCAGCTCCCGGGGCACCCGCTTGCTCACCTCGGTGCTCACCTCGCCGCGCGGCATCGGCTCACGCACCACAGCACGGAACGCCTCGGCGGTGACCCGCAGCGCGGCGATGCCCAGTCGCATCCCGTCCGAGATCTGCCCGCTCTTGATCCGCGCTGCCGCGTCCGCGTCGCTGACCGGCCACAACCGGGCGGTGAGCGACTCGAGGTCGGCGCGCCGGTGCAGGTGTGGGGCGCCACGGGCCGCCCAGACGGTGACCAGCCGCTCGTCCTCCGACTGGGCGCTGGTGCGAGCCGCCAGGGCGACGTGCGTGGAGCCCGGCGTGTACTCCTGCACGCCCAGGTCGAGCACGGGCAGGTCGGCCGGGCGGGCATCGACACGCTCGGCCAGTCCCAGCGCGGCGACCCGGAAGGCCAGCACTTGCCTGCGGTCCACCTCGATCACGGGCCCCACCTCCACCGTTGGTCAGGTGCGACGACCGTACCGCCGGGCTGCGACATTTCTCAGGCGTTCCCGGCGGGCGCCGGGCAGGCCCGGCACGTACTCCCAGGTGTCCAGGCTGGTCGGGCCGTAGGGCCCCGCCTGCGGGATCGGCGGCTCGCCGGTCAGCCGATACCCGCACCGCCGGGCCACCGCGGTGCTCGCCGTGTTTCCCGGGTCGATGCGCAACAGCAACCGGCTCAGCCGGAGCGTGCCGCAGGCGTAGTCGGTGAGCAGCGACAACGCGGCCGCCGCCAGCCCGCGCCGCCGATAGGGCGCGCCCACCAGGTATCCCAGCTCGGCTTCGCGCAGCGTGGCATTGACCCCGAACAGCAGCACCTCGCCAAGCGGCGCACCACCGTCAGCGGTGATCGCGAGCTGTATCCGCCGCCCGGTCAGGCGACCCTGCCGCGCCCGTTTCAGATAGGCCAGCCCGGCCTCCACATCGAACGGCGACGGCATCGGCGTCCACCGCGCGATGTCCGGCTCGTCCAGGAGCGTGACGAGATCGCGCAGATCATCCGGGCGCCACTCGCGCAGCACGACACCATGACCCGCCAACCTCAGCGGGTGCGGCAGCGGGCTGGCGGTCACTCTTCAGATCCTGCCCATCAGGACCGTATGCGGCTAGTGGCGATCGACAGGTCACGCTCACCAATTCTCGACCGCCCATCCGTCGGATCATGGATCGCGCTCCGGAGCGCCCTCTGGGCGCTTTCTCCCGAGCCACCAGGCACTGCACGATTACCCCCATGTCACCCCTTTCCGGTACGCCCTCAGCCACCCCCGGCCAGCCGAACGCCTCGACCGCTCCCGCCCAGCCGATCGCCCCGGCCACTCCCGCCGAACCCAACAGCCCGGCCACTCCCGCCCAGCCGAACGCCCCGGCCACTCCCGCCGAACCCAACAGCCCGGCCACCCCCGCCGAGTGCAGCGTCGCTGGACCCGACACCCCGACCGACGCCGCCCGCCTCGGCCCGCCATCCGGCCCCGACGGCATCGGCACCACGGCGACCCACCCGGCACACGCCCAAGGGCACTGGGCGCGCTACAACGCCGGCCACGGCGACCGCGACATCCGGGAAACCCTCCGCCGAGCACTGGACCTGGCCGGGCCCGGACGCGACCGCACCGCCGTCGACCTGGGCTGCGGCGCCGGCCGCGAGACCCGCGCCCTGCTGGAGGCGGGCTGGCGGGTGCACGCCTACGACAGCGAACCCACCATGCTCTCCGCCACCGACCGAACCCACCCGGCCTTGACCGCCCACCTGCTCGCCTTCGAGCAGATCACCGAGCTGCCGCCCGCCGACCTGATCTACGCCGGCTACGCGCTGCCCTACCAGCCCCGCCACTCGTTCGATCGCTTGTGGACCCTGATCCGCGCGGCCCTGCGCCCGGCTGGCCTGATCGCCGTCGACCTGTTCGGCGTGCACGACGCCTGGGCCGGCTCGCCGAACATGACCTTCCTGACCGCCGCCGAAGCCGCCGCCCTGGCCACCGGCCTCACCACCGAACACTGGCACGAGGAGGACGAGGTGGGCCCCGCCTTCAGCGGCCCCAAACACTGGCACGTCTTCGAACTGATCGCCCGTCGCCGCTGACCCGCGTGCGCCGGCCACCGGACGAATCCCGGCAACGGTCCCGATGGCTCGCTGAAGGACCCGGAGAAGACGCTGACGCCCCGATCGGTGGCCGGGACCCGGTCGGTGGCCGGGACCCGGTCGGTGGGGCCGAGACGCCAGCCGTTGAAGGCGGAGAGGCTCACTGCGACGGTCATTTTCAGGTCGGCGGCCCATCGTTCAGCGACGCGTGACGACCGGAATGTCCAGTTTCTCGATCTTCGCCCGCCTACCCCGCCGAACCCGTCAGCCCGCCCTCCCCCAAGGGGGTAGCCCCCGCAATCAGTGTGGCGGAAGTGCGGCCGGGCGGACGGGCGGGCTGTGGACAAAGCTCAACTGTGGACAACCGCGGCGATCCGCCGTCAGCAGCTACACCTTGCGAGCGGTGATCTCGAAGCCAGCCGCCCGGAGCCGGTTCACCAGGGCGTCGCCGATGGCCGTCGCCGGGGTGAGGACGCCGCCCTCCGACGGCGGGAGGGCGTCCCGGTCCAGGACCAGGGCCAGCGCGGACTCGCCGAGCATGACCGCTGTCGCGGCGTAACCGGGGTCGCCCTTGGCGCGGACCCGGGCCGTGTACCGGGCGCCGGTGGTCGTCGTGGTGAAGATGTCCATGGTGAAGTGCCCGTTCTGCTGGACCTTCTCGCTCGGGCCCTCGCCGGGCTTGGGCAGGACGCGGTCCAGCAGGTAGCGGGTGGGCGGCACCGCGAGGCCGGCGACCAGGGCGCCCAGGCCGAGCTTGGTGCCGATGGCCAGGAGCGGGGAGAGCGGCGAGGCGCCGACGCTCATCGCCTCGCGATATCTGAAACCGCGACCGTACGCCCAGCCGCGCAGCGCGTTGGTCCGCCGCACCACCCGGGTGTTGTAGGAGGCCATCACGAACGGGGCGAGCCGGCCCCGCAGTTTCGGGTGCACCTCGGAGGCGGGGATCGTGTCCATGTCGCTCTGCCGGCCCAGCTTCGGCTCGGCGTGCCGGTCCGGGCTCAGCGAGTAGGGACTGCCGGCCACCTTGCGCAGCGACGGCTCCTTTTTCAGTACGTCGACCTGGTTGCGCATCGAGTCGATCGTCCCGCCGCTGAACCCGCCGCTCATGCTGGTCACCACCAGCGTGGTCTCGGTGAGTTCGCCCGCGCCGTCCTGTTCGACCCGCTGGTGCAGCACGTGCACGCCGAGATCGGACGGAATGGAGTCGAAGCCGCAGGAGTGGACGATCCGCGCACCGGTGCTGCGAGCGAGCTCGTGGTTCTCGTCGATGCTGTCCCGGGCGAACAGCACTTCTCCGGTCAGATCGACGTAGTCGGTGCCGGCGGCGGCGCAGGCGTGCGCGAGCGGACGCCCGTACTTGGCGTACGGCCCGACCGTCGTGATGACCACGCGTGTGCGGGCGGCGACCGTGGCCAGCGCTTCGGCGTCCGCGGCGTCGGCGATCAGGACCGGCCAGTCGACGTTCAGCCGGGACTTGACGTCCGCCAGTTTCGCGGCGGAGCGCCCCGCCAGGGCGATGCGGGTGCCGGCCGGCGCGTGCCCGGCGAGGTGTTTCGCCACCAGTGCCCCGACAAAGCCGGTGGCGCCGTAGACGACGACGTCGAAGTCTCGGGGGAGATCGCTCATGGTCGGAGATTGTGCACCCTATGCCTGGCTCGTAGGCAACCCGTGGGTAACAAAGATCGCGCCATGCAGCCAAAATGCGTCTGTCGCCCCGATCGCGCCCAGGGCAGAGGCGCACGGTGTGCGGGAGGAGCGCGCCCGGGCCGCCGATCACGCCGGAACGGCATGCGGGTGAAACTCCAAAAAGCAGGCTCTCTTTACCCACTGCGGACGCTGACAATCCCGCCCCGTCGGGCTTTTCCCCCGCATGGTGGACCACGGTGGTGGCAAGTCCCGGCGCGACTCAAGAACTCGGGGAGTTAGTCACACAAAGGAAGATCAAAGCGGCTAATTTGTGAGAACAAAGTCACCGGCCCCGCTTCCGGTCTTGGTCAGTTCCATGAAGCGGTGGCTACCGTCGACAGTCCGCAATTCGCGGACACCGTGGCCGGAACGCCGAGTCCTGCCTGCTGGTCACGGTCAACAACCCACAGGCATGGAGCGGGGGACCCACAGTTCCTCGGCGCGCTCTCCGGAGCGCACCTCGGGGTGAAGCCGCACTTCAAGCGGCCGGGCTCCTCGGCCCGAACCCGACAGCTCACCTCGCAGGCGTGGAGGAAAACTTCATGCTTCACCTGAACAAGCGGGTTCGTCGTGCCCTGTCCCGGCGAGCCCAGTCCCCGCGCGCCCTGAATCGGCCCGCACAGAGCAAGCGCACCACTCTCAAGCGCACTCTCGGCATCGCCATGGCCGGCCTGGCCGGCGCCATCGGCCTGCTCGCCGTCGAGGCGTCCCCGGCCAGCGCCGCCCCGAACGTGAACTGGGACGCCGTGGCCAAGTGCGAATCCGGTGGAAACTGGAGAATCAACACCGGGAATGGCTATTACGGCGGTTTGCAGTTCAGCCGGGGCACCTGGCGGGCGCACGGCGGCAGCAAATACGGCTCCACCGCCAATCTGGCCTCCAAGAGCGAGCAGATCCTGGTCGCCGAGCGGGTGCTGCGCAACCAGGGCATCGGTGCCTGGCCCACATGCGGACGTCGCGGCCTCACCAAGGCGCGTAAGAGCACGTCGGTGGGCCCCTACCGCCTGGCGTCCTACACGACGCCGCTGAAGGCGACCCGCACCTACGTGGTGAGGCGCGGCGACACCCTGTCCGGCATCGCCGCGCGTTACCGCGTCAAGGGCGGATGGAAGGCCCTTTACCGCGCCAATGCGAGTCGCCTGAGCAGCCCGAACCGGCTTCGGGTGGGCCAGCCTCTGGCGATCTGAGGTCAGGACCGACCCAGCTCCGGGTGGTCCAGCACGCGCAACCAGGAGCCGTCGGGCTGACGGCGGACGACCTGTGCCCGCGCCCCGGCTCCGTCTTTCGGCGGGGTCGAGGTGAGGGCCAGGTCGCCGCTGATCAGCGTGGGCAGCGGGGTCTCGGGCTCGAAAGCCGGCATTTTCGGCAGGAGCTCCGCCCACAGCTTCTGGATCGCGGCGCGGCCGACGGTCTCGCTGCCTGGCGGATAGGCCATCACGGCGTCCTCCTCATACAGCAGCGCGAGGCCCTCGGCGTCTTTGGCATTGGCGCGCTCGACGAACAAACGGGTCAAGTCCTCCGGGTGCATTGCCTTCTCTCGTTCGCTCATGACTCCACCTTGCCGCGCGTGGCTCCACAAGTCCAACGAATGGTTTTCATACCTACTACAATCAGGACTCATGGATCTGCGGCAGCTGGAGTACTTCGTCGCGGTCGCCGAGACCGGCAGCTTCACCCGGGCCGCGACCCGGGTGCACATCACCCAGTCCGGGGTGAGTGCCCAGATCAAGGCGCTGGAGCAGGAGCTCGGCGCGGAGCTCTTCGACCGCAGCGGCCGGGTTGCCCGGCTGACCGAGGCCGGCTCGGCGGCGCTGCGGCACGCCCGGGCGGCACTCGATTCGACACTGGACCTGCGGGACGCGATCGACGACGTCAAGGGGCTGGTCCGGGGCCGGCTGACCATCGGGATGGTGATCGGCTGCGAGGTGGCGCCGCTGTTCGACGCGCTCGCCGGGTTCCACCGTGAGCATCCCGGCATCGAGCTGGAGCTGGCCGAGGCGAACTCGGATCACCTGGTCGCCGGGGTGCGCGCCGGCAGCCTCGACGTCGCCCTGGCCGGGCTGGCCGGCGAGCCACCCGACCATCTCGCCTCCCGGATCATCGCGAGCGAGCGTCTGGTGGCGCTGACCGCGCCAGGCAGTGAACTCGCTGCTCGGGGCAGTGTCACTGTCACCGGGCTCACCGCGTACGAAATAATCTGCCTGCCGGAAGGGACCGGCATCCGGGACGTTCTGGATCGGGCCTTCGCCGGGGTGACCGGGCTGCGACCGGCGGTCGCGCTCGTCGCCACCTCGCCGGACACCGTGGCCGGCCTGGCCCGCCGCGGCCTGGGGGTCGCCGTGCTCAGCGAGTCGATTGCCGCCGCGCATCCGGACCTGGTCAGCATCCCGGTCGACGGGGTCGGCATCGCGGCGCTGCTCGCGCTGGTCTGGCAGGACCGGGCAAGTCCGGCGCTGTCCGCCTTCCTGCGTCACTGCGACGCGGCCTTCCGCTGACCGCGACATGACGGCAGCCCCCGCCGCGACGCGACGGGGGCTGCCGGCGGAACTACGACAGCGGGACTACTTCGTGATCCGCTGTGTGTGGGTCGCGACGAACGACTGGTTGCCCGCCTTGTCGGTCGCCCACCAGGAGACCTTCAGCGTGCCCTTGTCGACACCGGAGACCGCAGCGTGCCACCCGAAGAACGGGTCGAGCAGCGCGTTCACCGCCGTGGCGCGAGCCGACGCGTCCTTCTCCGAGGAGGCGACGGTCCAGGTACCGGCCGCGTAGTAGTACCACTTGCCGGACCGCTGCTCGATCAGCTTCACCGAGACGGTGTCGACACCCGAGCCGAGGTCGACGACAGTGCCGTTGACCTGCTGCCAGGAGGCTGCCCGGTCGGCGTCCCGGGGCAGGGTCAGACCGGCCACCGGGGCGATGATGTCCTTGACCACCAGCACCGAGCCGACCTTGACGGTCTGACCGGCGCCGGCCGCGTTGACCGGGGTCACGGTGACGGTGAAGCTGCCACCCTTGGCGTACGCGTGGGTCAGGCCGCCGACCGTGCCGTCACCCCAGTTGACCCGGAAGCTGTCGGCACCGGTGACCCCGCTGGGCTGCACGGTGACCGTCTCGCCGGACCACGCCAGGCACTTGTCCAGTGTGTACTTGCCGGTCTGGGCGGCCACCACCACGGTGCCGCCGGAGACGGTCGCGGTGTTGCCGGCCTCGTCGGTCAGCGCCACCGTGATCGTGTAGCTGCCGGCCGCGGCGTACGCGTGAGCCGCCTTGGTGGCACCGGCCTCGAGCGTCTCCGCCGCGCTGCCGTCGCCCCAGCTCACCACCTGCTTGATCGTCCCGGCCGCGGTCACGTCGTCGGAGAGCGCCGACTGCGTGAGAGTCACCGTCTGGCCCGGCCAGATCGCTGCCGCGTTCACCGCGTACGTCCCGGTCGGCGCCGTGGTGTCGAAGACACCCGCGGTGCTGCGCGGCTTGGCGTCCGCGGTGATCGGGGAGTGCTTGGCGAAGTAGTTGACCAGCATGGTCAGGTCGTTGTCACCGGTGGTGATCCGGTTGGTGCCCTTGCCCAGGGTGGTGAAGTTGTCGCCACCGGCGGCCAGGAAGGAGTTCGACGTCACCCGGTACGTGCCGTTCGGGTCCAGGGTGACCCCGTTCAGCTTCAGCGACGACGCGATGATCCGCGACCCGCGCGGCTGGTTCACGTCGTAGGAGTAGGTGAGGCCCTTGGACGAGCCCAGGTGCAGCACCGGGCGGGACGCCCCGGCCGGCTGCCACTGCTCCTCGAGCACCTGCTTGATCTGGGCACCGGTGAGGGTCTGGGTGACCACGTCGTTGGCGAACGGCTGTACCGCGAATGCCTGCGAGTAGGTGACCGTCCCGTCGGTGCCGTAGAGCAGGTCGTTGCGCAGGCCGCCCGGGTTCATGAAGGCGATCTGCGCGCCGCCGCGACCGGCGTCGCTGGTCTGGTCGAGCTGCACGTCGGCGATGAAGTTGCCCATCACCGACTCGGCGCCGCGGTCCTCGGACCCGGTCGCCGAGTACGCCCGCTTGATGTCCGCCGTGATCGAGCCGAGCTTCTGCTTGCCCAGCTCGGCAGCTGTCGTCTTGGCCGCGGCCACGATGCCCGCGACGGTGCTGTTCTCCGGGTAGCCCTTGACGTCGAGCAGCTCGGCGGTCGAGCCGGTGACCGACTTGGTCGCCGGGTCGTAGGTGACGACCGCGCGGCCCAGGCGCAGGCCGTAGTCCTCGGCCTGGAGCACCGGACGGGTCTTGCCGGTGCCCGGGACGGGGATCTCGAAGGCGTACGGCTGGTGCGTGTGCCCGCTGAAGATCACGTCGATGTCCGCGCTGACCCTGGTGAAGTCCCCGAAGACCGAGTCCTTCTGGAGCGCGTCGGCGGTGGTGATGTTCTCGGTCGCCGCGCCCTCGTGGGCCAGCAGGACGAGGACGTCCGCCTCCCCGTTGGCCGCGTCACCGTCGGAGAGCTGCGCCGCGACGGCGTTCGCCTCGGCCACCGGGTCGTGGAACTCGACGTTCTTGATGCCGTCCGGGCTGACCAGCGTGGAGGTCTGCTCGGTGACCACACCGATGTATCCGACCTTGACGGCGTTCACGGTCTGCACCGAGTACGCCGGCAGCGCCCGCTTGCCGTCGAGGTAGACGTTGGCGCCCAGGTACGGGAACTTGGCCCGGTCCCGCACCCGGCCGGTCAGGTCGGCGATGCCCTTGTCGAACTCGTGGTTGCCGGCCGCCGAGACGGCCAGGCCACCGGCGTTCAGCGCGTCGATCGTCGGGTTGTCGCTGTCGATCGCCGAGATGAAGGTGGAGGCGCCGATGTTGTCACCGGCCGAGCTCCAGATGGTGTTCGGGTTCTCCGCGCGCAGCTTGTCGACCAGGCCGACGAGCTGGGCAGCGCCACCGGTGCCGGCGGTCGGCGCCTCGAGCCGGCCGTGGAAGTCGTTGATGTTCAGCAGCTGCAGGTCGACCGGCTTGGGCGCGCCGGTGTCCAGGCCGATCACCACCGGGTCGTGGTCGCTGGCCCGGTACGGGGTGGCGCTGTAGAACGGCGCGTACCCGGTGTACTGGTAGGCGTACGACTCGACCGAGTTGATGTTCCAGATGTCGACGCCGGTGACCCGCTCGGTCAGCGACGGCGTGGTCAGCGCGTGGTCCAGGGAACCGGACTCGCCACCGAAGACGTACGACGACTTGCCGGGCGCCTTGGTGGTGTGCACGTCGGTGTAGCCGGCGCCGTAGAGGACCTGCATCGGGTCCTCCTGGGTGTACGAGTTGAAGTCACCCAGCAGGATCACCTTGTCGGTGCCGCTGTCCTTCTCGACGCCCTTGACGAACTCGACCAGCGACGCGGCCTGGCGCTTGCGGTCGCCGTTGTACGGGCCCTGCCCGTCACCGGCGTCCACATTGTCACCGGTCGGCGTCACCGAGGCGCTCTTCGACTTGAGGTGGTTGGCCACCACGGTGAAGTCGATGCTGCCCGCGGTGAACGTCTGCGCGATCGGCTCGCGGGCGTTCGACCACACGGTCTCGTCGCTCAGCGACCGGGACGCGCCCTTCGGCGTGACCTTGGCCGGCTTGAAGATGATGGCCGTGGTGATCAGGTCCTGCTCGGCCGGGCCGGGCAGCTCGGCCGGGGTGCGGACGTAGTCCCAGGTGCCCGCACCGTCCCGCTCGTTCAGCGCGCCGACCAGGGTCTTCAGCGCCAGCTGGGGGTCGTTCGGCTCGAACCGGACCGAGTTCTCGATCTCCATGAGGGCTACCACGTCGGCGTCCAGCGAGGAGATCGCCGAGACGATCTTCGCCTGCTGCTTCGCCAGCGCCGCGGCGTCGGTGGCACCACGCGCGTCGCCACCGAAGTGCACGAAGTAGTTCAGCACGTTGAAGCTGGCCACCTTGATGTCGCCGCCCACGGCCGCCGGGGCGGCGGTACGCGGGTTGCTCGCGGTAAAGGTGGTCCGGTTCGCGGCCGGGGTGGTGGCGTCGACCGGGGTGGTCGGCTCCAGCAGCCAGTCGCCGTAGGCGTAGTCGAGCACCAGCGGCCCGAACGAGGCGACCGTGTCGCCGGTCCGGACCGGCGCGTCCTTGCTGATGTACGGCGGCGCGAGGTTCGCCGTCGACAGGTTGGTGGTCTTGCCGTCGTCCAGCAGGATCCGGCCGTCGCGGTTCGCGGCCTTCAGCTTCTTGGCCTCGTCGCTGCCCGGCTTGGCCACGTCGGTCGGCACCTTCGCCACCGAGTCGCCGGCGGTCAGGACCAGCTCGCCGTAGTTGTTCACCGGGTAGGTGTCCGACACCGTGTACTTGCCGGTCGGGGCGACCAGCATGCCCTCGACGGCCTCGCGCACGGCGTCGCCGGCCGGCAGGCTCAGCGGGACGGCGGCCGGCACGGTCACACCGGTGGCGCAGACCTGGGTGTCGCTCTTGGCGCCCAGGGTCAGCTCGGTGAGCCCGTTGAACTCGGTGACCGTGCCGGTCACCCGCGCCTTGTCACCGATGCTCACGGCGGGCAGGTTCGCGGTGCTGCCGTAGACCAGGACCGCGTCCGACGCGGTGCCCGAGTGGGTTCCGCCGGTGCCCTCGGTCTGCAGGTAGAAGCCGTTGAACCCGCCGGTGGTGTGCACCGCGGTGACCACGCCCTCGACGGTCACCTTGCTGCCGGCCAGCGGCGACGCGGCGCCCGGGCCCTGCACCTCGGCGATGGTGTTGGTGACCGGGGTGGTGCAGCCGGTCGGCTGCGGCTCCGGCTCGGTGGTCCCACCGCCGTTCAGCGTGCCGAACGAGCTGGTGGCCGGGGCCTGCCAGGTGCCGTTGACCTTCTGCAGCGACGACCCGACCGGGGTGCTGCTGGTCTCGGCCACGCCGATGTCGGTGCTGGTCTGGCCGGCGGCCGGGCCGCTGGTGGCGGCGAAGCTGCCCTCGTAGCTGACGAACTCGGCGACCGTGCCGTCCGGCTTGACCAGGGCCACCCCGTCCGGGGCGCCGTTCTGGAGGCCGTCGGTGGGGTAGGTCTGCACGACCACGCCGGCCGCCGGAACGGCGCCGCTCAGGGTGGCCGCGGTGCCGTAAGTGCCGCCACCGGTGCCGTTGTACAGGACGACCTGCCAGCCGGTCAGGTCATATCCGACCGGGGCCTGGACCTCGATCGCCTCGCCGCTGTCCGAGCCGACGTTGTCGTAGTGGATCTCGCTGATGAACGGGATGTCCGCCTCGGCCGCGAAGGCCGGCCCGGAGAAGCCAAGAGTCAGCGCGGTCGCGAGAGCCGCGGCGCCAAGGGCTCGAAGAGCCTGTGGGCTCGCGGCCGCGCTCACGCTGCGTTGATATGGACGCATCGAAATAGGTCCTCCGATGGAAGTGAGTGCGCCGGAGCGTAGGTACGTACGATGACGTTCCTTTCTCGATTAGGTAACGGAAAGGGGGTCGGCCCACGAAGGACGGCCTCGAATCACCCCTAAACGACCATTCAAGAGGCGCTCTCTGGGGCGTCCGTCTGTCCATTACGGACTGTTACCTGTCGGCTGTCTATACAGCGCGTGACGATACGTTCCCGTCGCGACGCGCCAAACCAGGTAGCGGCAGTGTTTCGTACGCCCGGAGCGCCCGCCGCCGAATCCGGCGAATGACCGCGAAGTTCCCTCGGCCACGTCAGCCGCATTGGCGGAACGTGTCACCCGTTCGGGTGACATGTGAGTCGCCCGATCGACGCGACGGCATGGGCCGCGGGGCCCGGCCACCCGGGGCGGACGCTGCGGAGATGCGGTCGCCCGCGCGTGGGATCAGCCACAATAGACGTCGCTAGATGCAAGTTGCAACGCTATGCAATCAGATGACTACTCTCTGACACTCGTGCGCAACGGGGCGTCGGTAGCCGCGCGGCAGGGAGGCCATCATGAACCACGGTGAACGACAGCTGCAGGACCAACTCGGCACCCGGGAGCGCGCCGACGCCTTCGCCGCGCGGCAGACCCTGCACCACCTCAACGACCGGATGCGCCGCTTCATCGGCCGGCAGGAGATGATGTTCCTGGCCACCGCCGACCCGAGCGGCCGTTGCGACAGCACCTTCCGGGCCGGGCCGCCCGGCTTCGTCCGGGTGCTCGACGAGGAACACCTCAGCTGGCCCGAGTACCGGGGCAACGGGGTGATGGCGAGCCTCGGGAACATCACCGACAACGGTCACGTCGGGCTGCTCTTCATCGACTTCCAGGAGGTCATCGGCCTGCACGTGAACGGCACCGCGGAGATCGTCGAGGACCCGGACGAGCGGCCGGGCACGCCGCCCGGACTCCGCGCGCGGCTGTGGGTGGTCGCCCGGGTGCAGGAGGCCTACATCCACTGCGCGAAGCACATCCCGCGGATGTTGAAGGTCCCTCGGCAGCGGAGCCGGCACCCGGAGTCGGAACAGCGCCTCAAGAAGAGCGACTACTTCGTCCCGGCCCCGGCCGGCCGGTCCTGCGCCCTGCATCCGGTGCCGGGCGAGCAGGCCTGACGAGCGGCTCAGTGCTCGCAGTTGACCCGCGTGTCGTGTGCCGTCGCCACACATCGGTCGCCGGCGGTGCCGTTGACGCCGCCGTCGAGCCGGTCGGCGACGGCCGGCCCCTCGTCCCCGCCGAGCAGGACGTCGTCACCCGCGTCGCCGTACACGGTGTCGCGACCGGCCAGCCCCTCCAACTGGTCGTCACCCCCGCCGCCGTGGATGACGTCGTTCCCCCCGCGTCCGCCGATGACGTTGGCGGCGTTGTTGCCGGTGAGCCGGTCGCTCTTGTTGCCACCGGTGAGGTTCTCGACGTCGGCGCCGACGGTGTCGTGCTCGCCGGCCTGCCCGTCGTCGCGACTCGCGCCGTCCAGGTCGACAGTGATCGGCTCGTCGCTGGTGCTGTAGTCGACGAGATCGACGTCAGGGCCACCGAGCAGGACGTCCGACGCCACGCAGGGCCCGAAGTCCGCGCCCCGGTAACAGTCGTCCCCCTGCAGGGTGTCCGGGCCGTAGCCGCCCTCGATGCGGTCCCGCCCTGGGCCGCCGAAGATCAGGTCGGACCCGTCCTCGCCGTAGAGCTTGTCGTTGCCGGTCTCGCCGTTGATGAGGTCGCTGCCGCCGTCGCCGTGGATGACGTCGTTGCCGGAGTTCTTGCTGCTCGAGTCCTCGATGTTGTCGGCGCCGTCGCCGCCGCGGACCAGGTCGTCGCCGTCCCAGCCGTTCAGGTAGTCGTCGCCACCGCGGCCGTAGAGCTTGTCGGCGCCGTCGTCGCCGGCGATCCGGTCACCCCGCGACCCGCCGTAGACCCGGTCGTTGCCGGTGCCACTCGCCGCGGTCATCCGCACGTCGGTGTTGTTGACGATCGAGTCGCCGCGGTCGTAGGTGTAGACCCGGACCCGGGTGGGCGCCGTCCTCGTGGTGCAGCGGACCTTGGTCTGGTCCACCTTCTTGCAGCCCCGGCCCGGCGTGATCGCCACGACGTCGTCGATCGTGATGCTGTTTCCCGAGCGGGTCACCACGACCTTGTTCCGCTTGCCCTTGGCCGCCTTGTACTGCACCTTGCTCGTCTCGACCACGGCTGCCGTACCGGCCGACGCCGCCTGCGCCGGCGACGCGAACGCGGCCACGGAGGCCGTGCTGAACAGGGTCATGCCGAGCGCGGCAAGCCGCACGTGGTAACGCATGGGGATCCTCCGGGGCGATCCGGCGGTTCCGATCACCGCGCGGCCGGGCGATCATAGAACGCTACCGTTCCGGCCCGCTGCCCCGGCGCGGTCCGCTGAGGTCCGGGCTCGCTCCCGATTTCGGTTCGCCCGCGGCACCTCGCCGTCCCCATTGCCGAGCTGAGTTTTTTACCTGGTGATGTAACGCACTCGGATCGTCGTTGAAGTTTCAAGAGCAACCGGCGAATAGTGTTGGTGAAACTTCAACAACCGTGGGGGTTGCGATGACGGTGACGATCGGCCAGGCGACAGCGCAGGTGAGGCCTCCGGCGGCGCGAGTCCGTACCCGGGTAACGGTGCCACTGGAGTTTCCGGATGGCTACCACACCACCGCCGAGGTGTTCACCTTCATCGGCCTCGCCGACGGGCGCGAGCACCTGGCACTCGGCCTCGGCGACTGGCGCAACGCCACGAACCCCCTGGTCCGCCCGCACAGCGAGTGCCTCACCGGGGACGTCTTCGGCAGCCAGCGCTGCGACTGCGGCCCGCAGCTGCGGGAGGCCGCCGAGCGGATCACCGAAGCGGGCGGGATCCTGCTCTACCTGCGTCAGGAGGGTCGCGGAATCGGCCTGTACGCGAAACTGGACGCGTACGCTCTGCAGGACACCGGGTTGGACACGTATCAGGCGAACCTCGCGCTCGGACACGGCGAGGACGAGCGGGACTACACCGCCGCGGCGCAGATGCTGCACGCGCTGGACGTGGACCGGATCCGGCTGCTCAGCAACAACCCGGACAAGGCCGGGCAACTCGGTGACCTCGGCGTCGAGGTGACCGAGCAGATCCGCACGGGTGTTCATCTGTCCGAAGCGAACGCCCGCTACCTTGCTGCCAAGCGCGACCACACCGCGCACACCCTCGACCTGACCGGTGCCGCATGACGCTTCCGACCGAGGCCGACCGCTTCTGGACACGATCGGCCATCGACCTCTCCCGGCTCTCCCCTCCGTCGCCGACGCACTACGCGGTCGGCGCGGTGGTGGTCGGCGCGGCCGGCAACCCGATGGCGACCGGGTACACCGGGGAGACCGACCCGCACTTCCACGCCGAGGAGGAGGCGCTCGCCAAGCTGGCCGGGCGCGGTCTCGATCTGGCCGGGGCGACGATGTACACCTCCCTGGAGCCGTGCACCACCCGCAAGTCCCGGCCGGTCTCGTGCACCGAGCTGATCCTGGCCTCCGGCATCCGCCGGGTGGCGCTGGCGCTGCGCGAGCCGCTGCACTTCGCCGACTGCACCGGCGTGGAGACCCTGCGGGCGCACGGCGTCGAGGTGCTCGAGATCACCGACCTGGGTGAGGCGGTGCGGGACATCAACGCCCACGTGATGGGGATGCAGACCACATGACTCAGGAGGCCGTCATGACCGCCGCTCCGGAGCCGCACTGGCTCAGCAGCCCGGAGATGGCCGCCTGGCTCAATCTGACCCAGCTGCTGATGCTGCTGCCGAGCGCGCTCGACCGGCAGCTGCGCGACGACGCCGGCATCCCGCACGCGTACTACCAGATTCTCGCCACGCTCAGCGGCGCGCCGGGCCGGGCGATGCGGATGACCGACCTGGCCCGCCTGGTCGGCACCACCACCAGCCGGCTGTCACACGCGGTGGCCAGCCTGGAGCAGCGCGGCTGGATGACCCGGCGGGCCTGCGCCTTCGACAAGCGGGGGCAGATCGCCACGCTCACCGACGAGGGCATGGCGGTGCTGGCCGCGGCGGCGCCCGGCCACGTGGCCGAGGTCCGCCGCCTGATCTTCGATCACCTCTCGGAGGCCGAGATCGACCAGCTCCGCGCGATCACCGGCAAGATCCTCCCCGCGGTCACCGCCTGATCCGCCGGGCCGCCGGGTGGTCAGCCGTCCTGGCCGGTCGTGCCGCGGACGACCGGGTGGACCTGGAACTCGGCACAGCCGCCCGACCAGCCGAGCTTGACCGACGAACTCTGTTTCGGCGGGCTGACCCGCAGGGTGGTGACCGCCGTGCAGGCGGTGCCGTCCGCGTTGGCGTTCAGCGCCTCGATCACGGCGGACGCGGTGTCGCCCTTCTCCAGCAGATAGGGCGAGGGCTCGGAGCCGTCGCTCAGGCCGCCGCCGTACCCGCTCGGGGTCTTGCCGGCGGTGGCACCGGCGCCGGTGACGACCGTCGGGTAGCCCTCGATCCAGCACCGCGGCCCGGTGTTGCGGAAGTGCACCGGCGCGATGCTGTGCCCGGCCGCGCCCTCCGCCTCGTCGATGGTGATCTTCAGGTTGGCGGTGGCGCAGGCCGGCGCGTCCGGGTCGCCCGCGTCACCGGACAGGCCATCCCCGTCACCGGGGTCACTGGTCGGCGTCTTGGCCGGGCGAGCGGTCTTCGTCCTGGTCGCGGCCGGTGCGCCGGCGTGCGGCGAGGAGGCCGTGGCCGCCTTCGGGGAGGCCGCGGCCGCTTGCGGGGAGGTCACGGCCCCCGGAGCCGCCACGGTGTCCTGCTTGCAGGCGGTCAGCGCGAGCAACGCGGCAGCGGCGACAGCCGGGACGGCAAGAGCGGGACGCCAGTTCATCGTGATTCCTCGAGTCTGAAATGGATCAGCAGGACCACAACGAACACTAGAGACGCCTTGGGAGCGCTTCCATCCCGTCTTCGTGCCACTGACGGCTAAGGCACGAGCAGCGCCGGCACCATCCGGATCGTCCGCCGGTACGCCGTCGCGCACAGCACCCCGAGCACCCCGATCACCAGCCAGCCCAGCGTCAGCGCGATCCCCGGCCCGGCCGCGCCGCCGTGCGCGGTGAGCGCCCGCACCGCGATCACCGGCCCGTACGTCGGCAGGTAGCTCGCGACGGTGGCGAGCGTCGCCGGCACCCCGGACACCACGACGGTGGCCAGCGCGATCACCGGCACCACCACCCCGAGCAGCCGCCCGGTCCCGCCGAACCCGACCACCAGCGCCCGCACCACCAGCGCGAACACCACGGCGATCAGCGCGTCCACGCCCAGCAGGGCGAGCAGCCGCCACGGCCCGAGACGCAGGAACACCTCGGCGGCAGCGGTCACCACGAGAGCCTGGCCCAGGGCGTACCCGAAAAGGGGTTTGGCATCGAGCATCACCAGGCGCCAGGTCGGGCCGCGCCAGGTGAGCGGATCACCGCCCCGCTGCGGCAGGAGCAGCGCGCCCAGCCAGAGCACCAGGGCCACGATCGGCCCGGCCACGAGTCCGCCCAGGTCGTCGAAGCCGTGCCCGGTCGCGGCGATCGGGCTGGCAGCGACCGCCCGCAGGTGTTCCCGGTCGGCCGCCGAATAGCTGGGTACCTGCGCGCTGCCGTCGTCCAGGGCACCCGCCAGGTCGGAGGCGCCACCGGCGAGCCGGGTGGACCCGTCGGCGAGCCGGCGACCGGCGGTGCCGGCGCGGCGTACCCCGGAAGTCAGGTGATCGGCGCCGGAGGCGGCGTCCCTCGCACCGGCCGCGAGTTGATCGGCTCCCCCGGTCAGCCGCCGCGCGCCGTCGCGGAGCGCGGCCGCCCCGTGCGCCGCCTCGCCGGCCCCGGCCCGCAGCTCGCCGGCGCCGTCCGCGAGTTGCCCGGCCGCCCGGTGCACCGACACCGCACCGGTCGCGGCCTGCTTGATCCCGCCGGCCAGCTGCGGGGTCTGGTCGGCCAGCCGGTCGGCGCCGTCGGCGACCCGCTGGGCGCCGTCGGCCAGATCGGTGATCCCGTCGCGGACCTCGACCACCCTGTCGCGCACCCCGGCCTTGGCCGTCTCCGCGTCGCCGCTGGCGTCGACGAGCTTGTCGGCGATCTCGCGCAGCCGCGCGCACGCGTCGGCCGGTGTCTGACACTGATCGGCCAGCTCGCGGGCCTGCCGGGCGGCCGAGGTCAGGTCGGGCAGCCGGTCGATACCGGTCACCACCTCGTTGGCGATGGGGACCACCGTGTCCGCGAGCCGCTGGTTGCCGTCGGCCACCCGCTGCGCGCCGTCGGCCAGCTCGCGGGTCTGCGCGGGCAGCGCGGCGGTCCGCTTCCGCAGCGTGCTCAGGCCACCGGCCAGCTGGTTCGTGCCGTCTTCCAGCCGGCCGGCGCCGGTGGCCAGGCGGGACGCCCCGGTGGCGAGTTTCCCGGTGCCGGTGGCCAGCGTGGCGGCGCCGTCGCGAAGTCGCTCGGTGCCACCGGCCAGCGTGGACGCTCCGGCGCTGAGCCGGTCCGTGCCGTCGGCCAGCGCGCCGCTGCCGGTGGCGAGCTGTCCGAGCCCGACCACCAGCTGATGGTTGCCGTCGGCGACCTGTCGCGCGCCGTCGGACACCCGGCCGGCGCCGTCCGCGGCGTCGCCGAGCTGGTCGTGCATCCGGTTGAAGCCGAGGTAGACGTTGTCGAGATAGGTCTCGACAACCGTCTGGTTGAGGGTGGCGACCGCGGCGTCGGTCAAGGTCCGGCTGATCACCGGATCGACCCCGTTCGAGGTACGCGAGGAGGTCACGTCCACCTGGGCCCGTTCCGCCGTCGCCGGCGCGGCGTTCCCGGTGGAGATCGCCGCGCGGGAGAAGTTGGCCGGGATGGTGACCGCGACCCGGTACTTGCCGGAGTCCAGCCCGGCCGCGGCGTCGGCCGCACCGGTGAGCACCCAGGTGTAGTTGTCGCCGGTGTGCGCGACCAGCTTGGCGGCCAGCTCGCGGCCCAGCGGGATGGTCTGCCCGTCCCGCTCGACCGGCTGGTCACCGTTGACGATGGCGGCGGTCACCGTGTCCAGCCGGGCGGCCGGGTCGTGGAAGGCCGCCAGCAGCGCGCCCGCCGCGAGCAGCGGCACGAGCAGCACCCCGATCCAGGTCTTTTTCACGCGGACACCTTGAAACTCGTCGGGATGGCGGGGTCGTGATCAATGCCGGTCACCAGCACCGTGCTGCCACGGTCGGCGGCGTCCCGCAGGCCGGCCAGCACGGCGGCCCGGTCGGGCACCCGGTCGAAGCCCTCGATCAGCAGCAGTGGCGGCGCCTCGGCGGCGGCCGCCAGGATCGCGGCGGCCTCCGGGCGGCGGATCAGGACGACTTCGTCGCGCACCTCGGCGGCGCGCTGCGGCAGGACCCGGCCGAGCGTCTTCATCCGGCCCGGCACCTCGGTCACCCGGCCGCCGACGGTGAGCAGGAAGGCACTCGTCGATCGCGGGTCGCCCACCACGTTGACGAGCTCGCCGGGCCCGATGCGCACCTGGTCGGTGGTGATCACGTCGGTGCTGCCCGGCTCCGGCCAGTCGGCCAGGGCCAGCTCCCGGGTGACGCCCTCGCCCTCCACGTCGAAGGACGGCAGCATCCGGTCCAGCCGCGCCGGCAGCCACCAGGCACGCGCGCCGAGCAGCGCCAGCACCGCCGGGACCAGCGTCATCCGGACCAGGAACGCGTCCACGAAGACCCCGACGGCCAGGCTCAACGCGATCGGCTTGACAGTCGCGGCGCCCTCCGGGACGAACGCGGCGAAGACCGCGAACATGATCGCGGCGGCGGCCACCACGACCGGCGCGGAGGCCCGGAACCCGGCGTCGATCGCGTGCCGGGCGTCGCCGGTGTGCACGTACTCCTCGCGGATCCGGGAGACCAGGAAGACCTCGTAGTCCATCGCGAGTCCGAACAGGACGCCCATCAGGATGATCGGCAGGAAACTGATCACGCTGCCGGTGTGCGCCACGTTCAGCGGGCCGGCCAGCCAGCCGCGCTGGAAGACCAGCGCGGTCACCCCGAACGCGGCGCCGACCGAGAGCAGGTAACCGACGGTCGCCTTGATCGGCACGGCGATCGACCGGAACACCATGGTGAGCAGCACCAGGGACAACCCGACGACCAGGATGCCGAACGGCACCAGCGCTCCACCGAGCCGTGCCGACACGTCGACGCCGACCGCGGTGATCCCGGTGACGGCGGTGTGCACGCCATACTCGGCGAGGAAGTGCGGTTCCAGCGCGCGCAGCCGGGCGACCAGCTCGGCGGTGTCCGGCGAGTCCGGCGCGCTGGCCGGGACCACCTGCACGATGCCGATCTCGGCGCGCGGGTTGGGCGTGGCGATCGGCACCAGCGCGACGCCGGGCACCTTGGCGATCTCCGCGCCCAGCCGGTTCATCAGGCCGACCGGGTCGTGCGAGGCGATGATGTCCGCGGTGACCAGCAGCGGCCCGTTGTGACCCGGCCCGAACTCCGCGGTGATCGCGTCGTAGGTCCGCCGCGCCGCGCTGCCCGGCACCTCGCTCGCCCCGTCCGGCAGCGCCAGCCGCAGCTCGGCCGCCGGCAGGGCCAGCACCCCGAGCCCGATCAGCAGCGTCACGATGGTGATCACCGGCCGCCGGGTCACCGCCGTCACCCAGCGCGCGTAGATCCCGATCCGCCGCTGACGCGGCTTCTTGCGGGCCTTCGGCCGCAGACGATCGCCGGCCAGCGCGAGGAGCGCCGGCATCAGGGTGACCGCGATGAGTACGGCGATCGCCACCGCCATCGCCGCGCAGAGCCCCATCGTGGTGAGGAACGGAATGTCCGCCACCACCAGCCCGACCAGGGCGATCACCACGGTCAGTCCGGCGAAGACCACCGCCGAGCCGGCCGTCGCGGTGGCCCGGGCGATCGAGTCGGCGACCGGCAGGCCGGCCCGGAGCTGGTCGCGGTGCCGGGACAGGATGAACAGCGCGTAGTCGATGCCGACCGCGAGGCCGAGCATCGTTGCCAGGGTGACAGCGGTGGACGGGACGGTGACCACGCGGGTGGCGCCGTAGAGCAGGCCGACCGAGAGCCCGACCCCGAGGATCGCGGTGAGCAGCGGCAGCCCGGCGGCGACCATCGAGCCGAACGTGATCAGCAGGACCATCATGGCCACGACCAGGCCGAGGCCTTCGACCGGGCTGGGCTTCGGCACCCGGTCGGCATAGGCGTCGCCGCCGACCAGGACCTCTTTTCCGGTACGGCGATGGAGCTCCGCCCCGATCTCGTCGATCGCCGCCTTCGTCTCCGGCTTGACGTCCATGAACGCCACGTCGAAATGGACGGTGACGATCGCCGCGTGGCCGGTGCGGTTGCCCTTGAACCGCTTGTCGAACGGCGAGATCACCGTGATCACCTGGTCGACCCGTTCGGCGTCCCGGACCGCGTCGGTGATCGCCGGCTGAACCGTCGCCGGGTCGACCCCGGTGATCACCAGCTGCGCCGAGGAGCCGCTGACCTCGGGGAAGACCCGGTTGAGCGTGTCCAGGGCCCGCTGGGACTCGGAGCCGGGGATGGTGAAGGCGTCGTCGGTGCCACGCGCGACCAGTAGTCCGCCGCCGGCCAGCACCAGCAGGGCGAGCAGCCAGGCGATCAGGGTGCGGCCACGGTGGCGGACGACGGAGACGGCCAGACGGTGAAGTGCGGACGACACGGGGAGCCCCTAACCTGCACAGTTGCGTGCAGGTTAGCGGCACTGCTCAGTCGTGTGCAACTTTCAGGTTTCGGGCCTGCTCCACGGCTTTCTCGGCGGCCCCGGGACCGAGTCCGGCGGCGATCAGCACGGCGACCGCGACACCGGTGCCGTCGTCGGACCAGACCCCCTCGTTCACCGCCTGGATCATCGACAGGGTCATCCCCTGCAGCGCCAGGGTGAGCACCCCGGGCGGCAGGTGGGTGGCGAACCGGCCGCTGGCCCGGCCGCGGACCAGCAGTTCCACACCACGCGCCCGGATCGGGGCGAGCAGCTCGTGCAGCCGCGACGCGCCACCGAGATCGGCCTCCGCCAGGGTCATCAGCAGGCGGTACTCGGCGCCCACGGTCCAGACGGTGAGGGCGAAGTCGGCGAGGGCGACCTCCGGTTCCAGCCCGGACCGGTCGGTGCCGCCGAGCGCGGCGAGCAGGTGCGCGGAGACCTTGTCGGAGAGGCCGTCGAGCAGCGCGTCCCGGGTCGGGAAGTGCGCGTAGACGGTCCGCCGGACCACTCCGGCGGCCTGGGCCAGGTCGTCCATGCTGGCCGCCGGGTTGCGGGAGAGCAGTTCCTGAGCGGCCCGCAGGATCCGGTCCCGGTTCGCCTCGGCGTCACGGCGTTTCGCTGGCATGTCGCACACAGTAATGCCGCTACCGGATCAACCGTTCCACCACTGGCGCCGCACATTTCGGTGAGCCGCTTCACGCGTACGTCGAAATGGGGTAACCGGCCCGGGGGATTCCGTGCGCGAACCGCATCGCGGATCGTGGGGTTGTCACCGTAGGTGACCATCGGCTCAACACCGTGGATCCGTGCCGGGGAGCCCTCATGCACAATCGACCGCTTTCCCGACTCCTGGCGCTGACCGCGGCGCTCGTCGTCACGCTGACGGTGCTGGTCGCCGCCGGCCCGCCACCGACCGCCGCGGCCGCCCCGCCGCCCCGGGTGTTCCGTGACCTGGCCTACGCCCCCGCGCGGCCAGCCGGCACCCGCGGCCACCTGATCGACCTCTACCTCCCGGCGGAATCGGTCAGTACCCCGCGCCCGCTGCTGATCGTGATGGGCGGCAGCGGCTGGCTCGCCGACGACGGCAAGGGTTACGCCCCGGCGCTGGTCCCCTACTTCACCGCGCACGGTTTCGCGGTTGCCGGGGTGTCCACCCGATCCAGCCGGCAAGCTCTCTTCCCGGCCCAGGTGGACGACGTGCAGGCGGCGATCCGCTGGTTGCGCGCCCACGCCGGCCGGTACGAGTTCGATCCGGACCGAATCGCCGTGCTGGGCGACTCCTCGGGCGGCTGGACCGCGCTGATGGCCGGCTTCACCGGCACCGGCGTGCGCGCCGTGGTGGACCTCTACGCCCCGATCGACTTCGGTCAGCTGGACGCGCACATGCTGCCCGGCGCCTGCGCCTCCTTCAACCGGGCGTTCCACCTGGACGCCTGCCACGCCTCGACCCTCTCCCCGGAGTCCTCCCTGCTGGGCTGTCCGATCCTGACCTGCCCGGACCGGGTCGCCGCGGCCAACCCGATCGCCCGCCTGACGACGGCGGCACCACCGGTCCTGA
This sequence comes from Actinoplanes oblitus, assembly GCF_030252345.1. Lineage (NCBI taxonomy): Bacteria > Bacillati > Actinomycetota > Actinomycetes > Micromonosporales > Micromonosporaceae > Actinoplanes > Actinoplanes oblitus. Next base: position 556,527 of record NZ_CP126980.1, on the reverse strand, counting down.
TCATCCACGGGACGGACGACGGCCTGGTGCCGCTGCAGCAGAGCGAGCTGTTGTTCGACGCGCTCGCGGCGGCGGGGGTGCCCAGCACGTTTTACGTGGTGCCGGGGGTCGGCCACAACCGGGACATCGTCTCGCCGGCGCACCCACCGGCGGTGGTCCGGCAGGCCGGGCCGGCCCTGACGCCGGCCGCGCCTCATCCCAGCAATGCGGTGATCGAGGCTTTCGTGCGGGCGGCGCTGGCCCGGCCCGTGGCGGTCAGCGCTCACTGACCATGGTGCCCCCGGCAGGAATCGAACCTGCGACCTGCGGTTTAGGAAACCGTTGCTCTATCCCCTGAGCTACGAGGGCGCGAGTGCTCATGCTACCTGACCAGCAGTGACCACCAGCACCCGATAACACCCACCGCTGACCAGCAGCGTCGTGGCCGGGACGTTCCGGCCGTCGGACCACACACGGAGCAGCCTGATCACCGCGCGGCGGATCCAATGACAGTCCGTGCGCGCCGCTGACCGCTGTTGCGCACGGGTGACCAAGCGTCGTCGAGCAGTCTCAGAGCAGACCGGGCGACGGCGTCGGCGGTTGCGAGGTGCCTCCTTCGCGGAACGCGGCGATATCGGCCCGCAGCTCGTCATCGTCAACTTCATCTACGTCGATCGTGCCGACCAAGACACGCAGGCGAGCCGACTCGCCGGGATGGGCAGCCCAGTAGTCCGCCGGGACGCGGTTCATGACGGCGTTCAGTAAGTCGCCCGGGTAGTAGTCACCCTCGGTCAACGGATCGCGCTCAAGGATGTCCAGTGCTCGCGGAACCAACACCGGGACACCTTCCCGCTGGCCGAGCAGCACTCGAAGGTCCTCGACCTCGAGCAAGCCGATCGGTTTGCGGCGCAGTTCATGAATCGTGGCGACGAGCTTGGTGGCGTCGGCCGGCGCATCGCCCCAGGCGTCACCTTCGATCTCTTCGAGGGACTGCTCTCGTACGTCGGTCATGGCATCTCCCTCTCAGTTGGTGACCCGCGGTACGAACTGCTCGGAGTGATCCAGCAGTCGGCTGGCCTCGCCCAGTTCATCCTGTGCGGCGGAGCGCTGCTCTTCGGGCAGGCGAGCGTCGCCGACTTCGCGTTTCAACTGCCGAATTCGGTTGATCAGGCCGCGTTGGGCATTGCGGACCTCGTCGACATGGTCCCACGGCGTGCCGTCCGACTTGCGGGCCACCACTTCCCCATCAAGTTCCCGCCGCGCGCCGTCAAGATCCTTCTCGGTGAGGTGCTCTTTCAACCGGTCGGTCTTGCGGGGAACGCTTCGTGGTGGTTGGCTGCCTTGCACCGGCGAGACCGCGTCGTCACTTGCGGCATGCTGCATCAGCGATGCCCCGGCCGCCGTCGTCATGGTGGCGCCTGCGGCCAGGCCTGCGGCCGAAACGACGTTGAGCGGAACTCCGGCGACGGCGCCTGCGCCGGTCGCGTCGAGTGCCACGCCGAGTCCTTCGCCTCCGGAACTCAGGAGCATCAGCCCGATGCCGGCTGCCGCCGTCGCCACCTCGCCCGGATGGTGGATCACCGCGTTACCCATCGAGGCCAGCATGTTGACCACGTCGGCACCGACGTCCTTCAGGAGGTCTCCTGCCTCATCGAGCCAGGATGACTTCTGGGGTGCTGCGGCCGCCTCGTTGTTCAGGAAGCTTGCCGCTTGGCTGCCAGCGCCACTCACCTGCTCTCGCGCGTAGTTGAGGACATCTCGCGCAGCTTGTCGCCCCGGCTCGCCGGCATCGACGAACGGCGCGACTCCCTGACCGGGCGCCGCCTGCGCGACTGCCTGGTCGTATTCCTGCTTGGCCTGGCTGGTGCGCCCTTCAGCCTCCTCCCAGAGGCGGATCGCTTCTCCGGCCTGCTTCTGCGCCCACTCCAGGACATCGGCGTAAGTTGACAGCGCATCAGACGCGGTCTGTAGCGAGTTGGCCGCGTCGTACCACTTGTTGGGTTCGTAGCTGAACTTCTCGCGGAAAGCGTCGCCGGACTTGCCGACCCAGGCGCCGGTGTCGATATCGATCAGACCATTACCCGCTGATTCAGCGCCGGCCGCACGGGCCCGAAGGGAACCTACATTGGCACGGACGGTGGCAGGATTGCCCGGAACGAGCTCCGTCGCGCTCTGCGTCTCGCCAAGCTCAGCCACCGGTGACCTGCGTCCCCGGGTCAGCGCGAAGGCTTGCCGCATTGGCATTGTCAACGGCCCGATAGGCCGCCGCCGCTCGCCCGAGGATGTCACTGATCTTCTTTGCGTCCTCGACCAGCAGATCGAGCCCGTCGTTCCAGCGGTCGCAGAAGTGCTTCATCGCCCGGTGAACACTGACGTCCCCGTATGCCTCCGGCCCGGCATAGACATCCTCAAGCCGGCGTTTCTCCTGATCATTGACGCTGCGCGCGATGCCACCGCTGGCCTGTTCCAGTGACTCGATGTCGACATGAAATCCAGGACCGTCCATGGAATTCATCCTGCACGACCGCTGCCACTTGATGCCACCTACGGCCAATGGGCCTACCAACTCGAACTTCCGCTGACCACCGACGGGAAACGCCGCCAGCTGCGGCCGAGCACCGGCTTCGCCGACCGCGACGATGCTCAGGCCGAGATCGACCACGTCCGGCAGTTGCTCGGACTCGCTGGGAAGAACAAGAAGCAGCTGACCGAGATCGCCGACCTCATCCAGAACAGCCGCCGCACCATCGGCGTCCTACCCGGCCTGGAGACCGTCCGGCAGCGGCTGCGCACCGACAGCCCGCTCGCCGGCGTCCCCACTCTCGCCGAATACTTGGCGAGCTGGGTCAAAGACGTCGAAGTCGACGAGAACACCCGCCGGACCTACGCCTGCAACATCACCACGCATCTCATCCCGCACCTCGGCGACGTCGTCCTCGACCAGCTCCGCCCGCACCACATCCACCTCCTCGTCCGCAAGATCAAGGAACGCAACGAGGAACTGCTCGCGAAGAAGAACGATCCCGACCCGGCCGTACGCAAAAGCGTCGCCGGACGCCGCCCCACCGGCGCCGCCACCCGATCCCGGATCCGCGCCACCCTGCGCAAAGCCTTCAACGACGCGCTGCGGCACGGCATCATCGCCGGCGTCCCCAACCCGGCCGCCCTGGTGAAGACCTCGAACCCCAGAGTCCGGCCGATCGTCTGGGAACCCGAACGCGTCGAACGCTGGAAGACCACCGGCGAAGTCCCCGGCCCGGTCATGGTCTGGACCGACGAACTGCTCGCCGACTTCCTCGACTACGCCGCCGAACACGCCCCCGACCTACACCCGATGCTGCACCTCATGGCCTACCGCGGCACCCGCTGCGGCGAAACCTGCGGCCTGCTCGACGCCGAAGTCCGCCTCCGCAAAGCCGAGATCAGCATCATCAACCAGATCGCCATCCACGGCGACGACCGGCTGCACCACAAGAAACCCAAGAGCGAAGCCGGCAACCGCGACGTCATCCTCGACCCCGACACCGTCGCCCTCTTCACCACCTACAAAGCCCAACGCGCGAAATGGCAACTCGCCGCCGGCTCCACCTGGCCCGACACCGGCCTGTTCTTCGTCCACCCCGACGGCCCCGAGCCTGGCACCCCAACTCGGTCTCCCAGCGCTTCCGCCGCCTAATCAAACGCGGCGGCTTCCCACCCATCCGCCTGCACGACCTACGCCACGGCGCCGCCACCATCGCTCTCGAAGCCGGCATCGACATCAAAGTCGTCTCCGAACAACTCGGCCACTCCACCACCACCCTGACCCGCGACACCTACCAAAGCGTCGCCAAGGAGCTCCACCACGAGGCCGCCGGAGCCGTCGCCGAACGCATCAAAGCCAAACGACGAACCGCGGCCTGAGCCGGCCCCCGGCACGCCGAGGCTCCGGCCAAGCGGAGCCTCGGCGAGCAATTAGCCGGGAGCGGTCCCCCACAAGGGGTTCACCTGTCGATGACGGCTCCGGGCCTGACTAGGTTCGGTCGGGTGGCCGGCAATGACGTGGAGTGGGCGATACAGCAGCTGGCTGCCGCCGCCGAATCGCTCACCCTCGACCAGCGGCTGCGAATCGCGGCGCTGCTGGCCCGACCGGTGCAGCCCGAGGCGGGTGCGCCGCCAGCGCCGCGCCAGGCGGACGCGGAATCGCCGGTGCTGACCGTCGAGGAGGCGGCCAAGCTGCTGAGGGTCGGCCGCACGACGGTCTACGACTTGATCAGGAACGGCCGGTTGGCCAGCGTCAGGATGGGGCGGCTGCGGCGCATCCGACACGCCGACCTGGCCGACTACCTCAGCGACCTGGCCGGACGAGCCGGTGAGCTCCCGCGGCCGTGAGGTCGCCGGCCCGCCAGCGCGCGGAATAGCGCTTATGGTGCAACGTCCGATCTTGCGGACGACGTGAGTTAACAGCCGCTCATTTGGGTGGCAACGCCTACCCTGTTCTCGCCGGCTTTGCTTGGCGCGTCACCCATCCTTCCCATCGATACACGCTAGTGCTCATCTGGTTACACCAGGTAGTGTCGCGGCGGGTGGCGTAGAGGCGATGGGGGTCGGTTCTTGCCGGACTGGCGTGACTTTGTGTGTAGCGCACTGGAATTTTGGATCAACGCTGAAGGCGGGCCGAACAGAGTAGGCAGACCGCTTCGGCTCGGCCGAGCGCGCCCAACGGAACCCGGCTGGTACTCAGTAGACCTACGCGGCCTGCGGTTTACTGGCATCGATCAAACTGAGTCGCTTCGGCTGGCCGGCCCAGACGGCCTTGAGGCCGGACCGTCGTACGCAGTTCTTGAGGCTGTGCAGGAAGGCGAGACGGTTCGATTCCGGGTTCCCGAGTTCATCGACCTGCCCGAGCCGCAACTCTGGCAGAGCAAACAGCCGCCCACCCGGCTGCTCGTCAAGCTCAAGGAGGGCATCGCCGGGCTGAAAGAGGCCGGCCTGGCACATGATCTTGCAGCAGGGCGGCTTACTCCGGCGCCCAGCCATCCGCCGCACGTCAGTGACTTCACTCCCGCCCAGGACGCGGCCCTTGCAGCATGTCGCGGGCGCGGAGTCCATCTCGTGTGGGGCCCACCCGGAACCGGGAAAACCCGCGTACTTACCGAGGCGATAGATGCGCTGGTCCGCGACGGCAAAAGGGTCCTGCTCGTCTCCGCGACCAACATCGCCGTGGACAACGCTTTGCTCGGCGCGGTGAAAAGCAAACGACATCGTCAAGGCCACCTGCTCCGGGTCGGCCCACCGCATCATCCCGAAGTTCTCGAACACCCCGAGGTTTGTTTGCCGGTGCTGGTCGAGCGGCGGCTGACGGCGGTCAGTCAGGAACGCGCCGGCATCGAGCAACGCTTGGTGGAGATCCGGAGAGAGCGAGGCGAACTGGCTCGCCTGGAGCGAGAGCTTGATGGCTTCGATCCAGACGCCTATCACAGTGCGAGGCGTGCTGCGGCTGCCGCTGCCGCGGTTCCTCAGCTGGCATCTGACCTGTCGAAGAGCCAGGAGGCTCGTCGTGTCGCGCAGCTCCGGTTAGCGGACGCGACAGCGGCTCACGACGATGCAGAGACTCGGTGGCTTGCTCTCGAGCCGGCTCGCCAGGCCTACTCGGAGATCGACCGTCTCCAGCGAGAGATTGAGGAACTCGTTACGGCCGCTGACGGTCAAGCTGCTCGCTGCCTGCAAGCTAGCCATGCGGCGGACCTGATCGACACCGAAATCTGTGATCTCGTAGGCACTCGTCGTTTTCCGCGGATCCGTGATCGCGGCCGGCTGAAGAAGCTGGCAGCCGACCAGGAACAGGCCGTGGCGCGGGCGCAGGAAGCCACTCTGCGGGCGCGTGAGGCGAAAGATCTAGTAAAGCGCCAACAGCACCGGTTCGAGGTCCGAAAGGAGCAGCTGACGACCACTGCCGGTTGCAGTCGCTCGGACCTCCGGGATGCTCAGACGGCGTTGTTGGAGGCACGTCGGGAATTGGAACGGTCGGCTTCCTTGGTCAAGGAGATCACCGACAGTCGCGACAGTGCCCAGCAGCGTCTCCTCGCCGCAGAGGCCGCATCGCCGACAGACGCACAGCGCGCATTCGTCGCCGACGCAGACCGTCGGAATCTGGTGACTCTCGATGCGCAGATGCGTGTCTTGCGCACCCGGCTCAACGCTTCCGAAGGTGACTGGGGGCGCCTCGAAGCCCAGTACGCCAAGGTGCAGGAGCAATTCACGCGGCTGAGCCGAGATGCTGAAGGCGAAATCATCCGTAGCGCACGCCTGGTCGCGACCACCCTTGCCCGGCTCCGGATTAGTAAACCGCTCATGGACGGACCGTACGACGTCGTGCTGGTCGACGAGGTCGGCGCCGCGAACCTTCCCGAGGTGCTGCTCGCGGTATCTCGCGCGGGCCAGGCAGCCGTTCTCTTCGGCGATTTCATGCAGCTCGGTGCCATCATCGACAACAGAGAGGTCAGCAAGACGGACCGATCTGACGTGCAGAAGTGGCTGATTCCGGACGTATTCATGCATTGCGGGATCACCTCCGCGAACGACGCCGACCGGCATCCCGGCTGCACCATGCTCGATGTGCAGCATCGCTTCGGACCGCAGATCATGGGGCTGGCCAATGCGGTTGCCTACGATGGCCGCCTCAAAGCTGGCAAGTCTGTCCGGCCCCATGTCGAGAGCGACCCGGAGATCTTGCTGGTGAATGTCGACGGTCTTGGGGAGATAGGGCGTGTGCGAAGCGACGGGCCATTCAAGGGCTGGTGGCCCGCCGGCGCACTCCTTGCTCGTGTGCTGGCCGACTTCCACCAAAGCCGCGGGGAGCGAACGGGCATCGTGACGCCGTACGGGCGGCAGGTCGAAGCAACACTCGAAGCGCTCAGAGATCACGAGACTGGGAGTTCCCTTGTCACCGAGGTGGGTACAGCCCACCGTTTCCAGGGGCGCGAGTTCCCGATCGTCATCTTCGACATGGTTGAAGACGAATACGACACCCGCTGGATGGCCGAGGCCAGCCTCACCAAGAACCTCTTCCTGCGGGATGGGATCCGGTTGTTCAACGTGGCAATCACTCGAACCCAACACCGGCTCTACCTGATCGGGAGCTGGAAACGTATCGAGGACGCTGCGGTGGGAACGCCCTTCGGATACATCGCTGAACTCATCCGGACGAAGCGTGCCCGGGTAATCCACGCCAATCATCTGGTCGCTCCGACGTCGACCCCAGACGACGATCTGGCGCACCTTGCGGGATCTTTCACTGGCGAGTTAGCCGAGCTCCTGGCCGAGCATGTCCGTGTCGAGGACATCCACGACGAGCAGACGTTTTTTGATGTCTTCGCTGATCACATTGCCGCTGCACGGCAGTCGATCTGGCTATGGGCGCCTTGGACTACCAACCGGGTCAAGTCCGTCTTGCCGCTGCTGCAAGACGCTGTCGACCGGGGCGTGCGCATCACCCTTTTCGTCCGTGACCCAGGCGACAAGACGCAGGGCGAGCCGAAGCACCAGAAATTCTTGGCCGACCTCCGCGCCGTCCTTCACACCGTCGTCGAGGTCAACGTAATGCACCAGAAGATCGTCGTCATCGACGAACAGATGACGCTGCTAGGAAGCCTAAACGTGTTGTCGCAGAGCTGGACCCGCGAAGTGATGGTGGCGATGCGTGGCGCACACTTCGCTCGCAAGCTCCTCGAGCACGAACACTCCGCCGACTTCTCCCGCCAGCCGCCATGCGGTGCATGCGGAAGTTCTAGAGTGGACCTCCGCCGACGACGCAACGGGAAATGGTACTGGCGGTGCTACGCGGAGACATGCCCGAAGCGGACCCCAAGCGGGCGGGGCGGCTGGACGCAAGACATTGTCCTCGGCTCGAGACCAGCGGCTCGGGGTGCAGCCTCGCCTTAGCGTTCAGGTCAGACGGCCTGAGCTTCACGTAGTTGTTCACAGGCGTACGAATCGCAGACTCGCACGCAAGGTTTCCTTGGCTCCCGGCTCTTGCGGCCTCTCCGGCGGTGTGGGCCAGTTCGCCATGGCCAAGGCGGCATAAGGCGCCAGTAGTCGGGGAGCTCAAAAAACTTGCGGTCGATTTTCACCGGAAGGGTATCCCCTGTTCGGCCGCTCAGTGTGAGCCTTGTTGCCATTGTTAGGCAGCAAGGCATCTCGCCGCCGTCATCTGCCGAGTCGGGTGCGACTACCTGCTGGGACGTTTGGCAAGATGGGTCACTGCAGTCGAGCAGGGAGGTCTGACGTGCGGGCAGACAGTCCGCGGTGGCGTGAGGTCACCGCATCCGAGTTCCCGCACGAGCGGGAGGGCCTCGCGCATCTGCGTGAGCTACTCCCCGACCGGGGCCCGTTCCGCGCGTGGACGAACTTCGAGTTCCGCGACCGCGACGGCAAATGGTATGAGATCGATGCCCTTGTCCTCGGCGAACGTCGGCTGCACCTTATCGAGCTCAAGCACTATCAAGGCACCATCACCGGAAACGCTTACCGGTGGCAGCGTAATGGCCGCAGCGAAGACTCCCCGTTGCTGCTGGCGCGCCGTAAGGCGCAACGACTCAAGGGTGTCATCACCGACGCTCTCCGTCAGCTCCAGCCGAACCTCGACCCCCGGCACATTCCGTACGTGCAGCACTCCGTCTTCCTGCACGCCGAAAACGGCCGGTGCGCGTTGCCGCCGTCCGACGCGACGGACCTGTTCGGTCTCGACGGCTCGGAACACCGCAGCGGCCTGCCCAGCATTGCGCAGCGGGTGCTGGAGCCGGCCCTGCCGGGTCAGCGTGCCGGTCTGATCGAGCACGACGATCTTCTCGTTCAGCTGTTCGAGCGAATCGGCTTCGCGCTGCGCCGGGAACATGAGGTGGGCTCCTGGCGGATCGTCGGCGAGCCGCTGGCCGAGGGCGACGGCTGGCAAGACTGGCCCGCCGAGCACCGGCTGGCCCGGCGTGACGAGGCGCGCATCCGCTTCTTCGTCAGCAAAACCGGCGCCTCCGACGAGGAACGCCGCAGCACGCTGCGGTTGGCCGAGCGGGAGTATGCGCTGACCAGCCGGCTGCACCACGACGCCATCCTGCGTCCCCGCGACCTGGTGGAGGACGAGCTCGGCGTCGGCCTGGTCTACCCCCGCGACGATGCCTTCGATCGCCTTGACCTGTGGCTGAACGACCACGGAGACCGTCTGTCGCTGCACGAGCGGGTCGGGATGATCCGCCAGCTAGCCGAGGCGTTGGCTTATGCACACCGCCACCACGTGGTGCACCGCGGGTTGTCGCCGGTGGCCGTGCTGGCGCGGTCGCGCACCTCCGACGAGATCGAGATCCGGCTCGGCGACTGGCAGGTGGCGGGTGCTGACGCTCCGGGGAGCAGCACGCCGAGCCCGACCGCGACGAGGCTTTTCGCCGTCATGGAGGGCCGTGAGGCGGTTGATCCGGTGGCGCAGCGCAGCCGTGCCTACCTTGCCCCCGAGGGGCGCTGGGATCGCTCGGCTGACCGCATCCGCCTGGACGTTTTCGCCCTGGGCGCAGTGGCGTATCACGTCGTCGCGGGCCGTGCGCCGGCCACTGACGAGGTGGAACTACGCGAGCGGGTGGCCCGTGACCGGGGCCTCGACCTGGTCGCCGACGTGCCGGAGGTGCCGCCGCGGCTGCGGGAACTGGTCCTGCGCGCCACCCGTCCGGCGGTCACTGACCGTCTTGCCGACGTGCAGGCCTTCCTCGGGCTGCTGGACGAGGTCGACAGGGAGGTAGCCGCCAGCACCGCGGACGCGGTCGACGATCCTCTGGACGCCGCACCGGGGATGCTGCTCGGCCAGCGATTCGAGCTGCTGCGCCGACTGGGCTCCGGATCGACGGCCACTGGCCTTCTGGTTAGCGACCGCGCGGCCGGGGGCGAGCGCCGTGTGCTTAAGGTCGCATCGGACAACGCGGCAGCGGCCCGGCTGCGTGGCGAGGCCGAGGTGCTGGCTTCGCTGCCACCGCATCCGCGGCTGATCCGGTTGATTGAGAAGACTCCGCTGGAGGTGGGCAAGCGCACCGCCCTGCTGCTGGAAAGCGCCGGCGAAACCACGCTCGCCGAGGTGCTGCGGGAACGGCCGCGGCTCTCCATCGACCTGCTCGACCGGTTCGGCACCGACCTGTTGCAGGCGCTTGTCGCCCTGGACAAGGCGAGCATCGATCACCGCGACATCAAACCCGCAAATCTTGGCGTACGCGAACAGCGGGGCGACCGGGCCAAGCACTTGGTGCTCTTCGACTTCTCGTTGTCGCGGGCCGGAGCCTCGGCGGTGGAGGCAGGTACCCCGCCCTATCTCGACCCCTTCCTCGGCACGGGTCTGCGCCCCACCTGGGATTCGGCCGCCGAGCGGTACGCCGCCGCAGTGACCCTGTTCGAGATGGCCACCGGGCACGCTCCCCGCTTCGGTGACGGGCGGACCAACCCGGCCGTGATCCCCGATGAAGCCACCATCGAGCCCGCCGCCTTCGACTTCAGTATCGCTGATGCGTTGGTTGGATTCTTCCGACGGGCGCTGCGGCGCGACGCGCGGGAGAGGTTCCACACCGCAGCCGAGATGCTGGCAGCTTGGCGTGCTGTCTTCCCGGTGGAGACCACGAGCCTGCCCGACGACGCGGACGAGGTGGCCGCGGCCGCACAGCCGTCCACCCCGCTGGCAAAGTCTGGCCTGTCCGCGCGTGCCCTCTCAGCACTCGAGCCGCTGCGCCTGGAGACTGCCGGTGACCTAGCCGCAGTTGACCCCGGCAGGCTGTCCCGGCTCGCCGGCGTCGCCGACGCCACCCGGAAGGAAGTGCGTAGCCGGGCCAAGCAGTGGCGCAGCCGGTTCGGGGTGAAGGTTGCAGCCGTTCCGGAGCCGACCGCGACCGTGGGTGGGCTCACCGCGGACGTGCGGATGACAGCCGATCTGTTGGTTCGGGTTGCACGCACGCCGGCCCGGCAGCGAGTGGCTCGTCGCATTCTCGGTCTGCCTGGAGAGGCCGAGGCCCCGTCGGATGTCTTCGCACCGCTCGCCGAGTTGGCTGCGCCACTGGGCATGAATGGTGGCCCGCAGGTCTCCCTCACTTTGTCGGCAATGCAGGAAGCTTGGGCTGCAGACGACGAGGCCAGGGGACGGCTGGACGCCGTTCTCGGCCATGCTCACCGGCTCCTGCTGGGACTCGGTGGCGTCGCCGGCGTCGATCACGTCGTAGCGGCTTGGGATGCCGAAAGCGCTACGGCGGAGACGAGTCGCCTGGTGGCCGGATTGCTGAAACTGGCGCTGGACCGTGCTGACATCGTGGAACGTGGCGGCGGTGACCGCGCCCCCGTCGTGCGGCGGCGTCGGCGAAAGGGCCGCACGCAGCTTCTCGCCACCACCCCGGTACTGCTGGAAGTCGCGGATCTGCTCGGCGAGCGCGCCGACGAGCTGGTTACCGCGGCAGTTACCACAGGAGAAGACCTCATCCCGGTAAGCCGAGCCGCCGCCCGGCTCCGACCGGTGTGGCCCACCGAAGCCCCGGCGATCGACGACATCCGGCTGGTCCGCTTGGCTGCCCGCCTGGCAACCCGGGCCGGCGCCTCCTGGCAGGGCGAACTGCACGACCGGCAGCTCGACGCGGCGGTCGCGGTCCGCAATGCACTCGGTGGCCTCGCCCCTTCACAACAGCTGACCGTGCACGATTTGGTCGATCGGGTACGCGCCCGATTCCCCGACCTGCCGACGTTGCCCGGCCGGCCGCAGCTCGACGGTGTTGTCGTGCGGGCCGGGGTTCCGCTGCAGTGGAACGGCGAGGCGTACGTCGTACCATCTCGCCCGTCCGACACCACCCTTGCCAGCCGGACCGCGGTGACCAGCGTGCCGGTTTCCTCCGCGGCGCCCGCCGGGTCGGCCGAGGATGTACGGCTCGCGGAGAGCGTACGCAGCAGGGGTTTTCTCGCTTTGGGCGTGCCGCCGCTGCGGCTTGACGCGGCGGCTGCCGCGCTGGCGGGGCGGCACGGCGCGCATGTTCTTGATGTCACCGCGGTGCTGCTGGAGGCGCTGCGTGCCGAGAGTACGCGTCGCGGCGTGCCGTGGGACGCGGTGCGCGCCGCGGATGCCGCGGAGCCGGGTAGTCGCCCCGCCCAGGGTCTCAGCGCACTGGTCCGCGCCGCCGTGCCAGCCGTTGAGGCCGCGATCTCCGACGCCTGTGCAGCGGCATCGGCGGGTACCCGGCCAGTGCTGCTGGTGGAGGCGGCTCCACTGGCCCGCTACGAGCACACCGAGGTGCTGGCCCGGTTGGCGGACCTGACGGCGAAGCGTTCGCAAGCTGTCTGGCTGCTGCTGCCAGACGACGGGCGCGGTGCCTTGCTGGACGGGGTGCCGCTGCGACTCGGGCACGGCGGCCAGTTCCTGCGACTGGACGAGAAATGGCTGCGCACGTCGGCCGCTGAGAAGGAGAATGTATGAGCGCCGGTGCCACACTGACCGCTGAGTTGCGCGCCGAGGTGAAGATCCTCGAGGAGGATCTGCGCCAGCGGTTGGCGGCGCTACCGGACGTGAAGAAGTCCTGGGATCGCCAGTGGAAAGACGCGTCGACGGTCGGGCGTACCGCGATCTCCTGGGAGGAATGGTCCAGCGAGCGGATCACGCAGGCCGCGGTCGCCTGGGTGCTGACCACCGTCTTCATCCGCTTCGCGGAGGACAACAGCCTGATCAAGCCAGTCTGGATCTCCGGGCCGCCGGCCCGGCGGGCCGAGGCGCTCAATGCCCAGAGCGAGTTCATGCGTACGCGTGCGCAGGCCGGCGAGAATCCGACGGACCGGGACTGGCTGTTGAAAGCCGTTGACTACCTGTCCGGGCTGCCGGCTGCTCGTGAGCTGGTGGACGAGACGTCAGCGCTTTGGCTAATCACCCCGTCCGGTGACGCGGCAGGGCGGCTGCTCGCCTTCTGGCGCGAACGCGACGAGGCCGGTGAGCTGCGCCGCGACCTCCGCGACGAGAAACTTGACACCCGATTCCTGGGCGACATTTATCAAGATCTATCGGAAGAGGCCAAGTCACGGTACGCGCTGCTGCAGACGCCGGATTTCGTAGAGAGGTTCATCCTCGACCGGACCTTGGAACCCGCACTGAAGGAGCGGCCACTGGAAGGTTTCAAGGTAATCGATCCAACGTGCGGGTCGGGGCACTTCCTGCTGGGTGCGTTCGAGCGGTTGCGCGAGCGATGGGAGGAACATGCGGCAGGGGTGGTGCCGCGTGCCCGGGTGCAGAAGGCACTGGACGCTATCCACGGCGTCGACCTGAACCCCTTCGCGGTGGCAATTGCGCGGTTCCGGTTGACGATCGCGGCGCTGCAAGCGGCCGGAGAGACCTCGCTAGACGCCGGGAACCCAGTTGTCTTCAAGCTAAACCTGGCCGCCGGGGACTCACTATTGCACGGCCTCGACCAGCAGGAATTCGACTACGGCGCTGAGCACCACGCTGACCGGACCGCCGGAAACCATGCCTATCCCACCGAGAACCTGGCAGCGCTGCGTCGCATCCTGGACAACGGCCAGTACGACGTGGTGGTCGGCAACCCGCCCTACATCACGGTCAAGGACAAGGCACTCAACGCCGCCTACCGGGACCGATACAAGTACCTCAAGGGCACGTATGCGCTGACCGTGCCATTCATGGAGCGGTTCTTCGCGCTTGCGAAGTCGGGCGAGCGGGCTGGTTGGGTCGGTCAGATCACCAGCAACTCGTTCATGAAACGAGAATTCGGTGCGCCACTGATCGAGAAGTTCTTTCCGACAAAGGACCTGCGGCTAGTAGCGGACACCTCCGGCGCTTATATTCCAGGTCACGGAACTCCAACGGTGATCTTGGTGGGTCGGAATCACCGCCCTACTAGTGAAACGGTACGGGCCATTCTTGGCGTGCGCGGCGAGCCCAGCCGACCAGAAGTTCCCGCGAAGGGCATGGTCTGGGCGGCAATCACCGAGTATGTCGATGAGCCCGGGCATACGGACGACTGGGTTACTGTGGCCGACTTGCTACGGCGGACGCTGGCGGTTCACCCATGGTCGCTCAGTGGAGGAGGCGCGGGGGACGTAGCCGAGGCGATCGCGGCTTCTTCAGCGCGTGTACTCGGCAAGTCCGTGAGCAGCGTGGGAAGGACCACAGCTACCGGAGCAGACGATCTTTATTTCACGACCGCTGCTCGCGCAAAGGCGCTCGGGTTGACCGAATCAACGCGTGGCATCGTCGTCGGCGACCTGGCACGAGATTTCACCGTCAGCAGTGAAGTCGTGTGGTGGCCTTACAAAGACATGCTCGCAGAGAACCCGATTTCGCTGGACTCGGATCTAGCTACCAGAATTCTCTGGCCGATGCGGAGTTTGCTCAGGGAGCGCGTGATCTTCGGTCAGTCCATTGCCGATCGCGGAGTTCCGTGGGTCGTGCATCTTGAGTGCTATAGCTCCAAGCTGGCCAATCCGCTCGGGATCTTCTTCGCTTTCGTGGCAACACACAACCATTTCTCTCTCAATAGAAGTGGCTTTCTATCGAACCGCACTGCTCCAGTGATTAAGTTGCCCGAGCGGGCGACGGAGGACGACCACCTGGCGCTGCTTGGGGTGCTGAACTCGTCTACCGCCTGCTTCTGGCTCAAGCAGAACAGCCACGACAAGGGCAGTCAGGGAGTGAACGAGGGCGTTAAAGCAGAGTCTTGGGAGCGGTTCTACGAATTCACCGGCACGACGATGAAAGATTTCCCTCTGCCATCTCGGCCGGTGAGTCGAGGGCGGCTGCTCGACAACCTGGCACAGCGGCTTTCTCAACTGGCTCCGCAAGCGGTAGTTGAGGCTGGCATACCGGTGCGCGAGGCGCTGAAGGAAGCGTATGAGGGCTACCTCGCCACCCGAGCGCAGATGATTGCCCAGCAGGAGGAGTTGGACTGGGAGGTCTACCGACTCTACGGGCTTGTTGACGAGGACCTGACGTATGCCGGGGATGACCTGCCTGAGCTGGCGCTCGGCGAGCGGGCGTTCGAGATCGTGTTGGCGTGGCGGATGCGCGACGGCGAGGAGCAGACCGCCTGGTTCGCACGACACGGGTCGACGCCGCTCACGGAGATTCCCCAGCACTGGCCGGCCGCGTACCGGGAACTCGTGCAGCGCCGGATTGAACTGATCGCGTCTCACCCGTACCTCAAATTGCTGGAGCGACCCGAGAACAAGCGCAGGTGGGCCGCCGAGCCGTGGGAGAAGCAGGAAGAGCGCGCATTGCGCGCCTGGCTGCTGGACCGGCTGGAGGACCGGCGTTTATGGTTCGACCACAGTGGCGCTCCGATGACCCGCAGTGTCGCGCAGCTCGCAGACGACGTGGCGCGCGATGCGGACATGGCCTCCGTGCTGACGCTCTGGGAGGGGCGGCCGGACGTGCCCGTCGCAACAAGCCTGGAGAAGCTGCTTGCCCGGGAGGCGGTGCCCTATCTGGCCGCTTATCGGTACAAGGAGAGCGGGCTGCGCAAGCGAGCAGCCTGGGAAGATACCTGGGCGATGCAACGCCGCGAGGACGCTGGCGAGAAGCTGAAAGATCCGATCCCGGTGCCGCCGAAGTACACCTCGGCGGACTTCCTCCGTAAGGAGTACTGGGACAACCGCGGCAAGCTGGACGTGCCGAAGGAGCGTTTCATCCTCTACCCGGACACCACGCGGGAGACCGACCCATCGCCGGTGCTCGGCTGGGCCGGCTGGGATCATGCTCAGCAGGCGTTCGCACTCGATCAACTGATCATTCAGGGGGAGACGGACGGCTGGCCCGACGAGCGTCTGATTCCCCTGGTTGCCGGGCTGTCCGAGCTGCAGCCGTGGGTGGAGCAGTGGCATCAGGAGGCCGACGACTTCTACGGCGGCGAGTCGGCGGCAAATACCGTCCGGCAGCAACTCGACGAGCGGATGCAGCAGGTCGAACGTACCCGGGAGCAGCTTGCCGCGTGGCGGCCGCAACCGGCCCGGCGTGGC
Source organism: Actinoplanes oblitus (assembly GCF_030252345.1). Lineage (NCBI taxonomy): Bacteria > Bacillati > Actinomycetota > Actinomycetes > Micromonosporales > Micromonosporaceae > Actinoplanes > Actinoplanes oblitus. The sequence goes on along the minus strand of NZ_CP126980.1, from coordinate 540,552 downwards.
CGCAGGGCAGCCAGGTAGGGCAGGCTCAACGGCATGGGGCGAAGCGCGGAGGAGCTGCTGCAACTGCTCGCCGATTTGGAGAGCGACCAGGTCGAGCGCAAGGAGTGGATAACGAGGGCCGGCACCAAGGATCCGCTCTATCAGGCCGTATGGGCCTTCGCGAACGATCTGCCGGACCAACGCAGCCCCGGCGTGCACGTGCTCAAGCAATATCGCAGCCTGATGCCGCTGTCTTACGAGGCGCACATGCCGATCTTTGCCCTCAAACCTGCCGACGGTGCTTTCGGCGGTCATCAAGCCGCCGTCCGGGCCATGGCCGCGGACTTCGGCGCGCTGGCTGAACGTATCCTCACTGAAGTCGGCGGACCAGACGGAACATCAAAGGGAGCGGCCACATGAGCACCCTGTTGCGCGACATCATCAAGATTCCTGAGACCGCGGGTGCCGACGACTATGTCCTGCGGCTGACCGAGGGCGTGGGCAGCGGGCGGCTGGCCCGAACCATCAAGGAATACGTCGTCACCGACCAGTTAGCGGAAGCCTTCGACTCGGCTCTCGGGCTGGTGGTCTCCGCGCTGCGTGACGACCAGAGCCGCGCGGCGTTTCTGTCCGGCTCGTTCGGGTCCGGCAAGAGCCACTTCATGGCTGTGCTCTATGCCTTGCTGGGGCACGACGCGAACGCCCGGGGCAAGACGGAACTCCAGCCGGCGGTGGCCCGGCACGACACCGCGATCAGCGGAAAGAAGTTCCTGCGGTTAGCGTTCCACTTCCTCGACGCCCGCAGCATCGATGAAACGATCCTCGGCGGATACGTTGCTCAGATTCAGGCGCTGCATCCCGGCTGTGATCTGCCGGCCGTGCACCGCAGCGACGCGGTGCTGGCCGACGCCGAGGCGCTGCGGCTGCGTCTAGGCGACGACACGTTCTTCGCCGGGCTTAACGGGGGTGGGGACGTCTGGTCCGGTGTGCTGGAGGGTGGCGCCTGGAACGCCGAACGGTACGACCGGGCCCGATCCGCCGACTTCGGTGATGAAGACCGGACGAAGCTGGTCTCCGCGCTGGTGCGGCACTACTTCACAGCCTTCACGTCGACTGCGGAGTTCGTCCCGCTCGACGAGGGGCTGTCAGCGATTTCCGCGCATGCCAAGAGCCTCGGCTACGACGCGGTCGTGCTGTTCCTTGACGAGCTGGTGCTGTGGCTGTCGTTCAGCGTCCGGGACCGGCAGTTCTTCGGCCGTGAGGCGCAGAAGATCACCAAGCTGGTGGAGTCCGGATTCGGTGAACGAGCCATTCCACTCATCTCCTTCGTGGCACGACAGCTGGACCTGAAGCGGTACTTCGCCGACGCAGGCGGCGGTGTGGGCGCCGAGCAGGAGGCTCTCGACAATGCCTTCCGTCATCAGGAGGGTCGCTTCCTCACCATCAAGCTCGGTGACGACAACCTCCCGTACGTGGCGGAGAAACGCCTCCTGGAACCGCACGACGAGGCGGCGCGTGCGGTCCTGCACGACGCCTTCCGCCAGCTCGACCGGCGGCCCGAGGTGTGGGACGTGCTGCTCGACGGGGTGAACACCGACGACAGCCATCGCGGCAGCGATCAAGAGGCGTTCCGGCGCACCTACCCGTTCTCCCCGGCGCTGGTGTCGACCCTGCGGACGCTCGCGTCGGCGATGCAGCGAGACCGCACCGCGCTGAAGGTGATGCAGCAGCTCCTGGTCCAGCGGCGGGACTATCTGACTATCGACGACATCGTGCCGGTCGGCGACGTCTTCGAACTGGTGGTCGACGGCAATCAGGCGCTGACCCCAGAGATGGCCGGTCGCTTCAAGAACGCGCGGGCACTCTACGACAACAAAATACGCCCGTTGCTGCTGCGTGAGCACAAATTGGCTGAGGCGGACATTGCGGGGCTGCCCCAGAGACATCCCTTCCACGCTGATGACCGCCTGGTCAAGACGCTAGTGCTGTCGGCGGTGGCGCCCGAAGTGCCGGCCTTGAAGGAGCTGACCGGCTCACGGCTGGCGGCACTCAACCACGGGTCCATTACCGCGCCGGCCTTCCGGGGCCGGGAGGGCTCCCTGGTGGTGACGAAGGTACGCCGCTGGCAGCGAGATGTTCCTGAGCTCCAGATTACTGGCGACCCGCGCAATCCGGTGATTCGGGTACGCATCGCCGAGGTCGACTACGAGAGCATCGTCGAGAAGGCCAAGGGTGAGGACAACGACGGCCGCCAGCGGGAGACGCTAAAACGCCTGGTGTGGGACGCCCTCGCACTCGATGACATCGACGGCGATGCCTTCGGGGTGTCCCGGCAGCAGCGCATTTGGCGGGGCTCCCGGCGGGAGGCCGAGGTGGTGTTCGGCAACGTCAGGGATCGTGCCTGGCTCACCGACGGCGTCTTCGAAGCCGGCCCGGACACCTGGCGGTTCGTCATCGACTACCCGTTCGACGCCGACGGCCGCAGCGCCCTGGAAGACCTCAACCGGATCGAAGACCTCAAGGGCCGGGTGGTCAGCCGGACCGTCGTCTGGGTGCCGCACTTCCTCGGCGCCGAGCGGCTTCGTGATCTGGGCCGGCTGGTGATCCTAGACTGGCTGCTGGGCGGCTCAGGCGATCGATGGACCACGCACGCCAACCACCTCGCCGAAGCGGATCGGGTACAGGCCCGCATCATCCTGGAGACCCAGCGCGACGCGCTCCGGGAGCGACTGCGCCAGGCTATCCAGGAGGCGTACGGAGCTGCGTCGCCGACCCAGGGCACGCTGGAGATGCTCGACGGACATGACCGAGTGCTGTTCAGCCTGCACCCGGAGTTCAACCCCACAGCTCCGGTCGGACACGACCTATCTGCCGCGTTCAGTAACCTGATCGACCAAGCGTTCAGCGCGGTGTTCCCCGGCCATCCGCGGTTCGAACCGGAGGACCGGGAGATTCGGGTCGGTGAGCTGACAGCGGTACTGCATGCGGTGGAGGCCGCTCGGCAGGATCCTGACGGCCGGGCGTTTATCGAGCCAGCGAAGCGGGAGGCGGTCCGCCGGGTCGCCAACCCACTCGGGGTCGGGCACATGGGAGAGACGCACTTCCTCTTCGGTGCCGACCGGTTCCGGTGGGACATGCAGCTGGCCACCGCGATGGGTCGCGACGGGCTCGCTCCGGGCGACCCGGTCGACGTCAAACGGCTGCGTTCATGGATCACCTCGGTGACACCGCCGACCGGGCTCCGGCCCGAGATCGTGGACCTGGTCATCTGTGCCTGGTCGATCCTGCATTCGCGGGCGTGGTACCGCTACGGCACGGCACTGGCCTCTGCACCGCAACCAGGCTCCCTGTCGCCGGAGATGGAGCTGCGACCGGAGCCATTGCCGTCCGCCGACGACTGGAAGCTGGCCGTCGAACGCGTCGGGCATCTGTTCGGTGTCTTCGGGAACCCGTACCTGACCGGACAGTCGGTCACTGAACTGACCGAAACACTCAGTGCAGCCACCCGGCAGTCAGCCGGTGCCGCGGGGGCGCTCGTCACTTCGCTCGAAAAGGTTTACCAGCGCTTCGGTCTCGACGTGACGGCCGGATCCGGTCGGCTGGCCACTGCTCGTGCCGCCTCTGGTCTGCTCGCCGCTCTTGAATCAGCGGGTGATCGGGTCCGGGTGGTCGAGGTGCTGGCCAGGCACGAACTGCCGGCCACTCCGCAAGCCGTGTCCCGGTCGCTGACCTCCGCCGCGAAGCTGGTCGACTTCCTCAAGAGCTTCGCCTGGGACCGGCTGCGCCCGGTGCAGGACGCTGCTGGCGGGAACGACGACCGGTCTCTCGACGCGCGCAACATCGTGGAACGGCTGCGCATCGCAGTGACTGCGGACGAGCTGGCGCAGTCACTGCAGTCGGCACTGCAAAGAGCTGAGGACGACGCCTTCAAGTGGGCTATTCTCCCGCCAGCTCCGATTCCCACCCCCACGCCGACCCCGCCACCGACCTCGACCCGTGGCGGTCGGCGAACGATCGCGTCAAGTGCCGACCTAGACGCCGTCCTCGCCGAGGTTCGAGCCTTCGCCGAACAGACGAACCGGACCATCGTGATCGAGTGGCGGGAACAGCAATGACTGTTCCCGCAGCGACCCTTCCGGTGTTGCGGGCGCTGCTCGACGAAGCACACCGCAGGCGGTATCGCGGTGGGGTCCTCGCCGTGTCGGCCAAGCCCGACTGGGACGGACCGGCCGACTTCGAGCACGACGGCGTGCCGGTGCGCGTCGTCGGCTGTCCCTCCACCCTGGCGGTGCGGGAAGCGCTGCTCGATCGGGCGGCCGACCGGTGGCTGATTTTGTTGACCGATCGTGATGACAGCGAGCTGGGTCTGGGCATCACTGCTCACCTGACGTGGCAGCGCACCAGGCGGCCAGATCCTTGGGCCGCCGTGCAGGACCGATTCGAGGCAACCAGGATCGATCATCGTCTGGTCTCTCGCCCCGACAACCGGGACTTGGCGCTCGGACTGCTCAGTGCAACACCCTCCGACGGCTGGCCGCCGGCACGAGCGGCGCTGCTGACCCGTGACCATGCGCTGAGCGCGGTTGCGGCGAGCAGACTGGGCCTCGGTCGGGCAGGCGAGCCGCTCGACTTCGCCTCGGTGCTGCGGTGGACCACCCGAGATGAAGCCGCGAACATGCTGGCCGGCCTCCGGTCAATCACCGTCGAAGCATTGGTCGGCGAAGTACTGACCTGGGCTGCCGAGCGATGCGGCACAACCGGCCCGGCTGTCGCGGCGCTATTGCGCGGCGGACGCACAGGCGATGTCGTGCCGTTGGGCCTGGTTGCCCGAGCGGTGCTCGCCACCCCGGGCGGTTCCGGGCCGCGAGCCCTCTTCGGCCGCGAGACCGGGGTGCAGCTGCCCGATCACGTCGTCACGGCCTGGGCGACGGAAGCGGAGGCAGTCGTCCGTGACCTGATCTCTGGGGATCAGGAAGCCGCGGCACGGGTGCTGGCCCGCGCGGAGACGCTGCTGGATGCACTCGAAGCGGTTGCCCACGCTGGTGAGTCGAATGTTCTCCGTCGCGGTCTCACCGCACGCCTGGCTGAACTCGGCGAGGCGTTGCGACGGTGTGTGGCCCGTTCCACCAGCCGGGCCGGGACGGATGGGGCCGACGCTGTACTGGCTGATGTCCTGGTCCTGCCAGACGTGGAGAGAGCCCGCGAACGCGTCGAGGATCATGCCCTCGCACGCCACGCCGATGAGGTACGCGTGCCGCGGGCGATCGCCGGCGTTCGCTTGGCCAGATGGCTTGCGCAGCGATCAGACGTTTCTGGCGACCTCGGCGCTCTGACAAGTCGGCATCGGGACGATGATGCCTGGGCCGACCGCGCGATCGCCGCAGCCTGGACCGGCGTCGACGACGAGTCGCTGGCGCAAGGACTGCGGGCGGTGCTCGAGGCTGCACGCCTCCGGCGGGACGTACACGACCGCGATTTCGGTAGGGCACTGGCGAAGCACTCAGGGTCCGCACCTGACGGTCTTTACTACCTGGAAGACATGCTGGCGGCGACCGTGCTGCCACTTGCCAAGGATCAGCCCGTGTTGCTGGTGGTGGCCGACGGAATGAGTCAGGCCGTCGCCACCGAGGTGGTCGATGACCTCGTCCGGCGCTACGACACCTGGCTTGAGTGCCTGCCGGAGAAAAACGAACGACGACTGGCCGCGCTTGCTGTGCTTCCGTCGTTGACGGAGGTGAGTCGTGCCAGCCTTCTTTCCGGCACGCTGGCCGTCGGGCAGCAGAACGTGGAACAGCGGGGACTGAGCGCCCTGGCCAAATCGCACGGCGTTCGTGCCGAGCTCTTCCACAAGCTGACCCTCGACACCAGCCCGGACGGATACGCCCTGGCTTTGGACGTTGCCGCGGCGATAGACAACACCGACGTCGCGCTTGTCGTGTGCGTCCTCAACACCATCGACGATTCGCTGGACCGATCCAACCCGGGCGGCACCGCCTGGACTGCCGACGCGGTCAAGCATCTGCGCCCCTTGATGGAGCGGGCCCGCCGGGCTGGGAGACTGGTGGTGCTCACTTCCGACCACGGCCACGTGGTGGAACGGCGCCAAGGTCGTCAGCAGGCCGCTGCGGGCACCTCCAGCAACCGCTCGCGTCCGGCGGCAGGTGGTCCTGGTCCCACCGATGACGAAGTGCGGGTGAGCGGTCCGCGCGTGCTGCTGCATGATGGCAACGCGATCCTTGCCGTAAACGAACGTCTTCGATACGGCCCGCTCAAGGCTGGCTACCACGGTGGGGCGGCCCCGGCCGAGGTCGTCGTGCCGATCAGTGTCCTGGCCCCCGGCGAGCCGCCGACCGGATGGCGACTGGCACCACCGCAATCGCCCAGCTGGTGGCGAAGCGCGCAGGCCCCGGCTCCGAGCACCCACCCCGCGGCCGTTCCCGCAGCGAAATCGGCGCGGGCAGTCAAGGACCAACAGGCTGTGCCGACCCTGTTCGATACACCTGACGAACCCGTTGTATCGGGAAGTCGGGCTGAGGCTGTGCTCGTCAGCGCGGCCTACCGGGATCAGCGCAAGCGGTCGGCGCGCGTGGCGATCAGTGACGTCCAGGTGCGGCGGCTACTCGACGCGCTGCTCGAGGCTCCAGCGCATCGGCTCGACCCGGAATCCGCGGCGGCCGCCCTCGGTGTGGCGACTGTTCAGCTCGGAGGCGCCCTTCCGCAGGTGCAACGACTGCTCAACGTCGAGCAGTACCCGGTGCTCAGCCGCGATCCGGACGGTGCCACCGTCGTGCTCGACGTCGACCTGCTCGGCGACCAGTTCGGGGTGCGGCTGTGACCGCGCACCTGAGTCCTCGCCGCAGGCAGGAGGTCATCAACGCGCTGCGGCGAGGCACCGTCCCGCACAATGGCTTGGACGTACTAGCCGTCGGGCTCGAACGCTTCGCTCCCACCATGGAAGCGGAGCTCGACAGCGTGGCCGGCGGCGCAGCTGTCTTCAAGGCGGTCCGTGGCGAGTACGGCTCCGGCAAGACCTTCTTCGCCCGATGGCTAGGTGAGCTGGCCAAACGGCGCGGAATGGCAGTGGCTGAAGTACAGATCTCCGAGACCGAGACGCCACTGCACCGGCTGGAGACCGTGTATCGGCGCATCTGCGAGTCACTGCAGACCGCTGAGTTTCCGCCATCGGCCCTGCGTCCCGTGCTCGACGCCTGGCTGTTCGGCTTGGAGCAGGAAGCCGGCGACGACACCGACGCGGTGCTCGAACGCCGATTGGCCGCCGTCTCGCAGACCACGCCGGCCTTCGCTGCCGCGTTGCGGGCGTACCGGCGTGCCACCCACGACGGTGACAACATCACCGCGGAAGGCCTCGTCGCCTGGCTCGGCGGCCAACCCCACGTCGCCGCCGCTGTTCGCCGAAACGCAGGCGTACGCGGGGATCTTGATCACTTCGGCGCGTTTGGTTTCTTGCAAGGTCTACTCACGGTGCTCCGCGACAGCGGCCACCCCGGTCTGCTGCTCGTTCTCGACGAAGTCGAAACCCTGCAACGCGCTCGCTCGGACGTACGCGACAAGGCGCTCAACGCGCTACGCCAACTCATCGATGAAGTCGATGCCGGTAGATTTCCCGGCCTCTACCTGCTGGTGACCGGAACCCCAGCGTTCTTCGAGGGCACTCAAGGCGTACAACGGCTGGCGCCATTGGCACAGCGCCTTGCCACCGATTTCACGACGGATGCCCGGTTCGACAATCCGCGGGCAGTGCAGATCCGCCTGCCGGGCTTCACCGATGGGGCGTTGCGTGAGGTCGGTATCAGAGTCCGCGACATCTACGCTGGGGACGTCACTGATCCCGTACGGATCGTAAGCCGAGTGGACGAGGCCTACGTCGCCGATCTTGCCGCAGCTATTGCAGGGCGCCTCGGAGGCAAGGTGGGCGTCGCGCCACGTCTGTTCCTGAAGAAGTTGGTCGGTGACGTGCTGGACCGGGTGGATCAGTTCCCCGACTTCGATCCGCGGGCGCACTACTCCGTCATGCTCAACGCAGCGGAGATGACCGAATCCGAGCGCAACGCAGCCAGCGCAGACGAGGTCTTTCTGGAGCTACCGTGACCGAAGACGACCAGCTCCACCCGGTCCTGCTCCATCACATCGTCAACTCCCTCGGCTGGGCCGATCTGCGGCCCATGCAACGGGCTGCGGTGGCGCCACTGCTGTCTGGAGACGACGCGCTGGTGCTGGCGCCCACCGCTGGCGGCAAGACGGAAGCCGCGATGTTCCCGTTGCTGTCACGCATGACTCAGGATCGGTGGACCGGTACGTCGGTCCTCTACATTTGCCCCCTCAAAGCGCTGCTGAACAACCTGATGCCCCGGTTGGAGCGCTACACCGAATGGCTCGGTCGCCGAGCAGCGGTTTGGCACGGCGACGTCACCGCACCGCGTCGACAGGCGATCCTCGCCGCTCGGCCCGATGTGCTGCTCACCACTCCGGAATCGCTCGAAGCGATGCTGGTCAGTCGGAAAGTCGACCATCGATCGTTCTTCAGCGGTCTGCGGGCTGTCGTGATCGATGAGGTACATGCCTTCGCCGGTGACGATCGAGGCTGGCATCTGTTGGCCGTTCTGGAGCGGCTCACTCACCTGCTCGGACGGCCAATCCAGCGAGTCGGATTGTCCGCCACGGTAGGGAATCCGGATGAGTTGCTGGCGTGGGTGCACGGGTCGGGGCGAGATGCCCGGCCCGGCCGGATCATCGCTCCCGAACAGCCGATGGCCGGCTCCGGACCGCCTCCAGGTCACATCGAACTGGACTACGTGGGGTCGCTGCAGAACGCCGCCAAAGTGATCGCGACATTGCACGGCGGAGAGAAGCGGCTGGTGTTCTGCGAGTCGCGACAGACGGTTGAAGAACTCGGCCAGATGCTGAGGGAACGCGGCGTCACAACCTTCCTGTCGCACGCATCGCTGTCCGCGGACGAACGCAGGCGGTCGGAGCAAGCCTTTGCCGAGGCCCGTGACTGCGTGATTGTGTCGACCAGCACCCTGGAACTCGGCATCGACGTCGGAGACCTGGACCGGGTCATCCAGATCGACGCGCCGAAGACGGTCGCGTCATTCCTGCAGCGACTCGGCCGCACTGGCCGCAGAGCAGGCACAACCCGCAACTGTCTGTTCCTCACACGAGACGGCGAGGCGCTCACCGAGGCCGCTGCGCTGCTGCTGCTGTGGGGCCGAGGATGGGTGGAACCGGTCGTCCCCCCACCGGAACCACGCCACATCATCGCCCAGCAGGTTCTTGCGCTCTGCTTGCAGGAACACCGCGTCGGTGATCGGCTTTGGGCGGAATGGTGGAACGGTCTGCCCCCGTTCGACCAGAGTGCCGAGCCCATCGTCCGCTACCTCTCCGGGCAGGGTTATCTGGAGAGCGACGGCGGCCTTCTCTTCATCGGCCCCGAGGCAGAGAAACGGTTCGGATATCGGCACTTCATGGGTATGACCGCCGTATTCACCGGGGCCCCCGAATTTGCCGTATTGCTTGGGCGCACCGACCTGGGGCGGATCGACCCCAGCCTGCTCACCGAGGAAGTTCAGGGCGACCGGCGGCTGCTGCTGAATGGCCGAAGCTGGCGAGTGACCTACGTCGACTGGCAGCGACGGAGATGCTTTGTCGAGCCGGCGGACGAGGGTGGCCGTGCACGATGGATGACCGGCGGCTGGGCGGGCTTAGGATTCGAACTCACGCGCGCCATTCGCGATGTGCTGCTGGGCAGCGATCCACCAGTGCAACTCACCGCACGGGCCACTGCCCGACTGTCCAAGGAACGCGGTGAGAAAACCGACTTCGTCCATCCTGGCGGCAATGTCATAACTCAGGACCGGCAGGGCGATCTGCGATGGTGGACATGGGCCGGTTTCCGAGCGAACGCCACGCTGGCCGCCACCCTCGGCGAAGTCATCGATCCCGTCCGGCGCTTCGATGACTGTCAGGTGAGGCTGCGCCGCGATCTGACCCCCGCGGAGTGGCGTGCCTTGACCGCGGATGCAAGGGACCGTCTCTGTCTTCCTGACGTGGACAAGAAGGCGCTGGACGGATTGAAGTTCAGTGTTGCTCTCCCCGAGCGGCTCGCGGTCGCGACACTAGCCGCTCGGCTCGCCGACTTGGAAGGGGCGGCTACTGTCCTGGCCGAGCCGGCACGTTTCGTGAAGCAATACTGGGATTAGTTGCTTTGCGCTCGCGGTAGCTGTTAGCAGCACTATGGATCAGATGCTTTCTTCGCAGTCGCTGTCGGCAACGGACTTTGGCGGCGGCTTGGAGTGGTGGGCCGCGGTCGTGTCGAGGATGGTGATCGCATGTCGCCACGGCGGGTGTCACACCGCGATAACCTTGGGCAGCAGGAGCCTTGGCACTCCGCCCCGAGCAGCGCTGATTGAAGTGGTCCTACGCTGTGTGATGGCGCCGCGTGGTGATCCGGTGGTGATCGGATGTCGGCGACCGTTTCAGCACGGGCGCGACCGCATCAGCACGTTCGAGTGGCGGCTATCGATCGGAGAGGTGCCTAACTCATGCACTCGGCCCGGACCTGCGGAAACATAGAGTCGCTCTGAGCTGCTAATATGCCTGTGGAAGCGGCTCTGAGTCCGGAGGCTACGGAGTGTGCGCGCGACCACTAGTCATTTGACTACGGATCCGAAGGGCAAACGCCGACTTCGGCGTCGGCCGTCGAGGGCTCGACCCATTGAGCAAACAGCGAGCGATGTCGGTGACCAGGAAGCGCACAATCGCGGGTATCTGGCCTGCATAAGCGTGTCGCATCCGCATTAGGAAACCGTTGCTCTATCCCCTGAGCTGCGAGGGCGCGAGTGCTCATGCTACCTGACCAGCAGTGACCACCAGCACCCGATAACACCCACCGCTGACCAGCAGCGTCGTGGCCGGGGCGATCCGGCCGCCGGACCACATCCGGAGCAACGCGATCGCCGCACTGCGGATTCGATGATCACCTGTGTGCGAGGCTGACCGCCGTTACCCACCGGCGACGGGACGTCTCAGGGCAGACCGGGGCGACGGTTGCGAGGCATCACCTTCGCGGTGAGCGGCGATGTCGGCCCGTAGCTCGTCATCGTCGGCCTCCCCCAGCTCGACGGTGGCGACCAGGGCGCGCAGGCGAGCCGACTCGCCGGGATGAGCAGCCCAGTGCTCCGCCGGGACGCGCTTCAGAACGGCGGTCAGCAAGTCGCCGGGGTAATAGTCACCCTCAGCCAACGGGTCGCGCTCGAAGATGTCGAGGGCTCGTGGCACCAGCACCGGAACACCTTCTCGCTGGCCGAGCAGGAGTCGGAGGTCTTCGACCTGGAGCGAGCCGATCGGCTTGCGCCGCAGCTCGTGGGCCGTGGCGACAAGCTTGGTGGCGTCGGCCGGCGCATCGCCCCAGGCGTCGCCTCCGATTTCCTCGAGGGACTGCTATCGCTTACCTTCACACCACGCCGACCAGCAGCTACGACGAGGCCTTCACCATTCCGGCTCCCCGTGATTTCGGCCAGGTCCCGACGGTAGCGGTGTGCCTGGACCACCTTCTCTGCCCTTCGTCGGGTCTCCGCGATGGCGATCTAGCCTCGGAGGTCCGCGGTCTGCTAACGGGGCACCCCACAGGGGTGGGGGTGCCCCGTCAAGCCCGTCACCCAGTTCTTCGGAGCCCGCTGGGATACCGGCGACGAGGGCAATCCGTCGCTATTCCACGATCGGTTGCGCGCTCGGTCTACTTGAGCGCCGCACCACCGGAGTGGCGATACGCGACCGTCTTGCTGATCAAGTTTCCGCCGTCGGTCTCGACCGAAGTCTGTTCCTCCTGTCCGGCACCGAACAGGAGCGCGGCGACATGCGCGTTCGCCACTTGGTCCATGTGCGCGAAGAACCAGTCCACCTTGTCGTCCTTGTAATGGTTGAGTGTGTTGTTTTGCTTCATGTTCCCTACGGGGATCTGCCACAAGACCACCGGCTTGCTTACGGACTCGGCCATCGTCTTGTAGAACTTGAGTGAGGCAGCGGCTTTCTGGTCGGTCCAGAAGTTGTCATAGCCGCCGTGGGCCGACTGTGCGTACCAGCCCGCGTCACGGTCCGACACGTCGGCGACCAGGAAATCCGCGTTCCGCGCCCCGAGTTTCTCGTAGTCCTTGACGCATCCCTGTGTGTTGCTCGGCCAGTCCCAGCAGGAAAGGTGGAACCCGACGGTGGTGTTCGGCGCATATTTGTGGGCCATCGCGATCAGGCAGCGGGAAAGTCCGGCAGCGCTGTCTTCCTGCGATCCGCAGTCCGCCGGATTCGCACTGGAGACCTTCGCGGCAACCCGATGCGGATCACCGAGCGACCGTACATATCCCCAGAAATCTGGCTCAAGGTCGATCATGTCGTGCGAGCTGCCGATCTTCTGAAGGAAGAAGCGGTAGTCGTTCATGTACCGGGTGAGCAGGTCAGCCCGGTTGATGGCCACCACCTCGCCCGGACCGTCGCCCGATCCCGCCAGATCCCCTAGATCCCGCAGCGAGTACCAGGTCCAGAAGAACTTCTGCGGGCGCGGGCTGCCCTTGTAGGTCGCCCGGGCCACATGGTCGTCCCACCAACTCACGTAATAGCCCGGCGGTGTGGTGCTGCCGGACCAGCAGCCCCACCAGTTCGTCCAATCGGCCTTACACCGCGAGGCCGAATAGTAGTCGGACGAGGGAGCCGGTTGGCTGTGCACATAGGCGTATCGCACGTCGAACGGCGCGGCGGCCGCCGAGGCGTCGGCCATCGAGCCGCCGATGAGCACCGTGTCGCTACCCATGAAGCGTGTGGCCGAGTTGCCACCACCGGCCGCGGCGGAAGAGGGTGATGCCGAGGCCGGGCGCGTCCCCCTCGCAGTTCGCGACGACGCCGACGACGGGCGCGTGCCACTCGACGACTGACTCGGGCGAACGCTGCTGCCCGTGGCGGTCGGTGTGCCGGCACTCCCGGCGGGGACGAGCTTCCATTGCTGATTGGTGCTGCCGGAGTCCCGGGATTGGACGATGGCGTCGCCATCCGTTCGGGAGGCGCCGCGGACCTCGACGGCCATGCCGCTGAAGCGATTGATCAGACGCACGTAACCCTCCGGCGAATCCGCTACCCGGAACTGCTGGTTGGCGCCGTTCAGATCACCCCACTGCACGATGCCCGCGCCCGCGGTCTTCGACCAGTTGTAGTCGTCCAGGATCTTGCCGGAATTCCGATTCTGCAACCGGTAATATCCGCTTCCCGCGTCGATGAATCGCCACTGCTGGTTGGCTCCGTCGTGCCGCGCCCACTGGACCACCGCGGCGCCGTCGTTCTTGGCGAATCCGCGACCGTCGAGCACTTTGCCGCTGTTGCGGTTGACGAGTACGTACCACGACTTCAGGTCCACGGTTCCCGCCGAAGCCTGCATCGTGCCGACCACGACACCGGCCCCGGCCACGACGGCCATGACCACAGCGGCCCAGGCACCGCGACGCGAGAACAGCTGACCGCCACGAAGCTTCACTTCTCGTCTCCTCGTACCGGTCGAGCGGAGCGACCGGCGACTGCCGACGTGACGGCCGCCGATCCGGCTGCCGTCAGCGCGGCGCACCATCGGTGACGTGGGGGTGCCAGGGACATGTCAGTGCTCTCTTTCAGCCGTTGCATCTGACGAGACGACATTGAAGTGGTCCGGGAGGAGCCGAAAGGTTGCCTGGGTGAGAAAGATTCCATCCGCGGCATCGAGAACTCGGACCTTGCCCAGCCCCGCCTGCCGCCGGTGCAGCGGTCACACCTGGCGATCAGTTCTGGGCAAACTGGACATCCGTGGGCTGAGCGACATCGCGCGAGATCGCGATACCGGCGACCACCCAATCGGCGCCGAGCTTCACTGCCGGCGTCGCTGCGGTTGACGGCCGTACTCGCATACTGGACACGGCCCGGGACACTTTCGCCGAGGACCGCGCCGCAGGGCGACCGGCGCCGAGGCGCCATCACCGGACCCGCGGGAGCAGGAGCGCGCGTTGGCCAGCGCGGCGGGCTGAGTCCCGGCTACGGCGCAGAAGCTGCCGGACTCGCATCTGTGAATTTTCTCGGTACGGGCAACCTTTTGACTCTCCCGGACCACTTGAAGGACATCTCGTCAGAAGCAACGACGGAAAGAGAGCACTGACATGTCCCCGGCACCCCCATGTCAACGACGGCACGTCGCGCTGACGGCAGTCGCCGGTCGACCGTGACCCGATCCGTCACCGAGTCCGGAACCCGGGTCACCGACGTGAAGTCCTGAGCGGCCGAGGATGGATATACGTAAGGCCGAAAACTACTCAGGGTGGTCGGCGCGGACGGGGGATCCGGTAGCGCCATACGAACCACCCGCCCTGCCGCGCTCGTTGTCCGAGCGGCCGGGTTACCCGCGGGATCGTGCCTTGACGGGCTCATCACCTGCTGTTACGGTCCAGCGTCGAGTTTTCCGAGGTCACTGTCCGAGCCGCATCGACCGGCGACTCCGGAGCCCCGGGCTGAGGATGCACGGCGGAGCGGAGGTCGCGATCCTGTCAACGGAAAGTCACCAACGGACCTTACGCGGGGAGGCCGGCACATGATGGAGGCGGCCATGTCGGCGCAGCGCGAACAGGCCTTCCACGCCTTCTTCGAGACGCATTACGCGGGGTTGACCCGGCTGGCGTACCTGGTGACCGGCAAGCCGGAGGTGGCGGACGACTTGACCGCGGACGCGCTCCTGGAAGTATGGCGGCACTGGGACCGCGTCGCCGCGGCGGACAGCCCGATCGGGTACGCCCGTGGGGTGCTCGTCAACCTGGCCCGCAACAGGCTCCGGCGGGAGGGGCGGGAACGGCGGGGCCTGCTCGCCCTGCTTCCGTTGTGGACGGACCAGACGTACGCCAGGGAAGTTGACGTTCCGGCGGCAGTCGACGTGGACGGAGCGCTGCGCCGCTTGCCGTATCGGCGCCGGGCCTGTGTGGTCCTCCGGCACGTCTTCGACCTCTCGGAGCAGGAGACGGCACGTACGCTCGGGATATCGGTCGGAACAGTGAAGAGCCAGACCTCACGCGGGGTGACCCAGTTGGCGGGGCTGCTGGGCATGAGCCGGAAAGCCGACCAATCCGGCGCGCCGTCATCGGCGACCGGCCGTACGGATTCGTTGGCCCCCGTGGCGCGGGTCGTGACCCCGCCCGGCCGGCCAGGAACGGAGGTCTGATGTCGTCGGATCGAGTCGGCGCCGCGTTGCGCGCGAAGGCAGCCGCCTATCAGCCGGACCGAATGGCCATTCTGGACCGGATACACCGAGGTCAGGCTGCCCTCGAGCCGGTACGGAACCCGCGCGCCGGCCACCGGCGCACAGCTGTACGGACGGCCGGGATGGCGGCGACGGTGGCCGCGGTGCTCGCCTCCAGTGTGGCGGTCACGTGGGCCGCCATGAGCAACAATGTGCTGCACACGTCTTCGCCCGAGCCGGTGGTGTCCCCCGCCCCGGCCAGCCGCAGCCCCCGGACGCCGCATGGCCCGGCCACCATCAGCCGGCCACCGTCCGCATCTCCTACGTCGTCTCCGGTGTCGTCCCAAGCCTCCCGGTCACCGACGGCCTCGTCCAGCGCGAAGAACAGTCAGCAAGGCTTTCTCCGCGTCCGCGGCACCGTGGACTCCCACAGCATCGACAACTGGGCACAGAGCAATGTGACGGTACTGACCAGCGAAACGATTACGGGGCTGGAGGTGAGCGTCCGGGTGGTCGCCACCCCGTACCTGTCCAGCACCGGGTCGTGGAGCACCGTGCCGTCCGAGAAACTGGTGGCAACCGTTGCACGGGAGGGAGACGCGCTGATCTACCGGTTCGCGGTGAAGCCGGGCGTCTACCTGGAGAAGGGGTCGTACACCTTCGCCGTGCAGTACAGCCATGCCGTGGGCGGCAGGGATGCCAGCCATGACACGTACCACGCGGTGGCCGCTTCCAGCGGCGCCCGGGCCGAGGTTGACGGTGGCTTCTGAACCGCTTTTCACGGATCGCCCATCGAGGCCAGGGTCCTTGACCACGTCGGCACCGACGTCGTTGAGGAAGTCTCCCGCGTCATCCAGCCAGGACGATTTCTCGGGCGCCGCGGCCGCCTCGTTGTCCAGGAAGCTCGCCGCGTTCCAGGATCGCCGCGGAGGCTTGCCGCGTGGGCGTTGTCGACAGCTCGATAGGCCGTCGCTGCTCGCCCGAGGATGTCGCTGACCTCCTTCGCATCCTCGACCAGCAGATCGAGCCCGTCGTTCCAACGGTCGCAGAAGTGCTTCACCGCCCGATGAACGCTGACGTCCCCGTAGGCCTCTGGCGCGACACCGCAACCTCGCACCTTGGTACTCCCTGCGGATATCTGCATGTCCCTCTTGGTTGGTACAAAGCGTGCGGCTCATGACGTCACCCGTTTAGAGTGGGCGGCTGGCGTTGTCGGAAGGTGATGATGGCGAAGCTGATCCTGTCCCCGGAGGAAACGGTCCTCTGCGAGGCAGTTGGGGTTCACGCCTTCCTCCGGGCACGCGCGGTGGCTGCCGATGGGGAGATCGTTGTCCAGGCTGTCGGCACCTCCGGCCAGGCGGTCGGCAAGGTCCGCGACGGCGGAGTGGTGTCCGGCGAGGTTGTTTCGGGGGCTACGCCCACCCTGACCGGGGTGTGCACCTGCGCCGACCTGGATTGCGTCCATATCGCGGCACTGCTGATCGCAGCCCGACAGGCGACCGCACCGAAAAAGTCCGCTGCGCCAGCGCAGCGCCGGCCCAGGGCCAGCCGGTGGGAGTCCCAGCTATCCGCATGGATGCGGGATGTGGCCGGACCGCCGCTGCCGCAGCCCGCGGAACCCGGCCTCGGCCTGCAGTTCGAGCTGGTGAGCGGTTACCTTCCACGAAGTCGTAGGACCGGGCAGCGGATCTCGATGCGTCCGGTTCTGCCCGGGCGTAAAGGCTGGGTGCGCACCGGCATCAACTGGTACTCGATCACCTACGCCGGAGGCCACTCGCCCGATCTGGAGCACCACCGCCGGCTGCTCAACGAGATCATCAAACTGTCCGGTTCCTACACGCCTTACTACGGCAGTGGGAGCACGAATCTGTTCCTTGACGAGTTCGGCAGTCGACGGATCTGGGACCTGCTGGCCGAGGCGCAGGATTGCGGCCTGCCACTGGTGCAGTACGGCAAGAACGCCGCACCGGTAATCGTGGCTCGCCGTCCTGCCCCGGTGTCGTTGCAGGTGGACCGGGTCGACGGCGACCTGTCACTGCAAGCCGTGATGCAGGTCGACGGCACGCCAGTCGACGTCGAGCACGCGATGTTCATCGGCGAGCCGGCGCACGGCATCGCCTCCTGGAGCGCGGAGGCAGGCCAGACGCTGCGCCTGGCTCCGCTCGCCCGTCCCCTCCCGAAATCGGCACGCAAGGTCCTGACGGCACCGAGCATCCGGATCCCGGGCGGCCAGGAAGAGCGATTCTTCGCCGAGTTCTACCCCGGCCTGGTCCGGCAGTTGGACGTCGTACCGGCGGGACCGGACGTGAGCCTGCCCGATGTGGGTGCACCGGCTCTGACCGTGACGTTGACCGCCGAACGCGGGCATCAGCTGCGGTTGCGGTGGGAGTGGGTGGTCACGGTGGGCGGTGGCCGATACACCGAGCCGCTTTGGTCGCCGACGTTCTCCGACGAGCAGGCCGAACTCGTACGGAAAGTAAGTGATCTTGTTGGATCTGGCCCGCTCGAATCGAGCCTGACGAGTCCTCGGCTCGCCGCTGAATCGGTGCTCAGTGGCGACGCGATGATTCATTTCCTGGCTACGGTGGCACCCGCGCTGGTCGAAGTCGGCGTGGCCGTGGTGGAGCCGGCCGGGGACTGGGACCTGCGGGAGAGCGAAGCCGCGCCGGTCATCACCTTCGCCAACGCCGAACAGACTGACGAGCACGACTGGTTCGATCTGTCGGTGCGCGTCGAGGTGGGCGGCGAGCGAGTCGACTTCGAAACACTCTTCGTCGCGCTCGCCCGTGACCAGGAGTTCCTGATTCTGCCTGGCGGCACCTATTTCGCCCTGGACCGGCCGGGGTTCCGGCAGCTGCGCGAGCTGATCGCCGAATCCCGCGCGCTCACCGACAGCCCGCCGGGCGTCCTGCGGGTACTACCGCCACCCGATCGAACGCGAGCGCGACCAGGACCGGCTCGCCCAGTTGCGCCGCCGGATCCGGCCGCTGGTGCTGCGCCGCCGCAAGAGCGAGGTCGCCGCCGAACTACCGCCCAAACAAGAACAGATCGCCGAGGTCGACCTGTCCCCGGGACACCGCAAGATCTACCAGCGGTACCTGCAGCGCGAACGGCAGAAGGTACTTGGCCTGCTCGGCGACCTGGAGAAGAACAGGTTCGAGATCTTCCGCTCGCTCACCCTGCTGCGCCAGGCCAGCCTGGACGTCGCACTGGTCGACGAACAGCACCGGACAGTTTCGTCGACGAAACTCGACCTGCTCGTCGAGCAGCTCACCGACATCGCCACGGAAGGCCACCGCACCCTGGTCTTCAGCCAGTTCACCCGCTTCCTGGGCGCCGCCCGCGACCGGTTGGAACATGCCGGCATCGCCTGCGTCTACCTGGACGGCACCACCCGTAATCGCAAGCGGGTGATCGAGGAATTCAAGACCGGCGCCGCACCGGTCTTCCTGATCAGTCTCAAGGCCGGCGGGTTCGGCCTGAACCTGACCGAGGCCGACTACTGCATCCTGCTCGACCCGTGGTGGAACCCCGCGGCCGAAGCGCAGGCCGTGGATCGGGCCCATCGCATCGGCCAGACCCGCAACGTGATGGTCTACCGCCTGGTAGCGCGCAACACCATCGAAGAGAAGGTGATGGCCCTTCAGGCACGCAAGGCCGAACTGTTCGCCGGCGTGATGGACGGCGGAGAATTCGCGTCCGCCGGGCTCACCGCAGCCGACATCCGCGAACTCCTCAGTTAGCTAGCCATTCGGCTGTTCGCACTGCTCAGCGATGAGAACGCCGATCACGCTCAGCGCCGCTCGACCCCTGTGTACGCGCCCGCTACGGCGACTGCGCACCAACCGGCCGCCTGTGGGAGCCTTCGACGCCGGGACCATGGGGGCGGCTCGTGCAAATTGCCCGTAGATCCGGCCGACAGGTTCGGACCGGCGGACCTTCAAGTGCCGTCGGCGATGGCCGTGGCCTGCACAGCGATGCCGTTGGCGGTCTCGATGGTGGCTTGGACCTGCAGCGTCAGCCTCTCGACGCTGGCACCGACCGCAGCGAGCCCAGTCCCGGCGCCGGGCGTGGTTTCTCCCTGGCGAGCGCTTCGCCGGCTTCGCCCAGCCGCGTCGTTCGCGGCGCGGTAGGCGTCGTCACGTTTTCCGCGACGAACACCTACTCGACCTCTGCGGCGATGACATCGTCGCGCTTCGACGCCAACCCGCGCATGGCAGAGGCTTGGCAGCGACTGGCCGCCGGCATTCCCCACCCGGCTGACACCGACCTGCTGCGGCACGAACGTTTCGAAGCGCAGCAGATGGCCAGGACCGGGGACCCGAGTTACGGGCGTGCACATACCGCGACCATCGAGGCAGGATTCACGTGGGATCCTGAAGCCGCCGCCCGCGATGGGATCGGTTATCAGCGGAGTTACTAAACACCACGTGGACTTAGGATGACGCCGGCAATGACTGCCTCGATCGGGATCTGGGCACAGGGCGACCCAACCGGCGAGAGCGTGCTTTACCGGTGGGAGGCCGACCAACAGACCGGTTTCGTGACCTTCGAAGTACCGACTCGAAAGATCCGCCCGGCAGATGGCAACGGTCAATCGATCGGCGATCTTGTATTCGATCCCGCTGAAGGTGAGCCGTCTGGCACTGCGGTTGGCGTGAACCGGCCGCTGTTCAATCAGGTGTCGTCGCCATCATGCGCGCATATCGGCGTTCCGGCACTGCCCGTTACCTTTTTGATCGTCCCCAGCCGGGGACTGCTCGGTCGCTCGGTCCGGTATGACTTACTGCCCCTGTCGTACGCATGATCCGGGGGGTGTTGTCGCCGGGCCAGGTGGCGTCGGCGGACCGCTGATAGGGACCCGGCCACCCCCTCGGGTAGGTCTCTCCGTAACGTGGCTGCCGGCAGTCCGACGCTCTGACCAGCGACCGAGCCCATGATGGACATCGTGGGAGACAAGACGTGATCAACGAGTACGGCGTGTTTCTGGGCCTGGACGTCGGCAAGCAAGACCATCATGCGGTCGCACTCGATCCGGCCGGCAAGCGACTGCATGACGCGGCGCTGCCGAACACCGAGGCCGGGCTGCGGAAGCTGTTCGACAAACTCGGCCGGCACGGCCGGATCCTCGCGGTGGTCGACCAGCCCGCCTCGATCGGTGCCCTGCCCGTCGCGGTCGCCCGGGCCTGCGGACACCAGATCGCCTACCTGCCCGGCCTGGTCATGCGCCGGCTCGCTGACCTGCATCCCGGCACCGCGAAGACCGACGCTCGCGACGCCTACGTGATCGCCGACGCCGCCCGGACCCTGCCGCACACCCTGCGCCGGGTCGACGCCGGTGACGACACCCTCGCCGAGCTGGAGATGCTGGTCGGCTACGACGACGACCTCGCCGGTGAAGTGACCCGCATCAGCAACCGGATCCGCGGTCTGCTCACCCAGATCCACCCGCCACTGGAACGGGTGCTGGGCCCGAAAGTCCAGCACGCGGCCGTGCTGGAACTGTTGTCGCGGTGCGGCGGCCCAGCCGGGCTGCGCAAGGCAGGACGCTCGAAACTCGCCGAGATCGTCAAGCCACGTGCACCCCGCATGGGCGTCCGCCTCGTCGAGCAGATCTTCACCGCCCTGGACGCCCAGACCGTCGTGGTTCCCGGCACCACCGCAGCCGAAACCATCCTGCCGAAGCTGGCGGACAGCCTGCGTGACCTGCTGAAACAACGCGACCAGGTCGCAGGCCAAGTTGAGGAGATGCTTGATGCTCACCCTCTTGCCGAGGTCCTGATCTCGATGCCCGGCGTCGGGGTCAGGACCGCAGCCCGGATCCTGCTCGAAGTCGGCGATGTCGCCGCGTTCCCCACCTCCGGCCACCTGGCCGCCTACGCCGGCCTCGCCCCAGTGACCCGCCGCTCGGGCACCAGCATCCGGGGCGAACACCCACCCAAGGGAGGCAACAAGCAGCTCAAACGCGCGTTCTTCCTGTCCGCGTTCGCCGCCCTGTCCGACCCCTTGAGCCGGGCCTATTACGACCGCAAGAGAGCCGAAGGCAAGAAACACAACGCCGCCCTCATCTGCCTAGCCCGACGCCGCGTCGACGTCCTGCACGCCATGCTCCGCAGCCGCACCACTTACCAGTACAAACCGGCAGAAAAGCACGCGCTCACTGCTTGACAAAACCATAGGGACACCCCCCACACACAACCGCACACGCCTACTGCTACTGAGCTCGGGGACAAGGCGTACAACAGCGAAGTCCACGTCATGACGGTGATGCGGTTCCACATCAATGAGGTGTTCGACATCCCGGCGCGAGGTGGTTTGATCGCCGTCGGGTCGATCCGTGACGGCGAGATCGTCGGCGTCCCGCGTCTTCGGGATGGCACCAGCGGAAATCTCGTCCACGTACTCGGGGTCGATCACCCCACAGCGCGAACTCGGCGCACCGGTGAGACCATCCTGGTGGTCGATCGGGCGGACGCCGACTATGTCGAGGTGGGGCGCACCTGGACCGTCGAAGAATAGAAGAGGTAAGGAATCAACAAGGCTGCTCGAATCAGCCGGCGCATCACCCCAGGCGTCGCGCTAGATCTCTTCGAGTGACTGTTCCCGTGGGTCGGCCATGGCCTCCCCCTCGCAGCGGTCCAGCAACCGGCTCGCCTCACCGAGTTTGACCCTGCAGGACGAATCGCTGCTTCTCCAATATCCGGCCGTCGCCGACTTCGCGACCGAGTCGCCCGAGGAGGTGGACACTCCACCGGCCGGACACGGTGGACGATGAGCGGCGGTTCGATGATCTATCCACTGTTGGCGCTGTTCCAGCAGGCACCCCCGCCGGCCGGATCCGGGAGCGAACTTCGACCGAAAAAGTCGGAGGACGATGACAACCGGATGTGCGGCCGCACCAGTCTGAGGGGTGATGACCCGACGGAGGGGTGACGCCATGCGCGATGGTGCGGAAGAGGAGTACACCGAGTACGTCGCGGCCCGGATCCCGGCGCTGAGACGTCTGGCGTATCTGCTCGCCGGTGACGAGCACCGCGCCGACGACCTGGTTCAGCAGACCATCACCACGCTCTACCTGAAGTGGCGGCGGGCCAGTGCCGCCACCAACCTCGACGCCTACGTGCGCACCATGCTGGTCCGCACGTTCGTGGATGAGAAAAGGCTGGCGTGGGCGCGGGTCCGGCTGTTCCGGCAGGCGCCGGAGCCGCCACCGGCCGAGTCCGGTGGCGTCGAGGACCGCCAGGTGGTCCGGGCGGCGCTGGGCCGGCTGCCGCGCCGGCAGCAGGCCGTGCTGGTGCTGCGGTATTTCTACGACCTGCCGGTCGACGACGTCGCCACGACGCTCGGCTGCTCCACCGGCACGGTCAAAAGCCAGACCTCCCGTGGGCTTGCCACGCTGCGACGACTGCTCGGCGAGCCGGAGCTCGCCGCCGCGAATTGAGGAGCCGACATGCCATCCGATTTCGACCTGCTGCGTGCCCTCGACACGGAGCCGCACACCGCATCCACGGTCGACGTCCGGCAGGCGATCGCTGACGGACGCCGCAAGAAGCGGCAGCGCGGTGCTGGATATGCGGGTGTCGCGCTGACCTTCGTCGCGGTCACCGGCGTGACGATCGCCAGCGGCGCGCTCAGCCACACGCCGGCGAAGCCGACGCCCGGCACCGACGTCGCCGCGACGAAGACCACGCCGGCCGCATCCGCGCCGTCGAGCTGCACTGTGCAGCAGCTGACCGTGCCGAAAAACGCGCCGAAGGCGGTGGTCAGCGGCGCTGACTCCACGGGGAGCTATCTCGCCGGCCGCTCCTACCCGACGGCGGATCAATACCAGGCGGTCATCTGGCACAACGGCACCGGGACCGAGGTGCCGTTGCCGGGCGACGAGGAGGAGTCGCTGGAGGACGTCAACGCCAGCGGCACCGCGGTGGGCTGGTCCTACCTCCAGCAGAAGCAGACCCCGTTCGTCTACTACAACGGCCGGGTGTCGCAGCTCAGCGGTGTCACTGACGGTTCGGCGAACGCGATCAACGACCGCGGCACGATCGTCGGGGAGGACGGTGAGCACCCGATCTTCTGGTCCTCGGTGACCGCGCAGCCGCGCCGGCTACCGGTTCCGGCCGGCGCCGCCTCGGCCACAGCGGCCGACATCGACGAGGACGGCACCATCGTCGGCACGATCGGCAACAAGACGCCGTATGTCTGGCTGCCGGACGGCTCACACCACGCGCTCAAGGTTCCCGAGCTCAACGGCAAGGCGGCTGAGGGCCGGGTCTTCCACATCAGCGGCGGCTGGGTGATCGGCGTGGTGAACGAGGCCGGCAGCGGCAAGGGATCCGCGAGGGCAAAGGCGAGGGGCGAGACCAAGACGGCCCGCTGGAACGTTCGCACCGGCGAGGTGCAGATCATCGAAGGGCTTGACGGTACGCCCGACGCGGTCAACGCGCAGGGCTGGCTGACCGCTGTCGAGCGGCAGACCGGCGCCGTGCTCCATGCCGACACCAGCACGATCAAGCTGCCCGGCCTGGCGCCTCGGGGCGCCGACCAGCTGGCCGACATCGCCAACACGATCAGCAACGACGGCAGGACGATCGGCGGCCAGTCGAACGACACGAACGGCGTGATCCAGCCGGTGGTGTGGCACTGCAAGTAGGCAGCGGCCGGGCGGGCAGTTCACGGACGCTGCGGGCCGGTCCCGCTGAGGTCAGGCCTCAGCGGGACCGGTAAGCGGCTCGGCTGGCTTCGATGTGGGGGACGTGTTCGATGGCCCAGCCGGCCAGGGCCAGCGCGGGTGGGATCAGGCTTTTGCCAACGGGGGTGAGGGTGTATTCCACGCGGGGCGGCACTTCGGCGTAGACCTTGCGGTTGACCAGGCCGTCTCGTTCCAGGTTGCGGAGGGTGAGGGTGAGCATCCGCTGGGAGATGCCGGGGATCTGCTGGGCCAGGTCGGTGAAACGCAGCGTGCCCTGGTCGAGGGTGGCCACGACGAGCAGCGTCCACTTGTTGCAGATCTGGTCGAGGATGGCCCGCAGCGTCTGGCCGCCGTCGCCCCGGATCATGCAGGTGTGCTCGTACTGCGACATGCCGCTCCCTGTGCCTGAGGCACACGCGTGTGCCTTTTGTAAGCCTGTCGGTGGTGACCCATGATGTGGCCGATCACGGCGCTTCGAAGGGGCACACATGGAGATCGCGTACTGGATTCTGGCCGGTTTGCTCGCGCTGTTCTACCTCTACGCCGGTGGGCTGAAAGTGATGCGCAGCCAGGATCAGCTGCGGCCGATGATGGGCTGGGTCGATCAGATCCCGATGCCGTTGGTGCGGACGATCGGCGTTCTGGAGATCCTGGGCGCGCTCGGGCTGATCCTGCCACCGCTGACCGGGATCGCGACGGCGCTGGCACTCGCCGCCGCGATCGGCCTGGTCCTCATCCAGGTCGGCGGGATCATCACGCACGTCTCCCGCGGCGAGACCAAGGTGCTCGGCCTCAACATCGCGCTGCTGGCCGCCGCGGCGATCACCGCCTGGCTCGCCACCACCTGGCTCTGACCGCTGCGACGCACCATCGGGTTGGGGCGGCTGCGACGCACTTCGGTTCCGGGCGACTGCGACGCGCCACCGAATCTCGGCGACTGCAACGCACCACCAGGCCTGGGCGACTGCAACGCACCACCGAATCTCGGCCCCTGCGACACACCACCGGATTGAGGCCGGTCCGACGCACCATCGGCGACGGCTACTGGTGCGGCTCCACGCCGAAGGCGACGTCCAGGCGGTATTTCGTGCCGGTGTAGCGGGATTCACTCAGCTCCAGCGGGCGGCCCTCCTGGTCCAGGATCAGCCGCTCCTCCACCAGCAGCGCGCTGCCGACCGGCACGCCCAGTTCCTTCGCGTCCTCCTCGTTCGCCGGCTGTGCGGTGATCGTCGAGGTGCCCCGGGTCGGGACCCGGCCGAGCGCGACGAGTGCCTCGTGCACCGAGCCGGAGAGGTCGAAGTCGAGCAGGGCGCTCAGCACTCCGGGGTAACACGCGTGCTCGAAGGCGAACGGGTCGCCGTCGGCCTGCCGAACCCGGTAGATCGCCACCACGTCGCCGGCCCGCTGCCGCAGCCGGGTGGCCTCGATCACGCTGGCCGGGCGCAGCTCCGCGCTGACCACCCGGGACGACGGGACCTTGCCCTGCTTGCGAATCTCCTCGCTGAGCCGGATCAGGTTGTCCGCGCGGCGCGGGCCGGTGGGCACCGCCACGAAGGTCCCGCGGCCCGGCGCCCGGTACGCCAACCCGTCGTTCACCAGCTGCGTGACCGCGGCCCGGGCGGTCATCCTGCTCACCCCGAACTCGCGGGCCAGCTCCGGCTCGGAGGGCAGCGGATCGTGCGGCCGCGCCTTGGCGATTCGCGCTCGGAGTTCCTGCTCGATGCGGAAGTAGCGCGGCGCGAAGTCTGGTCCGGCGGACATGTCGCACACCCTACCGACACGAACAACCTGTCTAGACAGGTGGCTGTCTAGACAGGTACGGTCCGATGCCATGGACTTCACCGTCTCGCAGATCGCCCGCATGATCGACCACTCGATCCTCCAGCCGCAGTTCACCGTCGAGGACGTGCGGTCCGGCTGCGCCGTCGCGGCGAAGTACCAGGTCGCGTCGGTCTGCGTGCGCCCGTCCGACGTGCCGCTCGCTGTCGAACTGCTGCGCGGCACCGAGGTGCGCGTGGGCACGGTGATCGGCTTCCCGCACGGCGACACCAGCACCGAGGTGAAGGTGGCCGAGACCGAGCAGGCGGTGGCCCGCGGCGCCACCGAGATCGACATGGTGATCAACATCGGCTGGCTGCGCTCGGGTGACGTCGCGGCGGTGGAGACCGAGATCAAGGAGATCGTGCGGGTGGCCGGCGCGGCCCACGTCAAGGTCATCCTGGAGACGGCCTACCTGACCGACGAGGAGAAGCTGGCGGCGTGCTGGGCCGCGGAACGGGCCGGCGCGGCGTTCGTGAAGACCTCGACCGGGTTCGCCCCGACCGGTGCGACGATCGACGACCTGGCCCTGATGCGCTCGGCGGTGTCGTCGCAGGTGCAGGTCAAGGCGTCCGGCGGGATCCGCAGCCTGGACACCATGCTGGCGATGGCCGCCGTCGGGGTGACCCGGTTCGGCACGTCGGCGACCGCGGAGATCCTGGAGGACCTGGCCCGGCGACAGGTGACCGCCTACGCCCGCCGCGGCTGAGACACAGCGGCGAACGACCCCCGGGCACGACTCGGACACGAGAGCTCGGACACGAGAGCTCGGGGCACGACTCGGACACGAGAGCTCGGGGCACGACTCGGACACGAGAGCTCGGGGCGAAAGCTCGGAGACGAAACCGCCAAAGCTCGCCGGCCGAAGAGCGGCCGGCTGGAGAACGCGCCACAAGCGATGCCGGAGGCACGACGCGAACCCGCGTCGCGACCCGGCGAGCCGGTACCCCACAAGGGTCCGGCCAGCCGGGAACCCCAACGATCCTGGACGAGACGTACGTTTATGATCTTGGCGCGTGATCCACAAAAGTCTGTCCATAGTGGTGGCGACTGGATTGATCGGTGCCGCCACCCTGCTCGGCGCCGCCCCGGCGCTCGCCGACGAGACCGAACCCTCCGAACCACCCCGCGTTGAGCTGGTTCTCGACGTCAGCGGCTCGATGCGCGCCGCCGACATCGACGGCGAAACCCGGATCGCGGTGGCCAAGCGCGCCTTCAACAAGGTCGTCGACGCGCTCCCGGAGGACACTCAGCTCGGCATCCGGGTGCTGGGTGCCACCTATTCCGGCAAGAACAAGAAGATCGCCTGCAAGGACACGCAGCAGATCGTCCCGGTCGGGCCGGTCAACGCGGTCCAGGCCAAGAACGCGATCGCCACGCTGAAGCCGACCGGGTACACCCCGATCGGGCTGGCGCTGAAGAAGGCCGCCGAGGATCTCGGTGACACCGATTCGGTACGCCGGATCGTCCTGATCACCGACGGCGAGGACACCTGCACCCCGCCCGACCCGTGCGAGGTGGCCCGGGAACTGGCCGCCCGGGGCACTCACCTGGTCGTCGACACGCTCGGCCTGACCCCGGACGAGAAGACCCGCAAGCAGCTGGTCTGCATCTCCACCGCGACCGGCGGCACCTACGCCGCGGCGACCAGCGAGGAGGAGCTGACCGACCGGGTGCAGCAGCTGGTCGACCGGGCCGCGGTGCCGCCGCCGGTGCAACCGGCAGTGGTCACCGGCTCCGCGGACTGCACGAACGCGCCGCTGCTCGCCCCGGGCGTCTACACCGACCGGGAGAAGATCAGCGAGCACCGCTTCTACCGGGTCGCCGTGCAGCCCGACCAGGAGCTGCGCGCCTCGGTCAGCATCTCGCTCGACCGGGCGCTGAACCCGGATTACGGGGTGCTCCTCAAGGCCGCGACGAAGGACGGCCGTGAGCTGGTCCGCGGCGTCGACGCGGGCAGCGGGCGCGCGGACGTCCTCTCCGCGGGCCTGCGCTGGTCGGCCGACGAGCAGAAGGCGGACGCCAAGGCCTCGGCGGAGGCTGCGGAGAGCGACGTCGACGAACCGGCCGCGACCTCCACCGAGCTCTGCCTGATCGTGAGCAACTCGTTCGCCTCGACGGCGACCGCGGCGGGTGCCCCCGGCATGCCGGTCGAGCTGAGCATCGACCTGGTCGACGCGTCACACGCCCCGGATGCCCCCGGCCTCGGCCGCGGCTTCCTGTTCCTGCTGGTCCTGGCGATCGCCGGGCTGGTCGCCGGCGTGCTGGCCGGCTGGATCACCCGCTACTGGGTGGCCACCTGGAGGGAGAACTGATGCGGATCAAGCACCTCGCCGTGGCCGGTGCCGCGATCGTCGGCATCGCCGCCGTCCCCGCCCCGGCTTTCGCCGACGACCCGTCCCCGGCCCCGGCGGTGAACCTCGCCGGCACCTCGTTCCTGACCGCGGTGCCGATCGGCGCGAGCCAGCCGGTGCAGGTCGGCGCGGTCACCGGCGACTACCTGTACTGGCAGTTCACCGCCGAGGCCGGGCAGCGCCCGGACCTCACCGCCACTGTCGCCCTGCCGGACAAGGGACGCACCGGCGACGAGTCGTGGATCATCGAGGTCTTCGACGGGCTACGCCGCCGGCAGGCCTGCGTGGCGGGTGAGCAGAGCCCGGTGGCCGGCAAGGACGACGCCCAGGTGACCCTGGGATGCCGGCTGCGGCAGGTTCGCTCGTGGGCCGAGCCGCAGGACGGCGATCCGCTTCCCGGCACCTACTACGTACGCCTGTCCAGCACCGCGGTGCCCGAGACCGATCTGGGCCTGCCGCTCAAGGTCGGCCTGACCCTGCGCACCCCGACCGGCGATCAGGACGCCGACCAGGGCGAACTCGCCAAGCCGCTGGTCCCGGACAACCAGCCGGGCACGGTCCTGACCGCGCCCGCGCCGTCTCCGTCGGCGACGGCGGAGGCCGAGGAGAGCAGCTTCAGCACGGATTGGCTGCCGGACTTCTCCGGCCGCTGGTTCTGGACCGCCGGCGGTGGCATTCTCGCCGCCCTCACCGGACTGTTCGGCTTCTCCCTGACCCGGCGACGCCGAGGCGTCTGACCGAAAACGCGGTAAGCGAGACCACCCGCGGGCAATGAAGGGTGCGGCGATCGTTCTGGACGCGCAGCGGCCAGATCGCCGCACCCGGCCCGCGCGGGAGCATGCGGTCCGCACTGCGGCGGACGCGCGTAAAGGAATGTCCTCGATTTCAGAAGTCGTCGTCGAACGTGACGCTTCCGGTGACGCCGACCTGATAGGCCGAGACGCGGCGTTCGAAGAAGTTCGACAATTCCTGGACGTCCTGCAGTTCCATGAAGGCGAACGGGTTCTTGCTGCCGTAGACCGGCTCGATGCCCAGCACCTGGAGGCGCCGGTCGGCGACGTGCTGCAAGTACTCGCGCATGTCGGCCAGCGACATCCCGCTGACCCCTTGCTCCAGCAGATCGGCGGCGAACTGCACCTCGCACTCGACGGCCTCGGCGAGCATGTCGCGCACCTGCTGCTCCATCTCCGCGTCGAACAGATCCGGTTCCTCCCGGCGGACCTGGTCGACCACGTCGAAGGCGAATGCCATGTGCATGCTCTCGTCGCGGAAGACCCAGTTCGTGCCGGACGCCAGGCCCTGCAGCAGACCGCGCGACCGCAGGAAGTACACGTACGCGAAAGCGCCGTAGAAGAACAGCCCCTCGATGCACGCCGCGAAGCAGATCACGTTGAGCAGGAACGCCCGCCGGTCCGCCTTGGAGGTTAGGGAACGCAGCTCGAAGATCGAGTCGATCCACTTGAAACAGAACTCGGCCTTACGCGCGATCGACGGGATGTTCTCCACCGCCGCGAACGCCTCGAACCGTTCCCGCTCATCCGGCACGTAGGTGTCCAGCAGGTTCAGATAGAACTGGACGTGCACGGCCTCCTCGAACAATTGCCGGGACAGGTAAAGCCGGCCCTCCGGCGAGTTGATGTGCTGGTACAGATTGAGCACCAGGTTGTTCGCGACGATGGTGTCACCGGTGGCGAAGAACGCGACCAGCCGGCTCACCAGGTGTTTCTCCGCGTCCGACAGCACCGCCAGGTCGGCCAGGTCGGCGTGCAGGTCGACCTCCTCGACCGTCCAGGTGTTCTTGATGGCGTCCTTGAACCGGTCGAAGAAGTGCGGATACTTCATCGGCCGCAGGGTCAGGTCCATTCCGGGGTCGAGCAACATCACTGGCACGCCTCACACGATTCGGGGTTTTCCAGGGAGCAGGCCAGCGCCTCGGCGTCGCCGATGGTCACCAGGGCGGGCACCGCCACGGTGGCCTGCTGGATGCGCGTCGCCGGCCGCGAGCGCAGGTAGTACGACGTCTTCAGCCCGGACTTCCAGGCATAGAGGTACATCGACGACAGCTTGCCGATGGTCGGCGCCGCCAGGAACAGGTTCAGCGACTGGGACTGGTCGATGAACGGCGCCCGCGCGGCGGCCAGGTCGATCAGGGCACGCTGGGGCAGCTCCCACGCGGTCCGGAAGATCTCCCGCACGTCGGCCGGCAGCGCGGCGATCTCCTGCACCGATCCCTCGGCCCGCTTGATCTGCTCCCGGACACCCGCGTTCCACAGGCCACGGGACTTCAGCTCGCGTACCAGATAGGTGTTGATCTGCAGGAACTCGCCGGACATGGTCTCGCGCTTGAACAGGTTGGAGACCTGCGGCTCGATGCACTCGTAGCAGCCGGCGATGGACGCGATGGTCGCGGTCGGGGCGATCGCGATCAGCAGCGAGTTGCGCAGGCCGTGCGCCGCGATCCGCTCCTTGACGGCGGCCCACCGCGCGTCCTGGCTGACGGTCGCCCCCCAGAGCTCCGGGTGCAGCTGCCCGCGGGCGGCCCGCGTCTCGGCGAACGACGGGTGCGGCCCGAACTCGGCGGCTAGCCCTGCCGACGTCTCCAGCGCGGTCAGGAAGATCTCCTCCTGGACCCGGGTGGAGAGTTCCTTCGCCTCGGCCGAGTCGAACGGCAGCCGCAGCGTGAAGAACGCGTCCTGCAGCCCCATCAGCCCGAGACCGACCGGGCGCCAGCGCGGGTTCGACGCGGCCGCCTGCCGCGACGGGTAGTAGTTGATGTCGATCACCCGGTCCAGGAAGACCACAGCGGTGCGCACGGTCTCCCGCAGCCGCTCCCAGTCCACCCCGCCGGCGGTGGTGTGCGCGCCCAGGTTGATCGAGCCGAGGTTGCAGACGGCCGTCTCGTCGTCGCTGTTCACCTCGAGGATCTCGGTGCACAGGTTGGACAGGTGAATGGTGTTGCCCGGCGCGCCGGTCTGGTTGGACAGCGCGTTCGACCGATCCTTGAACGTCATCCAGCCATTGCCGGTCTGCGCCAGCGTCCGCATCATCCGCCCGTAGAGGTCCCGAGCCTTGACCGTTTTAACTGCTTTCCCAGACGCTTTTCGGTACGCGTCGGCGAACGCCTCCCCGAACAGATCCGGCAATTCCGGAGCGTCCGACGGATCGATCAGGTGCCAGTCCTCGTCGGCTTCGACCCGGCGCATGAACTCGTCCGGGATCCAGTTGGCCAGATTCAGATTATGCGTACGCCGGGACTCCTCTCCCGTGTTGTCCCGCAGCTCCAGGAACTCCTCGATGTCCGGGTGCCACGGCTCCAGGTAGACGCAGGCCGCGCCCTTGCGCCGGCCACCCTGGTTGACGGCGGCGACCCCGGCGTCCAACGTCTTCAGGAACGGGACGATGCCGTTGGACCTGCCGTTGGTGCCCCGGATCAGGGCGCCCCGGCCGCGGACCCGGGACCAGGCGATGCCGATGCCGCCGGAGAACTTCGACAGCTTGGCGACCTGGTGGTACCGCTCGTAGATCGAGTCCAGCTCGTCCTTCGGCGAGTCGACCAGGAAGCAGCTCGACATCTGGGTGTGCCGGGTGCCCGAGTTGAACAGCGTGGGCGAGCTGGGCAGGTAGGCGAGGCTCGACATCAGGCGGTAGAAGCCGATCGCCTCGTCCGGGTTGGCCGACAGGCCACAGGCGACGCGGAGCAGCCAGTACTGCGGGGTCTCGATCGGGATGCGCTTGGTCGGGTGGCGCAGGAGGTAGCGGTCGGCGACGGTGCGCAGGCCGAAGTACTCGAAGCGGAGATCCGCGCTCAGGTCGATCGCCGCGTCCAGCTCGGCACCGAACTTCGTGACGAAGGCGAGGGTGTCGTCGCCGATCAGGCCCTGTTCGTGCCCGAGCGCGATGGACTCGCCGAAGCTGGTGACGCCCTGCTCGCGGACCTCCTGCGACACCAGGTCGATGAGCAGGCGGGCGGCCAGCTTGGAATACTGCGGCTCCTCGCCGATCAGCTCGGCCGCCGTCTGGATGGAGAGCTTGTCCAGCTCCTCCGTGGTGGCGCCGTCGTAGAGACCGCTGATCGTCTTGGTGGCCACCCGCAGCGGGTCGACCTCGTCCAGCCCGGCGGTCCACCGCTCCACCGCCGCGACGATCCGGTTCAGGTCCACCGGCACCAGCTCGCCGTCGCGCTTGCGTACCCGCATCACCTGGCGGCGCTGGTCCGGGACTGTCGTCTTTTCCGGCGTGAGCGTCATGGCCCTCTTCCCTCGCGAGTCAACACGGCCGGAGCACGCGCGGGAAGACACCAGCCTCCGGGCATGCGGGCATGCGCGGAGCACGAGGCGTCGGCCGTCCCACGCGGCCTTCGACCGCCGCACACGGTCGCGTGCGGCGCGCTGGCAGGTCTTCGGACTCGCGGGCGCATCGCTCATGCCTACTGGCCGTCGCTTCCCAGGCCTCCCCGGCCCAGTGCTTCATGACGGCGGTCGTTCCCACTCACCGCTGCGGGGCAGTCCCGGTCTCACACCGGATTCCCTCTTGCCTCGGCCGCTCCGGGGAGCGGCCGAACCAGCTGCGATCGCAGACTATATATGGGTACGCCACACGCAGCGCAACGCCACATGGTGTGTCGCGCGCCCCTCACGGACGTTGCCGACGGCGGAACAGCCTCCGCATCCCCTCCCAAACGAGGGCGACAACGAAGAGGACGGGAATCAGGCCGGCGCCGAAGATCACCACGCCGATGAAGGTGACCCACCCACGATCGGGTACCTCGGCACGGGAATACCCGACACGGCCCCGGCTGCCCGGGTTCTCGCCGATCGTGAAGGTGTCACCGGGTTTCTCGTCAGTGAAGAAACCCGGCTTGTCGATCTTCACGGAGGACCTTCCACTCCATCCGATCGACACGGTGCAGACGTTGTAATAGCCGAATCCACTCAGACTGACGGGCCCGCGACGCTCGCAGCGCTCGACCGTGGCCACCCCGGTCCGATCAGCGTCGGCGAAGTCGGCACCGGTGAAGCGGGAGACGGTCATCGCGGTGGCTATCAGCAGGAATGAGACGGCCAAGAGACCAAGAGCCAACAGGACAGTGCGCAACCACGCGAGAGGCCCATACTCGACCGCCTCCGCCGCCTTCCGCGCAGCACGCGACCGGGCACGGTTGGCCTCGGCTTCCGCCAGGATCTCCGCCATGCGGCGCTTGCGGTAGGCCGCGCGGTTCTCATCAGTCATCACGCACCCCTTTGCACCTCATTGCGGAATTTCAATGTGCGGTTGCGCCGATCCGCCTTTGCGAATCGCATCTCCGGTGGCACTACCGTTCTGGAGGCTGTTGCCCTTGATTCCTTCTCGCAGGGCATCCACGGCGACCTTTGCTTTCGTACCGTAGACGGCTTCGTCGGCCTGGTCGAACGCCCGGTATGCCGCCTTGAACGCGGCCCGAGCGCCCTCACTGTCCGCGAGATAACCGTCCGCCTCGGCCAGCTTGGCCGAGTTCAGGAACACCGACCCGAAGACGGCATCGTCCATGAGGGTTCTGACCCGGGAACAGACCGCCGCCACCATCGGAAGTTTGCCGCCGAGCTCGGCGATGGCCTCGGTGAGTCGCTGCAGAACCCGGGTGATCCGTCCGGTGTATTTGGCGACCAGCAGCGCAACTTCGGCCAGAACCTTGGGAATCGTCACGACCAGCAGTGCCTGCACCGCCTTCGAGATCGCCGCGCCGACGACCTCCGCGATCAGGTCACGTACGGTGTTGCGCACCACACCCACGATCGACCCGGCGATCAGCGTGGCCTCCGACATGGCGCCGGCCACCTCGCCGAGCGCGAGCACGGCATCAGCCATTCCCGCTGCTTTCGCGCGGTACGTGGTGATTGCCTCCGCTTCCCAGGACGCCGTGTTGGAAGCGACCTGGCCTGCGAAGAACTCCACCGTCTTGTAGGTACGGATTCGCATCTCGCGCCAGGTCGTCGCGTGACCCTCGATCTCTTTCGGGTCGCCGGCCAACCAGTCCAACGGCTGGCGCAGAAGTTCGAGATGTTCCATCAGCCAGCCGACGCCCGCCGCGAAGACCGCCTGGAACGGGTCGATGACCGCACCGAGGGCACTCAGTCCCAGGACAGCGAAGTTGCCGGTACCGGCGAACCAGTCACCTGCCGTGAAGCTGTCAGTCATGCCCATCGCCGCTTCGAGGATGCCGGCGCCTTCATACCATTTGGTCTCCGCCGGTGGCGCCGTCAGGGGCGGGCGCGAGATGGCGAACGCGTCACTCACCACGCCCCCTCAACTCGGCCGCGGCCTCCTGGTCGGTGCGTTCGAAGGCGGTGGCGATGGCGCGCAACTCGTCGGCGAGCGCCAGCATCCCGTCGACCGCCTTACGCATCGCGTCAACGGCTTCGTCCCCGTGCGGATTCAGATACCGGGTCGTGAACAGGGGACCGATCAGATACCCGTACGCGCCGGTCGACGTCCGGATCCGCGCGCCCGCCGCCCGCACCTCGTCGAGCATGCGACCGACCTCGTCGACGTCCCGGGCATGCCGGCGCACCTCGTCGGGTGAAATGTCGACGCTCATCGGCGCCGCTCCTGCTCCTCGACGCGGCCCGGGTACCGCTTCGCGTACGCCTCGTTGATCAGCGCCGCCGTGCCGGAGTCCGTCCCGTAGACCGCCCGCACCATCTCACCGACCCGCTCGGCCAGCCGGGCCTGCGCCCGGCGGGACGTCTCGAGCACCAGGCGCGCCAGCTCCTGCCGGGACACCCGATCGGCCTCGGGATGGAACTCCAGATCCGCCAGCCCACCGGCCGAGTTGATCCGGACGGTGACCGCACCGCCCGGCGCGTGCTCGGTGACCTCCATCGCCTCCAGGTCGGCACTGAACTGAAGGCTCTGCCGCGTACGCTCCTCGACCTGTGCCTGAAAGGCCCGCAGGTCGTCCTCCGGATCGAACCGCACGGTCCGCACCTCCCGTCGCGTGGACTGGGCTCCTTGCTCAAGCCCACGCCGAAACGGGTGCGATCGGTTCAACCCATGGCGCCGAGGCCGGCACCTTGGCACGCGCCGGGGTGCCGCTCAGTCGCCGGAGAAGCCCCAGAAGTAGATCTCCGACGGGCTGCCGGCGTCGTCGTGCAGGACGGCACAGCGGCCGAACCAGCGCTGGCTGGCGAGATCGTCGATCGCCGCGACGTGCGCCCGGGTCAGCTTGGCCACCCCCGCGGTGGCCAGCGCCTCGGCCTCGGTGACCGGCTCGACGGTGCCGAAGCCGGGTTTCTCGCCGGGCGCGACCATCCCGTGGACATCCAGGATCGAGTGGGTCCCGCTCTCCTGCACGGCCTCGGAGGCCCACAGCTCCTGTTCGGTCCGTGGCCGGTCCGGGAAGTCGCTCGCGGACTTGCCCAGCTCATAAGGCTCGGCCCACCAGTAATCGCCGTCGCGGAAGACCCTAGTGCGCAGCTCGTCGAGCGCCCGGCCCAGATCGGGCTGGTACGCGACGTAGTAACTCCAACCGGAAGCACCCATGCCCCGCATCGAAGCACCCGGGTATGACAAAACCCGCGAGGAGGCGTTGCCAGGGTCGCCGCGGAGCTTCGGTCGATTGCGGTGGTCGATCGGCTGGCGGCTCAGCGAGCGCGGACAGTGAACGGCGGGGCGCATCGGATGCGCCCCGCCGTCTTCACCGGGGATCAACAGGGGCCGAGGTCCTGCCACTGCTCGGTCCAGCCGGGCTCCGAGCCCTGCGTCCAGTACCGCGCCTTCCACAGGTGCTTACCCTGGCCCGAGGCCGGGCCGTTCGGGTCGCCGTACTTGCTCTTCTCGTGTTTCACCAGGTTGCCGCCCAGGTAGACCGAACTGAAGGACCACTCCGGCGCGTCCGAGCAGCCGGTCGCCGGCGGCTGCGAGGTGGGCGGTGAGGAGGGCGGCGTCGAGGACGGGGTCACCGGCGGCGTGCTCGGGTTGGAGCAGGTGCCGCCGGAGGCGACGGTGTCCAGGAACGCGGTCCCGCCCGACCGGTAACCGGCCGCCTGCGCGGTGGCCTGTGCCGGCGACAGGACCTGGTTCTTCGCGAACAGCACCCAGTCCACCTGCTGGTTGTAGGTGCTCTTCGCGCCGGTGTGGGTGGCCAGGTCGATGAACCACAGGTTCCAGTTGATTGTCATCGTCTGGCGCGGGAAGTACTTCCCGCCGTGGTCGCCGACCTGGATCCCGTCGATCCAGTAGACGACGTGCCCGTTCGCCACCTGGGCGACCAGGTCGTGCCAGCCGTCCAGACTGGACCGCTGCGAGGAGTGCAGGTTGTCGGCGTACCAGGGGTCGTTGCGGTAGGTGTACCAGGTCGTCTGATAGTTGATCGGCCCGGTCTCGCCCCAGCCCCCGTTCGGCAGGTACTCGGAGATGTCCAGCTCGCTGTAGGTCGGGTCGAGATCCCCGTTCAGCGGGCTGATCGTGAAGAACGTCTCGTTGATGTGGTCGCCGTCGGCGCCCGACACCGGCGCGTCGCTGAACCGGATCCGGCTGGCGTAGGTGCCCTCCAGGTACCGCTTCTGGGTGGAGTACAGCTCGGCGTGCCCGGTCCCGGCCGCGGTGCCGTCGGTGTACGCGGTGAGCTGCGCGACCTTGTCGCCGTTGGCGCTGGGGAAGGTGATGTTGGCGGGTGACCAGGTGGCCCCGGCGACGCCCGGGCCGCCGCTGTAGCTGCGCGGCGTCCAGCCGTTAGCGGTCAGCGCCGCGTCCGAGGAGGAGTTGTAGTGGAAGTCGTCGAACAGATAGCCGCAGTCCGCGGCCGCGGCGGGAGCACCGGAACTCAGGGCGACGATGCCCGAAGCGGCCAGCACGGCCACGGCTATCCCAGCGAATCTCTTGCCAAGCACGGGGGACTCCTTTCCGAGGAGCTACTTGACCGCGCCGGTGGTCATCCCGGTGCGGGAGGTGCTGTTGGAAAGCGGTAGTCCTGGCTGACCGACAGGGTGGCCAGACCCCGCGCCAGGGACGTACCGGGCTCTCATCTAGGCGGTGCGCCGGATGCGCCCCGCGTACCGCGCCTCCAGTTCGGCGTTGTGTTCCTTGCCGCCGGGCACGTTGTCCGACAGGTAGACCGGCGGGTCGATGCCCGCCGCGAGCAGGTTGGCGACCACGTCCGTGACGAGCTGCTGGGCGAGCAGCGCCGCGGTGATCGAGGAGACCGCGCCGACCGCGCCGCCGCCCGGGAGCGGGAGGGTCGCGTCGCCGTACGGCGCCCCGTTGTCCAGCACCACGTCCGCGATCTCGCCGAGCTTGCGTCCGCCCGGGTGCCGGGACGCGACGCCGGCCGAGTGCGCCGCCGAGGTGATCGCGATGAGCGGGTGGCCGCGCTCCTTGACCAGCAGCGCCATCTCGACGACAGCGCCGTTGATCCCGGAGTTCGAGGCGATCACGAACGCGTCGTCCGGCTTGATCGGGGCGAGCTCGTAGAGCCGGTGGGCGATGGCGGTGCCGCGCTCCACCATCGGGTCGGCGAGCACGTCGAGCGGGTCACCGCCGTAGAGCACGATGTCGCGCAACGCGATCCGGTTGGTCGGAACCAGGCCTCCGGCCCGGCCGGCGATCTCCATGGCGAGCGCCTCGGAGTGGCCGCAGCCGAAGGCCTGGATCACGCCCCCGTTACGTACCGTCGTGGTGAGCAGCTCGGCGGCACGTCGTTTCTCGTCGGCCTGACCGGCGCCGACCCGGTCCAGCACGGTTCGGACCTGGTACAGGAAGTCGCTGCTGGTGACGCTCACTGGTGTCCTTTCGTGCGCCCCGCGTCGACGAAGCCGGGATGTTCGGGACGATTCGGGCCGGAGCACCGATCCCGTCGGTCATCCTTTTCATCGACCGCTGTTGCCGATGAAAATTACGACTACGTTCGCGCCTAGTCAACAACGAATTTTCATGCTTCGATCTATCGGCATGGAGCTGGTGTTGGGGGTGGACGCCGGCGGCACCGCGTCCCGCGCGGTGCTCGCCGGACCGTCCGGTGTGGTCGGCCGGGGGCTGGCCGGGCCGGGCAATCCGATCTCGGCCGGGACCGCGGCGGTCGAGGAGATCGCCTCAGCGATCCGGCAGGCTCTGGGTCACCGTCCGCCGCTTTCGGTACGCGCCGGCGTGCTCGGCCTCTCCGGCACCAGCGCCCTGGCCGACCCGGTCGTCGGCGAGCGCTTCCGCCGCATGTGGACCGGACTCGGCCTGACCTGCCCGATGACCGTGGTCGGCGACGTGGTCACCGCGTTCGCGGCCGGCACCCGGGAACCGTCCGGCGCGGTGCTGATCGCCGGCACCGGTGCCGTCGCCGCCCGGATCGAGCGGCTGACCGTCGCGCGGGTCGCCGACGGGCTGGGCTGGCTGCTCGGCGACGAGGGTTCCGGCCGCTGGCTGGGCCTGCGGGCGGTCCGCTCGGCCGCCCGCGACTTCGGCTCCCCGCTCGCCGTCGCGGTCGCCGCGCATGCCGGGGTGACCTCCGCCGACGAACTGGTCCGCTGGGCACAGGCCCTGCCCCTGGACGACATCACCGCCCTGGCCCCGGTGGTCTGCGCGGCGGCCCGGGCCGACGACCCGGACGCGTCGGCGATCGTGGCGGACGCCGTCCGGCGGCTGGTCCGCACCCTGGACAGCCTCGGCTCCCCCGGTCCGGTGGTGCTGGCCGGCAGCCTGCTGACCGCTGACACCCCGGTTCGCGACGGCCTGCTCGGCACCCTGCGCTCCCGGGGCACCACCGTCACCTCGGCCGGCGACCCGGCCGAGGCCGCTGCCCGGCTGGCCGCCCTCGAGCGCGAACCGCGATGAAACAAGAACGCGATCGCGAAGCGCGGTGACACAAGAACTCGATCGCGAACCGCGATGAGGCAGGAACGCGAGCGCGAACCGCGATGAGGCAAGAACTCGAGCGGGAGCCGCGGTGAGACAGGGAGCCGGCCGGGAATTCCGCAACGACTCCCGGCCGGCTCGTACCCCATCGTAGGGAGGACCATGGTGGTATGTGGGTCGCCTCCCCGGGTCGTGGCACGGACCGGGGATGACGGGAGGGAGAAGCGGGCCGATGACCGGATTCGCCGCACGCCTCCGCGCGGCCACCAGGGCCGAGCACCGCGACGCCGAGACCCGCGGTTTCCTCACCCGCCTGCTGGGCGGCACGGTGCCCCCGGCCGGCTTCGCCGCCCTGACCGCGCAGTACCTGATCGTCTATCGGGAGCTGGAGGCGGCCGCCGCCACCATGCGGGACAACCCGGTCGCTGCGGGGTTCGCCGACCCGGCCCTGGCCCGGGTCGCCGCCCTGGAGACCGATCTGGCCCATCTCCGCGGCTCTGCCGGGGAGCCGGCCGTCGAGCCGGTCGAGGCGACCCGGCGCTACGCGGCCCGGCTGCGCGAGTACTGCCACACCTCGCCGGTGCACTTCATCGCCCACCACTACGTGCGCTACCTGGGCGATCTCTCCGGCGGCCGGCTCGTCGGGCGCCGGGTGGCGGCGATCTACGGGCTGGAGCGGGCCGGGACGGCGTTCTACCGGTTCGACCGGATCGCCGACCCGGCGGCGTACAAGGCGGCCTACCGCGCCCGGCTGGACGCGCTCGCCCTGACCGGGCCGGAACTGGCGGCGCTGGCCGGCGAGGCGCGCCTGGCCTTCGCTCTGAACGCGGCGATGTTCCAGGAGCTCGGCTCGGCGTACCCCGAGGATCTGGGCTCGGCGGCGTGACCGGCTCGAGGTCTAGGTTGGCGGCATGCGCCACGAATCGACAGAGCCCGTAACTTCGGCGCATGACGCATCGTTTGCCGGACCCCGGACCCCGGACCCCGGACCCCGGACCCCGGACCCCGGACCCCGGACCCCGGACCCCGGGATCCGCGGGCCGCGGGCCGTGGACGACCGTTGGCCATGAGCGGGTGGTCCTGGTGGTGGCGCGCACCGTCACCGCACTCACCCGCCTGCTGGACGTCGTCTCGCTGATCGCCGCCGACCGCCGGATCCAGATCGTCTTCACCGTCGACGACGAGCGCCCGGCGATCTTCGAAGCCGGCACCACGGCCCTGCTCGACGATCTGGCCCCGCGCCGGATCCCTTGGCCGCGGGCCCGCAAGACCCGCTTCGACCTGATCCTCTCGGCCAGCGAGAACGACGGCCTGTCCGACCTGGACGGCCCGATCCTGCTGCTGCCGCACGGCCTCGCCTTCCAGAAGTACTACCCGGGCAGCGAGGTCGTCGCCGGCCTGGACCCGGCTCGGCTGCCGCCCACCGGCGCCGTCACCGTCGGCCTCTCGCACCCGGCGCAGCGCCCACCGGCCGGCGCGCCGGGCGCGGTGCTCGGCGATCCGGCCTGGGGCCGGATGCTGGCCGGCCGGCACCGGCGCGGCGGGTACCGGGCCGCGTTCGGCGCGACCGGCCGCCGGCTGATCGTGCTGGCCTCCACCTGGGGACCGGACTCGCTGCTGGGCGCCTGCCCGGAGCTGCCGGAACGCCTGGTCGCACAGCTGCCGATGGACGAGTACCGGGTGGTCGCGGTCCTGCATCCGGGCGTCTGGGCCGAGCACGGCCCCTGGCAGGTCCGTGCCTGGCTGGCCCCGGCGTCCGGCGCCGGCCTGCGCGTCCTCGACCCGGACACCACCTGGCAGGCGGCGCTGCTCGCCGCCGACTGCGTGCTCGCCGACCACGGTTCACTGGCCGGTTACGCGGCGCTGGCCGACGTCCCGGTACTGCTCGGCCCGCGGCTCAGCGGCACCACGGTGCCCGGGTCGGTCGCCGACCGGCTCGGTGAGCGATGCGCCCGGCTGGTGGCGCACGCCGATCTGCGCGCCCAGGTCGACGCCGCGATCCGGGACCACGACGCCGGCGCACACCGGGCGGTCCTGGGCGAGGCGGTGACCGAACCGGAGGCGACGGCGAGCAGGTTGCGGTCCTGGCTCTACCGCGCGATGGAGCTGCCCGAGCCACCGTTCCCCGCCGAGTTCCCGCCGCCGCCGGTGCCGGTCGTCGAGGCGCCACCGGCCGGCGCCTGGGTGGCCGGTGCCGGAGCAGAGGCGGGGCTGGTCACCATCACCCGGTTCCCGGCGCTCGGAGCGGTGCACGAGGAGCTGCCGTACCGGCACGTCGTGGCACGTCTCGAACACGCGACGGCCACCCAGGTGGCCGGCGCGGCGGTCCTCGGTGTGGACGCCGTTCCCGAGGAGGATCCGTTCCCGCACTGGCCGCACGCCCTGCTGATCGCCTCGGCCGGGGACGACGGCTGCCGCGTGTGGACGCGCGACGGCCGGGCGGCGCTGCTCCGGGCCGGCGATCCGGCCGTCGACCCGTGGGCGCTCGCCTCCTGGGCCTACCGGCGCCTGCGGCGTGCCGAGCCGCTGGCCGGGACGCATCGGCTCCGCCTCGGCCGGCGGATCGTCACGCTGCGGGCGGAAGGCTGTTGAGCAGGGCGGTGTACTCGGCGAGGCGCGGATGCTCGGCCCGGAAGTACTGATACGCGATCCAGGACCAGCAGCTCCGTGCCGTCTCCACGTCACCGCTCAACCGGGCGGCCCGGGCCCGCAGGTCGGCGAGTTCCAGCTCGTACTGGGTCGCGCCGCTGTCGGTCACCAGCCTCCGGGCCCGGTGCAGTTCGGCGTCCGCCGACGGACCGTCGGCCAGGGCCAGGTACGCCTTCGCCCGGACCATGTGCAGCCGAGCGGCGTTGCGCAGGTCACCGGCCGGCGCCCCGGCGCCCGCCAGCAGGGCGAGCGCCTCCCCGGGCCGACCGGCCTCGATCAGCACGTTGGCCAGCATCCGCAGGTGCAGGCCCAGGGCTCGCTGGTGGCCGGTCCGCTGATCGATGGTCACCGCCCGGCGCAATCGGGACTCCGCGATCGAGAGGTCGCCGGGGTGGCCGGAGCGGGCGGTCTCCTCGGCCAGCCGGGCCTGGAACTCCAGCATCGACGACTCCAGCTGCGGATCGTCGAGTCCGGCCAGCAACGCTGCGGCCGCCGCCAGCTCGGTACCGGCCCGGTCCAGATGGCCGAGCAGCAGGTGGATCCGGCCCCGCAGGGCTCGCAGCCGGGCGAGGGCCGCCGTCGCGCCGAGCGCCTCGGCGCTCGCCAGGCCCCAGCCGATGGCGTCGAGGCAGAGCCAGTGGTGGCCGCGCAGGGTGAGCAGCGCCTCCATCGCTCCGCACAGCTGCAGCACCTCGACGTGGTGACCGCGGTGGTACGCCTCGCGCAACAGGTCGGGGATCAGGTGCGCCTCGCCCTGCAGCCAGTCGACCGGCCGCAGGTGCGGGAACGGCCAGGCGGACTCCGGCGGCGCGGGATAGCGACGCAGCCGGCCCTCCCGCTCGCGATCGGTCACCCCGGCCGGATCCATCGCCAGGTCGGCGGCCCCGGCCAGGTCCCGGAACCAGCGCAGGTACCGCGCGAAGGCGGCATCGTCCCCGGCGGCGTGCGGGTACCGGCGGACCGACCACAGCAGACTCAGCCGGCCGTGCGGGCCGCGGACCAGCAGCGCGGCGTCGAGCAGCCGGTCCACCAGATCGTCGGCGGGCCGGCCGAGCAGCGCCGCGACCCCGGCGTCGCTGATGTCCGTCCCCGGGTGCCCGGCCAGCGTCGCCAGGCCGGCGGCGGTCGCGGCGTCGAGCTCGGCCACGCTGAGCCGGACCGAGTCGTCGAAGAGCGTGCCCACCTCGCCCTCGCCGCGCAGCCGGCCGACCAGCTCGGCGACCGCGCCCGGCTTGCCCTGCCGGCGGGCCAGCCAGGCGCCGGCCTGCCCGAGGATCGACGGGATCCCGTCGCACCGCCGGATCAGCTCGCGGACCGCGTCCGGCTCGGCGGCCAGCATCTCCGGCCCGCACCGGGTGGCCAGGATCAGCTCGGCGCCGTCCGGGTCGACCCCGCCGAGCACCTCCGGGCGGCCCGGGTACCAGACCCGCAGGTCCTGGGTCAGCACTCGGGTGGTGACCAGCACCGTCGCGTGCTCCCAGGGATGCACCAGCGCCTCGGCCTCGGCGGCGCCCGCCACGTTGTCGAGCACCAGCGCGAACCGCCGGTGCCGCAGCGCGCGCCGGTACTGGTCCGCGACGACCGGGGCGGTGTCGTCCACGTGCGGGACGCCGAGCTGCCGCAGCACCGCCTGCTGCACCTCGGTCACCCGCAGCACCGCGCCATCGCGGTACGCGTCCAGATCCACCACCGCGCAGGCGTTGATGCTCTCCCGCAGGTCGTAGACCACCTGCAGGGCCAGCGAGGTCTTCCCGGTCCCGTGCGCGCCGCCGATCAGCCGGACACCGGGCGCCGCCAGCCGGGCCCGGATCTCGTCCCGGTCGGCGAACAGCGCCGGCGCCATCACCGCGACCGCGTCGACGCTGTCCACCGCCACCAGCTCCTGCGCCAGCTCGGCCGCGAACGTCTCGTCCTCCCGGGCCCGGCGCAGGATGAACGCCACCCGCGCCGACGGGTCGGCCGGTAACCGGTCACCCCGGTTGGTGAGCAGGGCGAGCAGCCGCCGGGCCCCGCCGCTGGCCGCCCCCGCCACGCCGGGCGCCATGACCCGCACCGCCTCCGACGCGAGGATCTCGATCATGGACATCCCGGTCACTCCCCCTCGTGCGCGCGGTCAACGGAAGCTAACACGTGCCATGGCACAAAAGGGATGCCTCAGGACGCCGGGTAGGCCCTCGTCTCGCTCGCTTTGACCGCCGCCCACAGCTCACGCCCGGGACGCAGGTCGAGGTGGGCCGCCGCGGCCGGGGTGATGTCGGCCGCGACCGCGATCGGGCCGTCCAGGCGGACGCGCAGGTTGTCGCCGTGCCGCTGGATGTCGGTGAGGACCGCGGGCCAGGTGTTGCGCGGGCTGCCGTCCGGCTGCCGCGGGTGCAACGCGACGGCCGTCGGGGGGAAGGCGACGAACGCGTCACCGTGCACGACGTCGGTCGCGGTCAGCACGAAGTCGTCGCCCACCCGTACGGCGTGGCCGTCGCCGTGCCCCCGGAAGAGGTTGAGCCCGACCAGCTGCGCCACATAGTCGGTCCGCGGCCGGGCGGTGATGGTGGCCGCGTCGCCCTCCTGCACCACCCGCCCACCCTCGATGATCACCAGCCGGTCGGCCAGCACCAGGGCGTCGAGCGGATCGTGGGTGACCAGCAGCGTCGCTCCCGGGTGCGCGGCCAGATGCCGGTGCAGCTCGGCCCGGGTCTCCAGCCGGGTCCGCGCGTCCAGCGCCGCCAGCGGCTCGTCGAGCAGCAGCAGCGCCGGGTCGACGGCGAGCGCCCGGGCCAGCGCCACCCGCTGCGCCTGCCCGCCGGAGAGATCGCGTGGCTTGCGTCTGGCGAACTCGGCCAGCCCGACCCGGTCCAGCCAGCGGTCCGCGATCGCGTGCGCCGCCCGCCGGTCGACGCCCTGCCGGCGCGGCCCGAACGCCACGTTGTCCCGCGCGCTCAGATGCGGGAAGAGCAGGTAGTCCTGGAAGACCACGCCGACCCGGCGGTGCTCCGGCGGGGTCGCCGACAGGTCCCGCCCGTCCAGCCTGACGTGCCCGCCGGAGAGCGGGGTCAGCCCGGCGAGGGCCCGCAGCGCCGTGGTCTTGCCGGCCCCGTTCGGCCCGAGCAGGGCGACCGTCTCGCCCGGCCCGATCGACACCGCGATGTCCAGCTGGAAGTCGCCGCGCCGCACCACCAGGCGCGCGTCCAGGGTCATGGCGCGGCCAGCCAGCGATCGCGCAGCGCGGCCAGGATG
Organism: Actinoplanes oblitus; assembly: GCF_030252345.1. NCBI lineage: Bacteria > Bacillati > Actinomycetota > Actinomycetes > Micromonosporales > Micromonosporaceae > Actinoplanes > Actinoplanes oblitus. The sequence goes on along the minus strand of NZ_CP126980.1, from coordinate 495,764 downwards.
GTGACCGAGACGGCCAGCAGGATCAGGCTGAGCACCACCGCGCCGTCCAGGTCGCCGCTCTCCATGCTCTGGTAGACGGCGAGCGGCATGGTCTGGGTGATCCCCGGATAGTTCCCGGCGAAGGTGATGGTGGCGCCGAACTCGCCGAGCGCGCGGGCCCAGCAGAGCACCCCGCCGGCCGCGATCCCGGGCGCCACCAGCGGCAGTGTCACGTGGGTGAAGGTGACCCAGCGGCTCGCGCCGAGGGTGGCGGCGGCCTCCTCGTACCGGGTGTCGGCGCCGCGCAGCGCGCCCTCGACCGAGATGACCAGGAACGGCAACGCCACGAACGCCTCGGCGACCACCACACCGGCCGTGGTGAACGGCAGGCTGATCCCGAACGTCTCGGCCAGCCAGCCGCCCAGCAGGCCACGCCGGCCGAGGGCGAGCAGCAGGGCGATGCCGCCGACCACCGGGGGCAGCACCAGCGGCACGGTGATCAGCGCCCGGACCAGGCGGCGGCCGGGGAACGTCACCCGGGCCAGCAGCCAGGCCAGCGGGACGCCGAGCAGCAGGCAGAGCAGGGTGGCGAGGCTGGCGGTGAGCAGCGACAACTTCAGCGCCTGAGCCACCTCCGGCTCGGTGAGCCGCTGGCGCAGGGTGGACCAGGGGGTACGCCACAGGAGCCCGGCCAGCGGCAGGATCAGGAAGATCAGCCCGCCGACCGCCGGCACCAGCAGCGCCGGCGGTACCCGCTGTTTCGTCACGGTGCCTGGAACCCCGCAGCGGTCAGCACCTTGATCCCCGCGGGGGAGAGCACGTAGTCGACGAACTGCTGGGCGCCGGTCGGATTGGCGGCGCCGGTGAGCACCGCGATCGGGTACTCGTTGATCGCCTTGGCCGACTCGAGGAACTCGACCGCGTCCACATCCGCCGACGATGCCGTCGCGTCGGTGCGGTAGACCAGGGCGGCGTCCACCTCGCCGAGCTTGACCTTGGCGAGCGCGGCCTTGACGTCCTGCTCCAGAGTGACCGGGGTGAGCTTGACCCCGGCGGCCTCGACGGCGGTCCCGGCGGCCGCGCCGCACGGCACCTGCGGGGCGCAGAGCGCGACCTTGAGACCCGGCTCGGCCAGGCCGGCCAGACCGATGATCTTCTTGGGGTTGCCCTTCGCTGTCGCGATCACGAGCTGATTCTTCACGAAGGTGGTCGGCGAGACGGCGCTGGTGACCGCTGCCATGTTCGTCGGCGCGGCGGAGGCGAACACGTCGGCCGGGGCTCCCTGGTTGATCTGGGTGGCCAGAGCCGAGCTGCCGGCGAAGTTGAACGTCACCGTGGTGCCCGGATGGGCCGACTCGAACTGCTTGCCGAGCGTGGTGAACGACTCGGTGAGCGAGGCGGCGGCGAAGACCTTGACGGTGCCGGTGGCGGCGCCCGGGCTCGATCCGGTCGCCGGCGCGTCCGAAGCGCCGTCACCGCAGCCGGCCACCCCGAACGCCAGGACGGCGGCGAGACCCGCCGCCGCGACTGTGCATCTCACGAAGTCCTCCCCCAGGTGGCCCGCTCGACCACGACGGTGGTCGATTTGATCACTGCCACCGCCACCGAGCCGACCCGCAGATCGAGCTCGTCGACGGCCTCCCGGCTCATCAGCGACACCACCCGGAACGGTCCGGCCTGGATGTCCACCTGAGCCATCACGGTGTCCTTGACCACGGCGGTCACGATGCCGCGCAGCCGGTTGCGGGCCGACGAGGAGTCGGCGCGCTCGTCCGGCTCGGCGGCCTGGGCGCTGACGAAAGCGGCCAGGTCCACCCCGTCGATCACCCGGTGCCCGTGCTCGTCACGGGACGCGGCGAGCCGCCCGGCATCGACCCAGCGGCGCACCGTGTCCGGGCTGACCCCGAGCAACTCGGCCGCCTCGCCGATCTGGAACACCGTCATGCCCCTCACCCTAATCTTTCGCACCTGCGAGCCAAGATGGCGTTCGTCACCGGCACAATCGGCCTGGCTTCCCCCAAAAGACTCGCAGCTGCGTCTCAGAGGCCACCCGGCACAATGAAGATCGGCAGTTCGGCGATTGGAGCAGGCAATCATGAGCACATCGGTACGGCGCCCGCACGGCCCCGGCATGCCGTGGGCGCTGGCCCGGGCGACCGCCAGTGACCTGGCCGGTCCGCTCCCCGCCGAGCGGACCACGCCGGACGCCGCGACCGGCCGGATCCTGGCCCGGCCGGTGATCGCCGAGACCCCGGTGCCGGCCTTCGACACGGCGGCCATGGACGGTTACGCCGTCGCCGGTCCGGGCCCGTGGAAGGTGACCGGCCGGCGGCTGGCCGGGCCGGGCGAGCCGGGTGCTCCGCTGCTCGACGGGACCGCGATCGAGGTCGGCACCGGGGCGGCGCTGCCGCCGGGGACACGAGCGGTGCTTCCGTACGAGCACTGCTCCCGCACCGACGACCAGGTCACCGGCGACGTGACCGGCACGCACATCCGCCACGCCGGTGCGGAGCTGCGCGCCGGGGACCCGCTGGCCGGCGCGGGACGGCCGGTCACCGCCACCCTGGCGGCCGCGGCGGTCCAGGCCGGCGTCGAGGAGCTGCACACCCATCGGCCGCCCGTGGTCGCCCTGTTCGTCACCGGTGACGAGGTGATCACCAGCGGGCGCCCCGGGCCGGGTCAGGTCCGGGACAGCTTCACCGGCCTGGTCGGCGCGGTCACCGGCCGGGCCGGTGGCCGCCTGCTGGGCAGCACCCGCCTGCCCGACGACCCGGCGGCCCTGGCGGCGGCGCTGACCGCGGACGGCCCCGACGTGCTGGTGGTGAGCGGCTCGTCGTCCGCCGGGGCCGCCGACCACCTGCACCGGGTGCTGGCGTCGCTCGGCGCGACCTGGCACGTGCGGGGCGTGGCGTGCCGTCCGGGACATCCGCAGGGGCTGGCCGAGCTGCCCGGTGGCCGCTGGGTGGTGAGCCTGCCGGGCAACCCCTACGCCGGCCTGGTCGCCGCGCTGACGCTGCTGGAGCCGCTGCTGCGGACCATGGCGGGGCGCCGGCCCGAGCCGGTGCCGGCGGTCGCGGTGACCGGCGCGGCGCGACTGTATGCCGAGGGCGTACGCATAGTGCCGGTGACCGGAAGCGAGATCGTGCCCGGCGCTCGCGCCGGCAGCCTGCACACGGCGGCGGCCGCGGATCTGCTCGCCGTGCTGCCGGCCGGCTGGCGCAGCGGCGACCCGGCGCCGGTGCTCACCATCCCCTGATCAAAAACTTTCGCGGCCGGGGCAACCTTTCCGGCTTCAGCGGACACCACCTCGCATGACCCCCTCCCCCACTCGTAAGCGCCGGAAGGTTCTCGCCGGCGGCATCGCCGCTGCCGCGGTGCTGGCCGGCGCCGGTCTGCTCGGCGGCCAGCCGTGGGCGAACGCCGCGTCGAGCATCACCTTCGACACCGGCGCCGGCGTGACCTTCGTGGTCAACACCACGAACGGCAACCTGACCTCGCTCAAGCACAACGGCACCGAGCTGACCGCTTCCGGCCAGGCCGCCGGTCAGTTCGAGTCCGGCTGGTCGTCCGCGACGGTCACCGGCCAGACCTTCAACGGCGGCAACTCGATACTGGTCAGCGCGACGAATGCGTCGATCGGCGTGACGCAGTACTACTTCGCGCGCAAGAACGACAACACGATCTACCTGGCCACGAACATCACCAAGGCGCTGAACCCGGGCGAGGCCCGGTTCATCACCCGGCTGAAGAGCTCGCTGCTGACCACCTCGCCGGTGGCCGCGCGGACCGCCGGGACCACGTCGACGGTCGAGGGCTCGGACGTGTTCGCCTTCGCCAGCGGGCAGACCGCGTCGAAGTTCTACAGCTCGCAGCGCCTGATCGCGCAGACCCCGTTCGGGGCGAGCGGGAACGGGCACGGGGCGTTCATCATCCCCGGCACCAATGACATGACCTCCGGTGGCCCGTTCTTCCGGGACATCGAGGTGAACGACACCGGGACCGCCGTCAACATCACCCACTACATGTTCAGCGGGCACCAGCAGACCGAGGCGCTGCGGCTGGGGCTGCACGGTCCGTACGCGCTGGCCATCACCGACGGCGCCGCGCCGGCCGTGCACAGCATGGACTTCCTCAGCTCGTTCATCCCCGGCCTGCTCGCAAACGCCCAGCGTGGCGGCGTGAGCGGCACCGCGAGCGGCAGCTGGAACGGGCTGCGGGCGACAGTCGGCCTGGCCGGACCCACCGGCCAGTACTGGGGCCAGGTCAAATCCGGTCAGTTCGTCATCGGGCATGTCAAGCCGGGCACCTACACCGCCACGCTCTACGCCGGTGAACTGGCCGTGGGCAGCACCAAGACGATCACGGTGACCGGCGGGGCGACCACCACGCTGGCGATGACCGGCAACGTCCCGGCGGCCGGCACGCTCTTCCAGCTCGGCACGTTCGACGGCACCCCGGCCGGCTTCCGGAACGCCGACAAGATCGAGACCGAGCACCCGTCGGACAGCCGGATGGCGCCCTGGACCGCGAGTTCCTACCGCGTGTCCGACGGCGCCGCGAAGTTCCCGATGGCAGAGTTCAAGTCGGTGAACTCGCCGATGGCCCTGACCTTCACCCTCGCCTCGGTCCCGGCCAACGGCGTCAGGCTGCGGATCGCCACCACGTCGAGTTTCGCCGGCGGCCGTCCGGCGGTCACCGTCGGCAGCTGGTCGTCGCCGTCCTCGGCCTCCCCGGCACCGGCCAACCTGGACAGTCGCAACGTCACCCGGGGCACCTGGCGCGGCATCAACACCACCTACACCTTCGCCATCCCGGCGAGCGCCCTGAAGTCCGGCAGCAACACCCTGTCGATCGCCACGGTCAGCGGCAGCAGTGGCGCCACGTTCCTCAGCCCGAACTTCATCTTCGACGCCCTGGCCCTCGACCCGGCCTAAAGATCAACACCATGCGGGGGTCCGGCCAGGCGGCCGGCCCCCGCTTGCTTCCCCGACCCTTTCGGTACGCCCTCAGCACCGCTCCGCGGTCCGCGGCCCTCGTCCCCTCCGCGCCGCCGGCCCGGCTCCCTCGCCCCGCCAGCGGCTCAGCGGCTCAGCGGCCGAACGTCTCGACGGCCTCCAGGACCTCGGCGGCCCGGATCGCGTCGTGCAGCGTCGCGCCGTGCGGGTTTCCCTCGGTGATCGAACGCAGGAACAGCGCCGCCTCGATCACCTTCAGGTCGTCGTAGCTCATCGCGATGCCGGCGCCCGGCTGGAACGCCGCGTACTCGCCGTCGCCGGGTCCCGCGAAGATCGTGCGGCCGTCCGCCACCAGCTCGCCCATCCGCCGGAAGTCCCAGCTCAGCATGCCTCGCGTGCCGTGCACGGTGAAGCCGTAGTGGTTCTGCTCGCCGGCCGCGACCCGGCTCGCCTCGACCACCACCCGGGCGCCGCCGGCGGTCCGCAGCAGCGCCGCGAACCAGTCGTCGTTCCGCACCGGCCGCAGCGGACCGGTGCCACGCTCGTGGCCGGTGGTGGCGCCGCTCGGCGCCGGCCGCTCCGGGATGAAGATCGCGCTGTCCGCGGCCACCACCGCGTCGATCTCGCCGAGCAGGTGCCGGACCAGGTCGACGGCGTGCGCACCGAGGTCGCCGAGCACTCCGTTGCCGCCGCGCTCCCGTTCGAACCGCCAGGTCAGCGCGGCGTCCGGGGCGGCCGCGTAGTCACTGAAGAAGCGGAACCGGGCGTGCGTGACCGAGCCGATCTCGCCGGCCCGCAGGATCGCCCGGGCCCGCTGCACGGCGGGCGCGTGGCGGTAGTTGAAGCCGACGCTGACCTGACCGGTTCCGACGATGGCCCGCGCGTCGGCGACGCTCAGCCCGACCGGCTTCTCGATCCAGAGGTGCCGGCCGGTCGCCGCGACCGCCGCGCCGATCTCGCGGTGCAGGAAGTTGGGCGCGGTGACGCTGACCGCGTCGATCCGCGGGTCGTCGAGCAGATCGCGCCAGTCGGTGGTCACCGTCGCGAAGCCGAACCCGGCCGCCCGGCCGGGCACCTCGTCGGCGCCGGCCACCAGCCGGGGCACCGGCAACCCCGGATAGTGCCGCGGCAGCCGGAGGTAGGCCTGGGTGTGCACCCGGCCCATCCATCCCAGACCGATTACGCCGATCCCGATCGAATCCATGTCTGTGCATGGTAAGCGGCACTGTGGGTAATGCGTGAGCTACATCACGAACATCTGGAGGTCCACCCCATGGCGCAGAGTCTGGGATCTCCCGCCCCGGCCGGTGACGCAGGAACGATCCGGAGCTTGATCCCCGCACGCATCGACCGGCTCAGCTGGTCGCCGTTCCACACCCGAATGATCCTGGCGCTCGGCACCGCGTGGGTGCTGGACGGCCTGGAGATCACCATCGCGAGCGCTATCGGTCCGGTGCTGACCGAAAAGGAGACGCTCGCGCTCAGCAGCACCCAGGTCGGTGCGATAGCCACCGTCTACCTGCTCGGCGAGGTGTTCGGCGCGCTGTTCTTCGGCCGTCTCTCGGACAAGCTCGGTCGCAAGAACCTGTTCGTCGTGACCCTCGGCGTCTACCTGGCCGGTAACGCGCTCACGGCGCTCACCTGGGGCAACGGGATCGTTGCGATCATCTTCCTGTATCTGACCAGGTTCATCGCCGGTGCCGGCATCGGCGGCGAGTACGCCGCGATCAACTCGGCGATCGACGAGATGATGCCGGCGAAGTATCGCGGCCGGGTCGACATCGGCGTCAACGGCACCTACTGGGGTGGCGCGATCCTCGGCACGCTGGGGACGTTCGTGCTGCTCAACCACATGAACCTGAACCTCGGCTGGCGGCTCGGCTTCCTGATCGGCCCGGTCATCGGCGCCTGCATCTGGAGCCTGCGCCGGCACCTGCCGGAGAGCCCGCGGTGGCTGATCATGCACGGCCGGGAGGCCGAGGCGGAGCAGAACATCCAGCAGATCGAGCGGGCGGTGGAGTCGTCCGGCCAGCAGCTCGCGCCGGTCGACGAGAGCAAGGCGATCGACATCCGGCCGACCCAGGACCACGGCTATCTGTCGCTGCTCCGGGTGCTGTTCAAGCAGCTGCCACAGCGGTCGATCCTCGGCGCCACGCTGATGATCACGCAGTCGTTCCTGTACAACGCGATCTTCTTCACCTACACCCTGGTGCTGACCAACTTCTACGGGGTGGACGAGAAGAACGCGCCGCTCTACCTGATCGCCTTCGCGGCCGGGAACCTGATCGGCCCGCTGACCATCGGGCACCTGTTCGACGTGGTCGGCCGGCGCAAGATGATCGCCGGGACGTACCTGCTCTCCGGGTTGCTGCTGGCGATCAGCGCGTTCATGTTCAACGCCGGGATGCTGAACGCGATCACCCAGACCATCGCCTGGTGCATCATCTTCTTCTTCGCGTCGGCGGGTGCCAGCTCGGCGTACCTGACGGTGAGCGAGATCTTCCCGCTGGAGATCCGGGCGCAGGCCATCGCGGTGTTCTTCGCTATCGCGCAGTGCTTCGGCGCGATCGGGCCGGTCTTCTACGGCGCGCTGATCGGCGAGGGCGAGGACCCCGGCAAGCTCTTCATCGGCTACCTGATCGGCGCCGCGGTGATGGCCATCGGCGGCATCGTCGAGATCTTCCTGGGCGTCGACGCCGAAGGCAAATCCCTGGAAGACGTGGCAACCCCGCTCTCGGCGGTCACCAGCCGCCCACGAGCCACCGGCTGACCCGCCCACCGGGTGTTGATTTCCGGAACCACCCACGGGCAACGAAGGGCGGGCTGATCGTTCTGGACGCGCAGCGGCCAGATCAGCCCGCCCGGCCCGCGCGGGAGCATGCGATCCGCACCCCGGCTGGACCCGCGTAAATGAAGATCTTGAAGTTGATCTTCATGGGTTCGATCTATTTGGGGTGCGTGGCAATGAACTTGGCGATGTAGTCGTCCAGCTGGGTCTGCGGGTGCCAGCCCAGGCTGCCCGCCTTGGTGAGGTCGGCCTGGCCGCGAACGCGCTCGCCGGGCAGCGCCGGGATCATCTTGATCTCCGTGCCGAACAGCTTGGCCACCTCGACCAGCGGCCACTCGCGGCCGGTGCCGAGCAGGTAGCCGTCGCCGGCCCCGCCCCGGGCGACCAGCACGATGCCGCGCACGATGTCGTCGATGTGGGTGAAGTCGCGGGTCTGGGTGCCCGGCGACACCACGGTCAGCGGCTCGCCGGCCAGGTACTGCCGTTCGAAGATGCCGATCACGGTGGCGTACTTGCCGTTGGCGATCTGCCCCGGTCCGTAGACGTTGTAGAAGTACGTGATCGCGTAGTCCAGCCCGTACCAGTTCGAGTAGTTCTTGATGTACTCGATGTTCTTCGCCTTGGTCCAGGCGTACGGGTTGAGGTTCTCGTCGTCGCCGTCGTTGCCGAACTTGGAGCTGGAGCCGGCGTAGATCAGCTTCGCGCCCTTGCCGGCCGCGAACTTGACCACCTCTTTGGTGCCCAGCAGGTTGAAGTCCCAGGTCAGGTCGTGGTCCTCGAACGACTGCACGATCCGGCTGTACTCACCCAGGTGGAAGACCAGCTCCGGGGCGGGGAGCCCGCGGTCCGCCCAGATCTTGGCAAGGTCCGCGGTGGAACCCTCCAGGTAGGTGACCCGCGGGTCGTGGACGTGGTTCTCCGGGCTGCCGGTGAAGTAGTTGTCCAGCGACACCACAGCGGCACCGGGGAACTCGGTCAACAGCGACTTGACCAGGGCACTACCGACGAATCCGGCGCCACCGGTGACCAGCAGGGTTTGACTCAACGTAGTTCCCAACTTCTCTCCAGCGGCGGCAAATGCGACGACAAGGCTACCAAGCACAACGGCCGCACCCGAAGTCTCGGGTACGGCCGTGGGCTGATGAAAAGAAGGTCACCAGGCGGAAGGCGGCGGCGGCGGAACCACCGCGGGACGGTCGTCACACGTGATCACGTTGGGCAGGTACGGACCCAGCCATCCCCCGTCGTTCCCACCAAGGTCACTGAGGGTGAACTCAGACCCGCTCGGTGTGAAGTGGAACGAACCGCAGTTGTTCACCCCGACCGCGCCGACGTGGCGCGCGTCGACGTTCTCGAACGTCGCGCCGCCGGCGGCCCGGGCGCTCACCACGCTGGTGCCGGTCCCGTCCACCCGGACGTCCTTGAAGTGCACGCCGTTGATCGAGTACTGGTCCTTCACGCCCCACTCGGCGACCAGCATGATCGCGTTGTAGGTGTTGTCCAGGTAGTGGTCACCGGTCACCCGGATGTCCGCGTCGATGCTGGAGTCGAGGGCCTCGAACCAGATCGCGCCGAGCCCGATGTTCCAGTTCAGCTCGTACGTCCCGGCCCGCACCACGGTGTTGTCGGTGATCCACAGGTGCCCGGTGAACGCCCGCGCCCCGAACCGCGAGCCGGCGTGGATGCCGCTGCCCTCCCGGATCGGGTCGGCGATCAGGTTCCGGGACACCGTGTTGTCGGTGCCGCCGTAGATCGCGATCCCGTTCGCCAGGGTCGGCGTCTGGACGGTGTTGCCGTCGAAGGTGTTGCCGGTGTCCGCGACCTTCTCCGACCACATGGCGAGCCCGTCGTCACCGGTGTTGCGGACGAAGTTGCCCCGCACCACCGAGTGGCTGACCCCGGTGTGGAAGTTCAGGCCGTCGGCGATCTGGTCGACGATGATGTTGCCGCTGATCGTGGTGTTCGACATCGGACCGTCGAACCAGAGGCCGACCTTGGTGTGCTGGATGTGCAGCCCGGTGATCGTCGAGTCGCTCATCGCGCCGCCGATCGCGTTCACCTGGTCGGTGTCGATCCGCTCCCGTACGTCGCCCTCGATCGCGAAGTCGGCGAGGTGCACATCGTGCGAGCCGCCGTCCGCCGCGTCCTTGCCGTAGAAGCCGACCCCGGTGTGCACGGAGCCGTCCGGCGCGGGGGTGCCGAGAGCGACCTCGTGGCCCTTGACCGTGGTGTACCAGTTGCCGGCCCCGGTGATGGTCACGTCGTCGACGATCAGGTGCCGGTTCACCTGGAACGTGCCGGGCGGCAGGTAGACCGCGCGGTGCACCCTCCTGGCGAACGCGATCGCCTTCTCGATGGCACCGGCCGCGTCCCGCCGGCCGGTCGGGTCGGCGCCGAAGAGCAGCACGTTCACCGCTCGCGGGTCGACCTTCGGGGCGCCGACCAGCTCGGAGTCGAGCAGGTCGATGGTGGTGGGCACCTCGCGCGCGGTCAGCCGGATCTTGTCGCCGGCCCGGTAGGCGCGGCCCAGCGCGAGCCGCTGCTCGTCGTAGAAGTGCATCGGCCGGAACGGCTTGGCGATCTGCGGAGCCGGCTCGGTGGCGGCCGGCACGCAGCCGCACTCGGTGATCCACCAGTCCGGGTGCAGCAGCCCGGCCCGCGGGTCGTCGGTGAACGGGTACTGGTTGTAGAGCCAGGAGTACCGCGAGGTCAGCGTCATGGTGCGGGTGCCGCCCGGGGTGCCCACCGTCAGCGGCGCGGTGATCCCGCCGCCGTCCGGGGCGTCCGGGATGCTGTAGCGCACGGTGATCGCGTTGGCGGCCTTGGGCAGGGTGAACTCGACGTACTCGCCCGGGTCGAGGGTGACAGCGGAGCGGCCGGAGGCTTCGGCGGCGAGCGTGTACGCGGTCCGGCCGGCCGGGAGCACGGCGCCGGTGGTGACGGCGTGCTCGGCCTCCTGCTCGGTGAACGCGACGGCGGCGCCGCGCCCGGCGACCAGGGCCGGATCGAGAGCGGCCCGGGTGGCCGCGGCGGTGATGGACGGTGGGGCGGCGACGGCATCAGACGGACCGATCGCCACGCCGAGGGTGACCAGCGGTGTGGTCAGGAGAGCGGCCCAGCGGGGCGGAGCGAACATGTCGAGGACCATAGAATTCCGGTGATCTGCTTCACAAGTGTTAGTCCCGTTTTCTCGGCGAATTGCTTGGATCTTTCATGAGAGCCTGGATTTCTTGCGGCTTGCTGGTCACGGCGCTGCTCACGGCTTGCAAGCCGGAGCCGGCCGAGCCGGCCTGGACCAGGGTCGAGCTGCCGGGCGCGGCGGGCGCCACGGTCCGGGCCGTCGCCGCCTGCGGCACTTTCTGGTACGCCGCCGGCGCACTCCCCACGGCCGGTGGCGAGACCCGCCCGGCGGCCTGGCGCAGCCCGGACGCGGTCACCTGGACGCCTGTCACGTTCGTCTCGCTGCCCGGCAGCTTCTACGGCCCGCGCCAGGTGATCTCCCAGCTGGCCTGCGCCGGCGACCGGGTGGTGATGCTCGGCGGGGCGCCCGGTGGCGCGCACGGCAACCTGCGGATCAGCTCCTGGCACCGGCTCCCGGACGGCCGGATGGCGGAGGACCCGGCCCCGTTCGCGACGTACGGCGGGGACACCGCCGTCGACGTCGCGCACCTGGCGGCCGGCGAGCACGGCGTCGCCATCGCCGGCAACCGCTCGTCCGGCGCGGCCGCCTGGCTGTCCCCGGACGGGCGGGAGTTCACCCTCTTCGAGGACGCACCGGGCCTGGCCGGGCCGGGGACCGCGGCCCGCGACGTCGTCGAGCTGCCGGACCGGCGCTGGCTGGTGGCGGGCAGCCGCAACGGCCGGGCGGCGGCCTGGACCAGTGTGGACGGCGCCAGCTGGAGCAGCCTGGATCCGCCGGACGCGGGCGGGTACACCGAGTTGCAGCGGGTGATCCGGGACGGCGACGACGTGCTGGCGGCCGGGCCGCTCGGTACCGCGTTCGCGGTGTGGCGGCTGCGTGCCGGGGTGTGGGCGCGGCTGGCCACGTTCGGCGGGGCGCCGACCGGGGTGCAGGCGCTGACCAGGGTGAACGGGCGGTTCGTGGTGGCCGGGGGTGGACTCTGGGAGTCCGCTGACGCGCGGGAGTGGCGGGCGGTGGGCGTACCGGAAAGGGTGGTGAACGCGGCCGGCCGCGATCACCATCTGATGGTGATCGCGGCCGGCGGGGTCTATCTGACTACCGAGTGACGCTCCGTCTACAGCTTGAAGCGCTCGACGATGTGGCGCAGGTCGGTGGACATCCCGGCCAGGTGCGTGGCGGCCCGGTCGGCCTCGGCCACGCCGACCGTGGTGAGCTGCACCGACGACGCCACCCCGGTGATCGTGTCGGCCACCCGGGTGCCGGCGTCGGCCGCCTCGCTGACGTTGCGGCTCATCTCCTGCGTGGTGACTGTCTGCTCCTCCACCGCCGAGGCGATGGTGGTCTGGAAGTCGTTGATCCGCCCGATGATCTCGCTGATCTCCCCGATCGCGGCGACCGCGCCGGCGGTGTCCGCCTGGATCGCGGCGACCCGCTGCCCGATGTCCTCGGTGGCCCGCGCGGTCTCCTGGGACAGCTCCTTGACCTCGCTGGCCACCACCGCGAACCCCTTGCCCATCTCGCCGGCCCGGGCCGCCTCGATGGTGGCGTTCAACGCGAGGAGGTTGGTCTGCTCGGCGATCGCGGTGATCGTCTTGATCACGTCGCCGATCTCCGCCGACGACTCGCCCAGCTTGGCCATCACCGCGCTGGTGTTGCGGGTGACGTCGACCGCCCGGTTGGCCACCTGCACGGCCTGGGTGGCGCTCTCGCTGATCTCCCGGATCGACGCGCCCATCTCCTCGGAGCCGGCCGCCACGGTCTGGATGTTCAGCGACATGGTGGCCGCCGAGTCGGCGACCGTCGCGGCCTGCCGCGCGCCCTGCTCGGCGCTGCTGGTGCTCTGCTTGCTGGTGGCGGCGAGCGCGCCGGCCTCGGCGGCCAGCGACTCGGAGTGCGCGGTCAGGTCGGTGACGGTCTGCCGCAGCGAGCTGGTGGCAGCCCGCAGCGAGTCGGCCATGTGCCCGAGCTCGTCGCGCTGGTGCACCTCCGGGTCGCCGGTGAGGTCACCCTCGGCGACCTTGTCCAGTACCCCGCTCACCCGGCGCAGCGGGACGATGATCAGCCGGGCCACGAAGAGGGCACAGCTCACGCCGAGCAGCAGCGCCGCGAGCAGCGCGGCGATCACCAGGGTGCGGGTCCGGTTGGCGGCGTGGTCGAAGCCACGGCCGGCGAGCATCGCCTTGTTGGCCGTGCCGACCTCGTCGGAGAGCAGGCCCTCGTAGGCCTTGCGCAGGTCCCGGTTGGCGCCCAGGGCCAGCTCGGTGGCCGCCTTCGGCTTGGTCTCGAAGAGGGTGAACTCGGACTGCACGGCGGTGAACCACTTGTCGGTGGCCGCCTCGATCGCGTCCACCTTCGCGGCGTCCGCGCCGGCCAGCCCACGGGCCGCGGCCAGCGAGGCCGTCACCTTCTCCTGCCGGCCCAGCGCCTCCTTGGCGAACTTCGGGTCCTCGGTGAGCAGGTAGCCCCGCTCGTCGTTGGCGGCCGACTTGAGCGCCAGCGCGGCGTCGTTCAGGTTGGTGAGGTACGGCAGCATCCGCCCGATCTCGGCGTTGCGGGTGCTGGTCATGTCGCCGATGCCGGTCACGGCGAGCACGCCGGTCACCACCGTCCCGGCTATCGCCACGCCGGCGACCGCAAGCACTTTGGTGGAGACCTTACGGTCCCGGCACCACTGCCCCAGCCCACGGTTTCCGGCCATCTTCGTCATCCCTCTCCTCGTTCGGTACCTGCTGATTCGGCACCGAACCGGCGGGTCTGACCGCTGCAACCGAGAGTTAACCGATTTGCTTCGATAACGCATGCCGTTCCATCTGGGAACCGGCAGCCGCCACGGCCGGGCGGAACAGCTCGCCGGCCGCCCGGTCTCCGGCGCGGTGCCGGTGCCGGCGAACCTCAGGCACCTCAGCGGTCCCCCTGCTCGGGTCTGACCACCCTGACGAACGGCGGACCCGGATCAGGACACCGGAACGTTGAACGGGGTGAGAATCCGCACCGCGGCCGGATGGGAACGTATCGGCCCGGGCAGGAGCCCATGTGCCCGCAGCATCGCCCGGCCGGCGTGCCGCAGGTCGGCCCCCAGGTCCTGGTGCAGCACCGCGGAGATCTGCTGGGTCCGCAACAGCGGCAGGGTGTCCGGGGTCAGGCCGTGCGCCACGAACACGTCGTAGTTCCGCCGCTCGGCCGCGAACGCCGCGACCACCCCGGCGCAGTCGCCGGCCGCCGGCGCATAGACCGCCCGTACGGTATGTGTCCCGGCCAGCGTGGCGCGCGCCTGATCCGGACCGGTCACCACGTGCAGCCGCCGGGCCGGGCCGAGCACCGACCGGAAGCCGGCCACCCGCTGCGGCGCCGCCCGCTCGGCGACCACCAGCACGTCGCCGGCGCGGTCGTGCAGCCACTGCTCGACCAGGTACGCCGCTGTCGCCCCGGCCTCGAAGTCGTCCACCCCGACGTGCGCGATCCGCTTGCCGGCCGGCAGGTCCACGTTCAGCGTCACCACCGGCACGTCCAGCCGGGCCACCGCGTCGGCCACCTCGGGCAGCGGCGGGGCCAGCACGATCACCCCGTCCGAGCGGGACCGGGCGACCTGGCCGAGCGCGCCGGCCGGGTCGTCGGTGCGGTGCACCCGGGACTGGATCGGCAGGTCCGGGTCGAGCGCCGCCGGCACGTCCGCGCCGAAGTCGGTGGGCAGCACCAGGTCGATCGTCAGGACGCGAGCCGTCGCGGACTCCCGGTCCAGCTCGGCGATCGCCTGGTGGACCCGGCCGGCGGTGCTCTCCCGGACCCCGCCCCGCTGATGCAGCACCCGGTCCACGGTGGCCGGGCTCAGGCCGGCTCGCGCGGCGATCTCCTGGATCCGGTGCGGGGGCTTCACGCCGTACAGAATGATGGGTTCCTGAGGTCCCATGGAAGGTCTTTGATCTCATTCCGCTCCATCGCGTGACGTAGTCTTCGCGCGTGCGCGTGATCTCCCGCCGGTCCGGCGACGACGTCCAGGTGTTCGACGAGGCCCTCGAGCCGCTCCGGATCTTCCCGCTGCCCCCGGACGTCTGGTCCTGGTCGGTGTCCTCGGCCCGCGACTCGCTGGTCTACGCGACCGACGACGCGGTGGTCCGGATCGACCCGGCCGGGCGCGAGCGATGGCGCTTCGAGCTGGGCCCGCGCGGGGAGTACGCCGGCTCCTTCCTGGTCGACGCGGTGTTCTCCGCCGACGACGCGCTGGTCTGGGTCTACGCGCCGCAGGCCGAGGCCGACCGGGGCGAGCAGGACGAGTGGATCGTGCTGGACGCGGCCACCGGGGCGCCGCGCCGCCGGTTCCCGCTGGACAGTGCCGGGCACGGCGGCGGGCAGCACCCCTTCCGGGACGGGCGGATGCTGCTCGACGTCGGCGAGGGCCAGGACGGCACCCGGGTCTACCTCGCGGCACCGGACGGCGAGCCGCTCGACCTCGGCTGGGCGGACCGCGTGCCGATCGGCGTCGCGCCGGACGAGAGCCAGATCATGACGGTCGAGTACGAGCAGGGCGACGTCGCCTTCCACGACTTCCCCAGCGGGGTGGTCCGGTTCCGGCTCGGCCCGGAGGCGTTCGGCTACTCCGCCGTCGAGTTCGCCGGTGGCTACCTGGACGCGGAGACCGCGATCGTGGTGGTCTCCGACGGCGAATCCTGGCGGCATTTCCGGGTCGGCACCGGTACCGGCGAGATCCTCGGTGACCTGGGCATCGTCACGATGGAGCCGGACGACCTCGAACCGCTGGGCGACGGCACCTATGTCATTACCGACACCGACGGAACCCTCAGGCGCATGTGATCAAGCGCCGAAGAAGATAAAGTAGTCACGCCGATCCGAGAGGCGCTGCAACGGACAATGGCGTCCGCCACGCTCGGGTGCGGAGTCTTTGACGTAAGGGCGCCTCCTGAGAGGGAGGAGCCCTCTTTTCATGAGCGACAAACTTAAGTCCGTCAACGGTCTCGACTTCGCGATCGCCGACATCAACCTGGCCGAGGCCGGGCGGCACCAGCTCCGCCTCGCCGAGCACGAGATGCCGGGCCTGATGTCGCTGCGCACCGAGTTCGGCGAGTCGAAGCCCCTCGCGGGCGCCCGGATCGCCGGCTCGCTGCACATGACGGTGCAGACCGCGGTCCTGATCGAGACGCTTGTCGCGCTCGGCGCCGAGGTGCGCTGGGTGTCCTGCAACATCTTCTCCACTCAGGACGAGGCGGCCGCCGCTGTCGCGGTCGGCCCGACCGGCACCGTCGACGCCCCGGCCGGCGTCCCGGTCTTCGCCTGGAAGGGCGAGACCCTGGAGGAGTACTGGTGGGCCACCACCCAGCTGTTCGACTTCGGCAACGGCCAGGGTCCGAACATGATCCTGGACGACGGCGGTGACGCCACCCTGCTGGTGCACAAGGGCGTGGAGTTCGAGGCGGCCGGCGCGGTCCCGCAGGCCACCGAGGCCGACTCGCACGAGTACTCGATCATCCTGGACACCCTGCGGGCCAGCCTCGCCGAGGACCCGCAGCGGTTCACCCGGATCGCCGCCGAGATCCGCGGCGTGACCGAGGAGACCACCACCGGCGTGGCCCGGCTCTACAAGCTGGCCAAGGAGGGCACCCTGCTCTTCCCGGCGATCAACGTCAACGACGCGGTCACCAAGAGCAAGTTCGACAACAAGTACGGCATCCGCCACTCCCTGGTCGACGGCCTGAACCGGGCCACCGACGTGATGCTCGGCGGCAAGCTGGCAGTGGTCTGCGGCTACGGCGACGTCGGCAAGGGCTCCGCGGAGACCCTGCGCGGCCAGGGCGCCCGCGTCGTGGTGACCGAGGTCGACCCGATCTGCGCGCTGCAGGCGGCGATGGACGGCATGCAGGTGGTCCGCCTGGAGGACGTGGTCGGCGAGGCCGACATCTTCATCACCACCACCGGCGGCACCGACATCATCCGGGTCGAGCACCTGACCGCGATGAAGCACAACGCGATCGTCGGCAACGTCGGGCACTTCGACGACGAGATCGACATGGCCGGCCTGGCGAAGGTTCCCGGCGTCGAGAAGGTCGAGATCAAGCCGCAGGTGCACGAGTGGCGCTTCCCGGACGGGCACTCGGTGATCGTGCTCTCCGAGGGCCGGCTGATGAACCTGGGCAACGCCACCGGCCACCCCAGCTTCGTCATGTCCAACTCGTTCACCAACCAGGTGATGGCCCAGATCGAGCTCTGGACCAAGCCGGGCGAGTACGCGAAGCAGGTCTACGTCCTCCCCAAGCACCTGGACGAGAAGGTCGCGCGGCTGCACCTGGACGCGCTCGGCGTCCGGCTCACCACGCTGACCAAGAAGCAGGCGGAGTACCTGGGCGTGGACGTCGAGGGTCCGTACAAGCCGGAGCACTACCGCTACTGAGTTATAAGCAGTAGATAGTCCCCCTGTGTCGGTTCTTCGCGGCTAGCCTGCGATTTCCGACATAGGGGGATTTTCATTATGTTCTTGCGACAGATCGCAGCGGCCATCGTCGTGGTCGCGGCCGTTGCCGGTTTCGCCCCTGCGGCCGTCGCGACGGCCCCGCCGGCCCGCCGGCTCGACCCGGACGCCGCCTTCCTGCGCACCGCCCATCAGGGCAACCTCGCCCAGATCGTGCTCGGCCGGATCGCCGCACACAAGGCTGCCGACCCGCGGATCCGCGCGCTGGGCGCCCGGTTCGCCGCGGACAGCACGCACCTGGACGCGGCGGTCCGCGATGTCGCCCGGACCCTGCGCGTCCAGCTGGACAGCGAGCCGAACAGCACCGTCCAGCAGGGCGTCATGCTGTACCGCAGCACGTCCCGGACCGAGTTCGACAAGCTCTTCCTGACCACTCAGGCGGCCCTGCACGCCCGTGCCGCTCGGGTGATCCGGGCCGAGCTGGCCGACGGCGACGAGGCCGAGGTGCGACAGATCGCCCGGGGCGCGCTGCCGATCGTCCGGCGCCACACCACCGCCCTGCGGCAGGCCGGCCTCGAATAACCGGCGAGCTGCTCCCGATCACGTCATCAGCCTGCCACGACGGCGTGATCGGGAGTAGCGAAGAATAGGTGGATGAGCCTCGAGGAGACCCTTCTTTTCGGTCTGGGCGCCGTCGCGGTCATCGTGCTGGTGCACTGGATCACCGGGAAGACCGGCCTGCCCGCCGCTGTCCTGCTGACCGTTTTCGGAATCGCCTACGCCTACCTCCCCGGTCCGAACGTCGAACTCGAACCGGAGCTGATTCTCACGTTCATCCTTCCGCCGCTGCTCTACAACGCGGCGCTGGACTCGTCACTGCTGGACATCCGGCGCAACCTGCGCACCGTGATCAGCCTGTCGGTGGCCCTGGTGATCGCCACCGCGCTGCTGGTCGGTTACGGGCTCTCCCTCTGGGTCTCCGGCGTCACCCTGGCCGCCGGCGTGGCCCTGGGCGCGGCGGTGGCCCCGCCCGACCCGGTCGCCGCGCTCGCCGTCGGCCGCAAGGCCGGCCTGCCCACCAACCTGATCACCCTGATCCAGGGCGAGGGCCTGCTCAACGACGCGACAGCGCTGACCATCCTGCTCGTCGCCGGCGAGGTGGCCACCGGCCACGAGGACTTCTCGGTCAAGGCCACTGTCGGCGAGTTCGTCCTGGCCGCGGCCGGCGGAGTGCTGGTCGGCTGGGCGGTGGCGTGGGTCGTCCGGTTCCTCCGGGTGCTGCGCGCCGACCCGCTGACCGCCAACGCGATCTCGCTGGTCACACCGTTCACGGCGTACCTGCTCGGCGAGCACCTGCACGTCTCCGGGGTGCTCGCGGTGGTGGTGGCCGGCCTGATCATCGGCCACGACACCCCGCGCTACGCGACCGGCGCCAGCCGCCTGCAGACCAGCGCGGTCTGGCGGCTGATCGACTTCCTGCTGGAGGGCGTGGTCTTCCTGCTGATCGGCCAGCAGATGAGGACCGTGCTGCAGGGCCTGGGCAGATACGGAACCGGCACGATAGTCGTCGCGCTGTCGGTCACCCTCGGCGTGGTGCTGCTGCTGCGCCCGCTCTGGCTGGTGCTCACCCAGCTACTGCCCCGCTCGCTGCACACCCGGCTGGGTGGTGAGGACGACTCCGGCACGGTCCAGGAGAAGTCGCTCAGCGGCAAGGAATCGGCGGTGCTGAGCTGGGCCGGCACCCGCGGCGTGATCACGCTCGCCGCGATCTACAGCCTCCCGGGCACCTTCCCGAACCGCGACCTGCTGGCCTTCTGCGCCTTCTCGGTGGTGCTGGTCACCCTGGTCGGGCAGGGCCTGACGTTCGCGCCGCTGGTCCGCCGGCTGGGCCTGCGGGCCAACGAGACCGACAAGGCCCGGCTGCGCAACGAGGCCCGCTCGGCGGCGGTCCGCGCCGCGCTGAACCGGCTCGACGACATCCAGAGCGAGCACCACGACAGCAACGAGGACGAGGCCATGGAGACCATGCGCAAGCAGCTCCAGGTCCGCCTCGACCGCTACCGCCACCGTCTCGACCTGCTCGAACAGGTGGACTCCCCGGAGGTGCCGCTGTCCGAGCAGTACGAGGCCGCGCTGACGGTGCGGCAGGCGGTGATCGACGCCGAGCGCGAGGAACTGCTCCGCTGGCGGGACGCCGGCCGCCTGGACGACCAGAACCTGCGCGTACTCAATCGCGAACTCGACCACGAGGAGCTGGTCCTGCCGAAACGCGGGAGATCGCACTGAGCGCCCCGGCCTGCGGCGATGCCGCAGGCCGGCGGCTTGTCAGGCGGGGATGTCGCGGCGGCGCAAGGCGGTCAGCCCGGCCGCGGCGAGGGCGACAGCGACGAGGATCAGGACGATTTCCGGTACGGCGGAGAAGCTCGCCGCCGGCAGCTGCGGCACGTGCGTGAAGGGCGAGACGTCCATCGCCCACTGCGGGACCTCCAGCAGCCCGCCGACCAGCAGGATCAGCAGCGACACCGCCACCGCGCCCCAGGCGGCGGCGGCGAACCGGGGCAGCACCCCGATCAGCAGCACGGCCACCGAGCCCAGCACCCAGACCGCCGGCAGCTGAGCCAGCGACGCGGCCAGCACCGGCCCGGGATCACCGAAGGTCGCTCCGGCCAGCGCACCCTCGGCCGCCAGCGCCACCGCCGGCCCGAGCAGGGCGAAGACCAGGTGGCTGGCGGCCCACGAGAGGCGACCCACGGCGGTGCCGAGGATCAGCTCGGCGTGCCCGTTCTGTTCCTCGTCGCGGATCCGCAACCCGGCCTGGATCGCGTAGATGGCCACGATCAGCCCGCAGATCGCCGCTGTCGTCGCGAAGTACGCGTCGGTCACCGGACCGGTGCCGCCGATCTTGCTGAAGACGTCGGTCACCCCGCTGTTGCCCTCGGCGAGGTCCACCACGCTGCTGCCGACCCCGCCGAAGACCAGGCCGAGCGCGGCGAACCCGGCGGTCCAGCCGAGCAGCAGCCCCCGGTGCAGCCGCCAGGCCAGCCCGAGCGGCGAGGCCAGGCCGCCGCCGGCGTGTGCCGGGCCGAGTCGCGCGGGGAGCAGGCCGGAGCTCAGGTCCCGCCGGCTGAGCAGCACCCCGGCCACCGCCACCGCCGCCACCGAGACCAGCAGCGCGATGATCGCCGGGGTCCAGTCGTCGGCGCCGTACGGCACGATCTTCTGCACCCAGCCGAGCGGGGACAGCCAGGCGAGCCAGTCCAGCCGTCCGTCGCCGGCCGCCGAGATGTCCCCGCCCATCCGCAGCACGTAGGACACGCCGAGGACCACCACCGCTATCGTCCGGGCGCCGCGGGCACTGCCGCTGAGCTGGGCGGCGACCGCGGCGACGCCGGCGAACAGCCAGCCGCTGAGGGTGAACAGCGCGCCGAACGCCACCGAGCCCTCGGCCGGCTCCCCCGCTCCGATCATCGAGGCGGTCACCATCAGGCCGATCACCAGGCAGCCGAGCGTGGTGGCGATCAGGGCGGCGGCCAGCTGAGCCCACCGGCCGACGACGGTGGCCCGGATCAGGTCGCTGCGGCCGGCCTCCTCCTCGGCCCGGGTGTGCCGGATCACGGTGAGCAGCGCGGCCAGCCCGATCATCACCGGGACGAAGCCGGCGCGCCAGACCACCAGCTCGCCGAGGCTGTCACCGGACACCGGCCCGTAGAGGCCGGTGAACCCGGCGTTGGTGGCGCTGATGTGCGCGTACTGAAGGCGTTCCGCGTCGGTGGCGAACAGTTTCTGGAAACCGGCCAGGTAGACCTGGGGCAGGATGCCGAGCAGGAGCACCCAGAGCGGCAGGATCACCCGGTCACGGCGCAGGATCAGCCGCAGCAGGCTGCCGGTGCCGGTCATCGCGCGCCCCCGGCCTCGCCGCGGGTGTAGTGCCGCAGAAACAGCTCCTCGAGCGACGGCGGCTGGCTGACCAGGCTGCGGACCCCGGCCGCGACCAGGGACCGCAGCGCCGGCTCGAGGGCGTCGGCGTCCACGTCGAAGGCGACCCGGCCGTCGGTGCTGGTCAGGTCGTGCACCCCGGCGAGACCGGCCAGTCCGTTGACCGGACCGGTCAGCTCGGCGCGGATCGTGGTCCGGGTCAGGTGCCGCAGGTCGTCCAGCGTGCCGGTCTCCACCGAGCGGCCGTCGCGGATGATGGTGAGCCGGTCGCAGAGCGCCTCGACCTCGGCCAGGATGTGACTGGAGAGCAGCACGGTCCGGTCACCGCGCCGTTTCTCCTGCGTGATGACCTCGCGGAAGACCTCCTCCATCAACGGGTCCAGGCCGGCGGTGGGCTCGTCCAGGAGCAGCAACTCCACGTCCGAGGCCAGGGCGGCGATGAGCGCCACCTTCTGCCGGTTGCCCTTCGAGTACGTCCGCCCCTTCTTCCGCGGGTCCAGCTCGAATCGCTCGATCAGGTCGTCGCGCCGTTTCGGGTCGAGCCCGCCGCGTAACCGGCCGAGCAGGTCGATCACCTCGCCGCCGGTGAGGTGGGGCCAGAAGGTGACGTCGCCCGGCACGTACGCCAGACGCCGGTGCAGCCGGGTCGCGTCGGACCACGGGTCGCCGCCGAGCAGGCGCACGGTCCCGCCGTTGTGGCGCGTGAGCCCGAGCAGGATGCGGATCGTGGTGGTCTTGCCGGCGCCGTTCGGCCCGAGGAAGCCGTGCACCTCCCCGGTCCGGACCTGGAGGTCCAGCCCGTCCAGGGCGGCGACCTTCCCGAATCGCTTGGTCAGTCCGACCGCGTCGATGGCCTCGGTCATGCCGTCACCTCCGCTGCGCGCCGGCACCGGTCCGGCTGCGGGACCGAGCCGGCTGGCTCGGTGGCAAGCTCGTTCATGGCTGCTCCCCTTCGTGGCGTGCGAGCCGATCCAGCGCCTTCCTGGCCTGGTCGGCCTGTTCCGGGGTGAGCAGCGGCCGCTCGAAGACCTCCACCGCGGCACGGACCATGCGCAGCCAGCCGGGCAGCACGCTGACATCCTCGCCGAGCACGGTGCTGAGCTGCTCGTGCATGAGGAACATGCCCATCTTCATGGCGCCGAGGACGGCCACGAACGCGCGCGGATCCGCGCTCTCGATGCCGGTTTTCTCCAGCCAGTAGCCGCCGCGGTCGACCGCCTCGGCGAACATCTTCGTCCCGGTGGGCGAGCCGTCCATCAGCGAGCGCACCAGGAACCGCTGCAGGGTCATGGTGTCCGGCGGGAGGGCGCCGACCACCTGGGTCGCCGCGAACCGGATCTGCAGCTCGGAGATGCGGCTCAGCGCCCACTCGTCGCAGGCGTCGCGCAGGCCCTCCTTGGAGCCGAAGTGGTGCCGGAGCAGACCGGAGGAGACCCCGGCGGCCTGCGCGATGTCCCGGATCGTGGCGCCGGCGATGCCCTTCTCGGCGAAGAGCCCGATGGCGGCGTCGCGGATCCGGGCCCGCGCGGTCAGGTCGCTGTCGCTACTCACATGTGTAGGCTACTACACACCCGTGTAGCCACCAGGGTGATCAATGTCCGGCGTTCACCGTCGCCTCGGTGACCGCGCCCGAGGCGAGCCCCCAGCGCTGGAGCAGCTCGCCGTATGTGCCGGTGCTGATCAGCCGGTCCAGCGCACCCTTGAGGGCGTCCCGCAGCCCCGGGCTGCTCTTGGCCACCGCGATGCCGAACAGCCCCGTCTCGTACTGCATGTCCGAGGCGAGCTGGTAGTACATGTTCGTCCGCGGGTCGGTGACCAGGTACGACGCCGGCGGGAAGTCGTTGAGCACGGCCACCGCCCGGCCGGTGCGCAGGTGCAGCAGGGCGTCCGCGTTGGTCTTCAGCGACGTGACCAGGATCGGGTCGGGGCCGCAGCGCCGCTGCCGGCGGGCGATCATGTCCTCCTGGAAGGTGCCGGCCTCCACCGCCACCCGCTGCCCGCACAGATCGGTCAGGTTCCGGATGTGCGCCGGGTTCCCGCGCTGCACCAGGATCGACGTCCCGGTGCTGAAGTAGTCGACGAAGTCGGCCTTCTTCTGCCGCTCGGCGCTGTCGGTCATCGACGAGAACACCCCGTCGTAAGTGCCGCGGTTCACCTCGTCCAGCGCGGTGGCGAAGTCGCCGACCACCATCTCCAGCCGGATGCCGAGCACGCCGCCGAGCGCGGCGGACAGGTCCGGCTCGAAACCGATGATGGTCCGCCCGTCCGCGGCGAAGTACTCCATCGGCGCGTAACTGGCATCGGTGACCAGCCGGATGAACCCACGGTCCCGGATAGCCGGCGGGAGCGCGGCATGCAGGGCCTCGTCGGTGGTGACGGCCGCGGTGAGGTCCAGCCCGGTGCCCTTGTTCCCCATCGTGGCGTCACAGCCACCGGCGGCGAGCACGGCGAGGACCCCGGTCAGCGCCAGGGCACGGCGGAAAACGTTCATCGAACGGTCCTCTCGGTGAGCGGTTCGACGGCGACCTGCGGCCAGGGCACCGGACGGCCGTACAACCAGCCCTGTCCCTCGTCGCAGCCGGCTTCGACGAGCCAGCGGTGGATCTCCGGCGTCTCCACGCCCTCGGCGGTGACCCGGCTGCCCAGCCCGTGCGCCAGCTCGATCACCGAGCGGACGATCGCCTGGCTCTGCGGGTCCCGGTCGACGTCGGCGACGAACGCCCGGTCGATCTTGATCTCGGTGATCGGCAGCCCGCGCAGGTGCGACAGGCTGGTGTACCCGGTGCCGAAGTCGTCCACCGAGATGCCGACGCCGAGCGCGCCCAGCTCGTTCACCGCCCGGACCGCGGTGTCCGCGTCCCCGGCCAGCGCGGTCTCGGTGACCTCCAGGATCAGCCGGTCGGCGCGGGCGCCGGTCTCGGCGAGCAGGGCGGCGACGTACCCGACGAAGCCGGGCGCGTCCAGGTTGCGGGCCGACACGTTCACCGAGAGCGTCCAGTCCTGCCCGGTGGCGGTCCAGCCGGCCTGGTCGGCCAGCGCCCGGCGCAGCACCCACTCGGTGAGCGGTGCGATCAGCCCGGAGTGCTCGGCGGCCGGCAGGAACTCGCCGGGCGGCAGCAGCCCGCGTTCCGGGTGCTGCCAGCGGACCAGCGCCTCCACCCCGGTGATCTCGGCGTCCGGCAGCTCGACCTTGGGCTGGTACCAGAGCACCAGCTCGTCCCGCTCCAGCGCGTGCCGCAGCTCGGCCTGGATCTTCAGCCACTGGTGCGGATGCCCGGCCGCCCCGCCGGCGAAGACCACGATGTCCTCGGTGCCGCGCTTGCCGTGGTACATGGCGGCGTCCGCGCGCTGCGTGAGGTCCTGCAGCCCGGTCCCGTGCTCCGGGTAGAGCGCCACACCGAAGCTGGCCTCCATGCTCAGCGGCACGTCGTACAGCACCAGCTCCTCGGCGACCCGGTCGCGGACCCACGCCAGCAGCGCCACCGCCTGGGCGGCGTCCCGGCCGGGCAGCAGCATGGCGAACTCGTCGCCGCCCAGCCGGGCCAGCAGGTCGCCGTCGCCGAGACCGGCGCGCAGCCGCTCGGCGACGACCTTGAGCAGCTCGTCGCCGGCGTGGTGGCCGAGCGTGTCGTTGACCTCCTTGAACCGGTTGAGGTCGAGCAGCACCACGGCGCCGTGCCCGCCGTCCCGCTCGGCGACCTCCAGCACCTGCTCGGCCCGGCTCCGGAAGGCGGCCCGGTTGGGCAGACCGGTCAGCATGTCGTGGGTGGCCTGGTACTCCTGCCGGGCCGCGTACCTGCCCAGTGACCGGGTGGTCCACCAGGCCAGCAGGGCCAGAACCAGGTAGAGCGCGGCCAGGCCGGCCGCCACCCGCTGGGCGAACCGGGCCAGCTGGGCGCGCGACTGCGCGGCGATCCCCTGGTACGGCAGATACAGCTCGAGCACCCCGATGGCCTGCCCGGACGCGCTCGCCACCAGCGGCTGCACCACCCGGATCACCTCCTGCCCGGGCCCGCCGATCACCTTGACCCGCGATCCGCCGGCCGCCGCGGCCTGGAAGTCCGGGTCCGCCACCGGCAGCCCGCCACCGGTCGAGCCGTCGTCGGAGAACACCACCTGCCCGGTGAACCCGCGCACCCGCAGCCGCAGGATCGACCCGTGGAAGACGGCCAGCTCGGTGGCCCGCCGCATGCCCTCCAACTGGTCGGCGGTCAGCCCGTGGTCGAGGTCCGCGCCGTCCATCGCCGGGGCGACAGCCATCTCGGCGATCACCGCGGCCTGCGCCAGTCCCTGCCGGCGGCCCTGCTCGGTGGCATCCCGGCGATATCCCTGCCACATCACCGCGCCCAGCACCATCACCGGGATCAGGCTGGCGGCAGCGTAGGTGGCGAACAGGCGGGAACTGGTCCGCGCGCCTGCCCGCCGTCGGACTCGGCGCAACCGCATGCGTGACTGATCGACGCCGGACGGTACCGGCTGAGAATTTCGCCGCATCCCCGGCGGGCGCCGCGCCGTTTGACCCGGCATGCGTATCTCTCAGCGGTTGCGGGTCGCGCTCACCGCCGGCGTCGTGCTCGCCGGAACGTTCCTCGGCTGGTCACCGGCCCGGGCCGCGGAGGTCGGCGCCGAGTCGCCGGTCCTGCCCTCGTTCAACGGTTCGGTCTACGCTGTCGCGTTCCGGGGCAGCACGGTGTACGCCGGCGGGAACTTCACCTCGGTCACCACGCACGGGCGGCGGGTGCCGCGGGGCCGGCTGGCCGCCTTCGACGCGCGCACCGGTGAGCTGCTCGACTGGGCGCCCACCGCGGACCGGACGGTACGCGCCCTGGCCGTCACCGGTGACTCGGTCTACGCGGCCGGCGACTTCGGCACCGTCTCCGGCGCCGAGCGCGACGCGCTGGCCCGGTTCGACGCCGACAGCGGTGAGCTGGGCGAGTTCTCGCACGAGGTGGCCGGGTCGCCGCGCGCGCTCGCCATCACGCACGGCCGCCTCTATCTGGCCGGCGACTTCACCGCCGTGGACGACGAGGAACGGCTGCGGCTGGCCGCGTTCCGGCTCTCCGACGGTGAGCTCGACGAGGACTGGACGCCGACCGCCGACGCCCCGGTCTACGCGCTGGCCACGGCGGGCCGCCGGGTCTATCTGGGCGGGAGCTTCCACCGTACGAACGACGTCTCGTCGACCCGGCGGCTGAGCGCTGTCGACGCCCGCAGCGGCGAGCTGGTCCCGGGTTTCCGGCCGCAGCCCAGCGCTGTCGTGTACGCGGTGGCTGCCGACGGCGACGGCGTCTACGCCGGGCTGGGCGGGCTGGGCGGCCGCGCCGAGTCGTGGACGCCGGCCGGCCGGCCGCGCTGGTCCCGGTACTTCGACGGCGACGTGCAGGCGGTGGCGGCGCTGGACGGCACGGCGTACGTCGGCGGGCACTTCGACAGGGCCTGCACCAGCGCGACAGTCGACAGGTTCGGTGACTGCGACGACGACTCCCGGTCCCGGGTCAAGCTCGCCGCCATCGACTCGGACGGCGACCTGACCGACTGGGCGCCGCAGGCCAACGGCGTTCAGGGCGTCCGGGCGCTGACCGCCAGCCCGTCGCTGGGTGTGATCGCCGCCGGCGGTGACTTCACCATGATCGGCGGCGACGCACACCATCGGGTCGCCACCTTCAACTGACGTCCCGGCGGATCGTGGTGGCCACCGCCGCCACCACGAACGCCACGACATAACCGCCCAGGGCCAGGGCGGCCTGCCAGGCCGGCGGGAACTCGCCCCGCCCGGCCAGCCCCTCCAGGGCCGGTCCGAGCCGGAACGGCAGCCAGCGCGTCGCGTCCTCGATCAACTGGCCGACGATCCCCTCGACCAGGGCGATCCAGGCCAGCGAGCCGGCGATCGCGGCGAGCGGATTGGTGACCAGCGCGCCGATCCCGACGCCCAGCGCGGCGAACGCGACGTTCCAGCCGACCGCGCCGCCGACCGCCTGCCACAGGTCACCGTTCCAGGCCATCGCGCCGCCCTTCGCGGTCACCCAGATCGCCGTGGCGGCCACCGCCACTGTTGCCGCGACCAGGCCGAAGACCAGTCCGGCCACGACGTTGACGGCCAGTTTGGCGAGCACCACCCGCTCCCGGCGGGGCTCGGTCAGGTAGGTGTCGGTGATCGTCCGGTGCCGGTACTCGCCGGCCACCGCGAGGATGCCGAGCACCAGCGCGAAGATCGACACCAGGCCGGCGTGGGCTATCGCGTCGCGCTGCCCGTCCGGGCCGAGCGCGTCGGACTGGCTCACCATCAGCCCGCTCACCCCGGCCACCACGACCAGTTGCGCGGTGATCAGCAGCAGCCAGGTGCTGCGCACGGTACGCAGTTTCCGGAACTCCGCGGCGATCACGACGCGCTCCCGGTCAGACGCAGGAACGCCGACTCCAGGTTGTCCAGGTCGGTGAGCGGCCCGGCGTAGCGCAGCGTTCCGTCGTCGACGATGAGCACCCGGTCCACCGTCTGCTGGACCTCGGCCAGCACGTGACTGGAGATCAGCACGGTGCGGCCCTGGCCGGCCAGGCTCCGCAGCAGGGCGCGCAGCCAGGCCACCCCGGCCGGGTCGAGGCCGTTGGCCGGCTCGTCCAGGATCAGCACCTCCGGGTCGCCGAGCAGCGCGCCGGCCAGTCCGAGCCGCTGTCGCATGCCGAGCGAGTAGCCACCGACCCGCCGGTTCGCGTCGGCGGTCAGGTCCACCTCGTCGAGCACCAGGTCGACCCGGCTCCGGGCCAGGCCGGCCGACTCGGCGGTGGCCAGCAGGTGCTGCCGTGCGGTGCGGCCGGGGTGGAACCCGGACGCTTCCAGGAGGGCGCCGACCACCCGGCGCGGCCGGGCCAGGTCGCGGTAGGCGCGTCCGCCGATCACGGCGCCGCCGGCGGTCGGCCGGATCAGGCCGAGCAGCATCCGCAGGGTGGTGGTCTTGCCGGCCCCGTTGGGGCCCAGGAAGCCGGTCACTCCCGGCTTGATGGTGCAGGTCAGGTCGCGTACGGCGGCGACCGTCCGGAATCTCTTGGTCAGGCCTCGCAGCTCGATGTCGGTCATGCCGCCGACTGTTCCGCTTTCCCGGTCCCGGCGAGTCGCCTCGCGGGGTCATCTTGCGGATACCGCGCTCGCGGTATCCACAGTCGGCCCGCCGGACCGTACCGTGTGGGCATGCGGTTCCACGCCCGTCCACAGGTGATGGACGCCGCGATCGCGGCGACGATCGCCCTGGTCGTGCTGATCACCTCGGCCTTCCCCGGCCATCTGCGCAACGGGGTGGCGCTCGCCCTGGTCGCCGCCGCCTGCCTGCCGCTGGTCTGGCGGCGCCGGTGGCCGGTGCCGGTGCTGCTGGCCTGCACCGTCGCCGCCGAGGGCTATCTGGCCTGGGTGCCGGTCGGTGCCGGGCTACTGGTCCTGGCCGCGCCGTTGCTCGCCCTCTACACGGTGGTCGAGGCCCGCGGCCAGCGGCACCCCTGGCTGGTCGCCTGCCTGGTGGTGGCCGCGATCGGGGCCTTCCACACGGCGGTCCGCGCCGATCACTGGCTGGGCCCGGAAAATCTGGCGCTGGCCGCGCTCGGCGGGGTTGCGGTGGCCGCCGGCGAGGCCGCCCGCAACCGGCGCCTCTACCTGGCCGAGGCGCTGCTGCGGGCCGAGGAACGGCTGGCCGCCCAGCGCCTGCGGATCGCCCGCGACCTGCACGACAGCGTCGGCCACCACCTCGCGCTGATCAACGTGCAGGCCGGGGTGGCCGCGCATCTGGCGGCCGGCGAACCGGCCGGCGAGACGTTCGAGCAGATCCGCCGCGGCAGCCGGGACGCGCTGGCCGAACTGCGTGACGCGGTGGGCCTGCTGCGCCGGCCCGGCGAGCCGGCCGCACCGGTCGAGCCGGCGGTCGGCCTGGCCGCGCTCGACGACCTGCTCGCCGCCTATCGCCGGTCCGGCCTGCGGATCGCTTTCGTACGCCAGGACGACGCGCCCCCGATCCCACCGGCGGCCGACGTGGTCGCCTACCGGATCGTCCAGGAGTCGCTCACCAACGTCGCCCGGCACGCCGGCCCCACAGCGGTCCGGCTCACCCTGCGGCACGAGTCCGGCACCCTCACCGTGATTGTGGAAAACGACCGCCCAGCTGTGGACAACCCTGTGGATAGCCCTGTGGACAGGCCCGCGCACGGGCTGCTGGGGATGCGCGAGCGGGTCGCCGCCCTCGGTGGCGAGTTCCACGCCGGGCCGCGCGCGATCGGCGGCTTCCGGGTCGCCGCCACCCTGCCCACCGGCCTCGCCGCATGATCAGAGTCGGTCTCGCCGATGATCAGCCGCTGCTGGTGGCGAGCTTCGCCACGCTCATCGAGGCCACTCCCGGCATGACGGTGGCCGGCACCGCGCGCACCGGGCACGAGGCGGTCGAGCTGGCCCGCTCCCCCGGGGCCGACGTGCTGCTGATGGACATCCGGATGCCCGAGCTGGACGGCCTGGCCGCCACCCGCCTGATCACCGGCGACCCGGCGCTGGCCGGCGTCCGGGTGCTGATCCTGACCACGTTCGAGATCGACGAGTACGTCTTCGCCGCCCTCCGCTGCGGGGCGAGCGGCTTCCTCGGCAAGAGCGCCGAACCGGCCGAGCTGCTGCACGCCGTCGAGGTGGTGCACCGCGGCGACGCCCTGCTCACCCCGGCCGCCACCCGCAGCCTGATCGCGCGGTACCTGGCCCGCCCGGAGCACGGCGCCGCGCCCGTCCCGGAACGCCTGGCCGAGCTCACCGACCGGGAGCGCGAGGTGCTGCTGCTGGTCGGCTCGGGCCTGTCCAACGACGGCATCGCGGAGCACCTGACGATCAGCCCGCACACGGTGAAGACGCATGTCAACCGCACGATGACCAAGCTCGGCGCGCACGATCGGGCGCAGCTGGTGATCGCCGCTTACGAGGCCGGGCTGATCCGCCCGAGCGGGTCACACTGACAGCTTCTCCGCGCCGGGTGGCGGGGCGGCGCCGGTCATGATCGCCACAGCGTCCGACATCGAGTGCGAGGACGGGGTGATCACCGCGATCCGGCGGCCCAGCCGCTGGATGTGGATCCGGTCCGCCACCTCGAAGACGTGCGGCATGTTGTGGCTGATCAGGATCACCGGCAGCCCGCGATCCCGGACGTCACGGATCAGCTGGAGCACCCGGTTGCCCTCCTTGACGCCGAGTGCCGCTGTCGGCTCGTCGAGGATCACCACCTTGCTGCCGAACGCCGCGGCCCGGGCCACCGCGACCGCCTGCCGCTGGCCGCCGGAGAGCGACTCGACGGCCTGCCCGATGTTCTGCAGGGTGGCCACGCCCAGCTCGCTCATGTGCCGGGCCGCCTCGTCGCGCATCCGCTTGCGGTCCAGCATCCGGAAGACCGAGCCGAGCGGGCCGGGGCGGCGCTGCTCGCGGCCGAGGAACAGGTTGTCGGCGATGTCCAGGCCGGGCGCGACGGCCAGGGTCTGGTAGACCGTCTCGATGCCCGCCTCGCGGGCCTCCATCGGGTTGCGGAAGCTGACCGGCGCGCCGTCCAGCAGGATCTCCCCGCGGTCCGGGATCAGCGCCCCGGACAGCGCCTTGATCAGGCTGGACTTGCCGGCGCCGTTGTCCCCGATCACCGCCAGGATCTCGCCCGGCATCAGCTCCAGGTCGCTGCCGTCGATGGCGACCACCCGGCCGTACCTCTTGGTAAGGCCCTTGGCTTGCAGAACCGGCGCGGTCATCCCTTCACCTTCCTGATCCACTGGTCGAGCGAGACCGCGATCAGCACCAGCAGGCCGACGGCGAAGCCCTGCCAGACCACGGCGACGCCGGCCAGCTGCAACCCGTTGCGGAAGACCCCCACGATGAGCGCGCCGATCAGGGTGCCGATCACTCCGCCGCGCCCGCCGAACAGGCTGGTCCCGCCGAGCACCACAGCGGTGATCGAGTCCAGGTTGTACTCGGTGCCGACGTTCGGGCTGGCCGAGGCGAGCCGGCCGATCAGGATCCAGCCACCGATCGCATAGAGCAGACCGGCCACCGTGTAGACCGAGAAGAGCACTCTTCCGGTACGGATACCGGCCAGCCGGGCCGCCTCCACGTCGTCCCCGGTGGCGTAGACGTGTTTGCCCCACGCCGTCCGCGCCAGCGTGTAGTAGAAGAACCCGAACAGCAACAGCATGATGATCGAGCCGTAGCTGAGCTGGAAGCCGCCGATCGCGATGGCGTCACCGGTCCAGGTCATCAGGCCCGGCATGTCCGAGCCGCGCACCGTCTCGCTGTTGCTGACCACCGAGTTCAGCGAGAAGAAGATGGTGAGCGTGCCGAGCGTGACGATGAACGGTGGCAGCTTGATCCGGGTGACCAGCATCCCGTTGATCGCGCCCATCGCGGTACCGCAGGCGAAACCGAGCAGCAGCGCGAGCACTCCGGGCATCCCGGCCTTGACGCAGAACTGGGCCATCAGCACCGAGGAGAAGACCGCGATGGCGCCGGCCGACAGGTCGATGCCGGCGGTCAGGATGATCAACGTCTGGCCGAGCGCGATGGTGGCGATCACGGTGACCTGCAGGAGCACCAGCGACAGGTTGGCCGCCGCGAAGAACCGGGTGTTGACGATCGAGAAGGCGATGATCGCCAGGATCAGTACCGCCAGTGGCCCGAGCACCGGATTGCCGTGCAGGGTGTGCTGCACGCGCAGGCCCAGCGAGTCGTGCCGGCGTACGTCGAAGTCGGTGGCCGTCATGGAGCTCACCCCCAGCAGTTCTGCTTGCCCCACGCGGAGTCCTTCGCCTCCACGCCGGCCTGCGGGTCGTCGGTGATCAACTGGACGCCGGTGTCGACGAAGTCCTTGCCGGCGGTGTTCTGTGGCTTGGTGCCGTCCTTGGCGTACGTCGCGATCGCCTCGACGCCGAGCTGGGCCATCTTGATCGGGAACTGCATCGAGGTGGCCCCGATGACGCCGTTCGTCACGTTGTCGACGCCCGGGCAACCGCCGTCGATCGACACGATGGTGACGTCCTTGTCCTTACCGGCCGCCTTGAGCGCCTGATAGGCGCCGGCCGCCGCCGGCTCGTTGATCGTGTAGACCAGGTTGATCGACGGATCCTTCTGAAGCAGGTTCTCCATCGCGGTACGCCCGCCCTCCTCGTTGCCGTCGGTGACGTCGTGCCCGGAGATCCGCGGATCGTTCTCGTCGCCGATCCGGTTCGGGTCGCCGTTCGGTATCCCGAACCCCTCGAGGAAGCCCTGGTCCCGCTTGACGTCCACGGAGACCTGGTTCGGGTTGAGGTCGAGCATCGCGATCTTGGCGGTCTTGCCGCCCTTGGCGAACTTCGCCTTGGCCCACTCGCCGATCAGCTTCCCGGCCTGGTAGTTGTCGGTGGCGAAGGTGGCGTCGGCGGCGTCCGGCGGATCGACCGGGGTGTCCAGCGCGATCACCAGCATGCCCGCCTTGTGCGCCCGGTCCAGCGAGGGAACTATCGCCTTCGAGTCGTTCGGCGTGATCAGGAAGCCCTCCGCGCCGAACGAGATGAGGTTCTCGATCGCCTGCACCTGGGCCTCGTTGTCGCCGTCCACCTTGCCGGCGAAGGTGAGCAGGTCCAGCCCCTGCTGGTCGGCCGCCTGCTGGGCGCCGTGTTTCATGGTCACGAAGAACGGGTTGGTGTCGGTCTTGGTGATCAGCCCGACCACCGGCTCCCCGGTGCCCCGGTTGCAGGCGGCGCCGGCCAGCACCAGCGTCACGCAGCCCACGACCGCCGTCAGCCTGCGCATGTCGCCTCCGCTACATCGAGGGACAACGTTGCCTTGGAGTAGACGCCCCCGACTGCACGGTGTCAACACGACATTGCACAAAGTGATCGGGGGTCGCCGGACGGCGACCCCCGATCGTTCACCGCTCGATCAGTTGAAGCTGTTCAGGTAGACCGGGACGGTCGCGGTGCCCTGCGCCGCGGCGCCGGTGTTGTTGACGACGTGGTCGATCACGCCGTTGCCGCCGAGCGACACGGTCAGCAGGTCGTGCAGCTTGACGCCGGAGTTCACCGGCACCTCGAAGCCGCTGTTGGAGTGGATGCTCGGGTCCACGTTGAAGTAGCAGTAGCTGCCCAGCCCCCACGCCTCGTGGCTGGTCACCGAGTCGGCCACCTTGTACGCCGCGTACCCGTTGGCGCCGCTGCGCCAGGCCGACTGCGACGGCGGGTCGTACGGCTGCTCGTTCTGCAGGAAGAAGGTCTTGCCGCCGTTGCCGTTCCACACCACCTCGTATTTCTGGTAGTGCTCGACGAACAGGCCGTACGCTGTCACGTTCTGACCGTTCACGATCAGCCCGCTGTCGGCCGTGTTGATCGTCCAGCCGTAGGTGCCGGCGTTGCCGTGGTCGGCCCGCCACGCCCAGATGTGGTCGATGATCGTGTTGTTGCTGTTCACCAGCAGGCTGTTGGTGGCCTTGCCGGCGATCGAGCCGCCGATCCGGAAGAACACGTCCTGCACGGTGGTCGGGTTCGCCGCGTGGTTCGCCGACGAGCCGTTCGGGCCGATCACGAGCAGGTTCGCCGAGTTGGTGGTGCCCGCGTCGAAGAGCAGGCCGGCCACCTTCACGCCGTCCACATCGGCCACCTGCATCGGGGTGACGCCACCGTCCGGGATGATCGTCGCGTAGCCGAGACCCATGACCACGGTGTTCGCCCGGGTCACGTTGATCGTCTGGTTCACGTGGTAGACGCCCGGCTGGAAGATCAGGTTGAGGCCCTGTGCCAGCGCCTGGTTGATCGTCGCCGCGCTGTCGCCCGGCTTGGCCACGTAGAACTGCGAGAGCGGGATGCTGGTGCCCGGGGTGTTGCCGTTCGCCCAGCTGACACCGGACGAGTTGGTCGACAGGCTGGGCACGAAGACCGCGTAGTCGCTGCCGTTGAGGTACAGGTACGGCTTCTCCCGGATCACCGGGGTGCTGCCGATGGTGGTGTACGGCGGATTCGGGAAGCTGTTCGCCGGAGCGCCCTGCACGCCGACGAAGGTCTGGTTCCACACCGCGTTGGAGTTCGAGCCGATCTGGCTGTTGCGGGTGAACCACTGCTGCTGCGAGTACTGCCCCTCGACCCCGCTGATCCGGGTGTCGGCGATGTAGCCGCCGGACGCCCAGCCGTAACCGTTCGGCGCCAGGTTCAGGTCACCGTGCACGTCCATCCGGCGGAACGGGGCCGCCTGTGAGACCGCCCAGCGGTCGGCGCCGGAGACCGGGTACAGCGAGATGTTCTCCACCGACCGCCAGAAGTTCTGGGTGGCGTTGCCGGCCATCCAGCCGGCGTCGACGGTGATGTCCCCGTTGATCCGCACCTCCTGCGGGTTCTGACCGAGACCGATTACCGAGGTGTTGAACCCGACCTGGATGTTCAGGCCGTTGTAGGTGCCCGGCTTGAACGCCAGCAGGTTGCGCTGGGTGCCGAACTGGTTGGTCTCCTGCTGCTTGAAGATCGCGTCGGCCTGCGCCTGGATGGTCGCGCTCGACATGCTCGGGTCGAAGACGGTGACCTGGGCACCGAGGCTGCCGCCGCCGGGCAGGGCCGGGCCGGACGGCGTCGTCGACGGGGTCGGCGAGGTCGGCGTGGTGGTCCCGCCGCCGTACACCTTGAACTCCCAGAGCGAGTAGCCGTAGCCGGTGGTCCGCTGGGTGCCGTACATCCGCACGTAGCGGCCGGTGCCGCTGACGCTGAGGTTCTGGTTGCCACCGGTCGACGTGGTGGTCGAGTAGATCGACGTCCAGCTGGACGCGTTGTCCGAGACCTGGATCTGGAACGCCTTGGCGGCCGCTGTCTCCCAGTTCAGCTCGACTCGGCTGATCGACTGCGAGCTGCCCAGGTCCACCTGGAGCCACTGCGGGTCGGAGAAGGCGGACGACCAGCGGCTGCCGGTGTTGCCGTCGACGGCTTCCGAGGCGAGGTAGGCGCCGGCCGCCTCGGTGGACGAGGCGGTCGCGGGCTTGCCCTGCGACAGCAGCGTCTCGGCGGCCGAGGCTCCGGTCATGGTGATGGCGGCATAACCGGCGACGACCGCGGCTGTCACGCCAACGATCGCGCCGCTCCGCCAGCGGGAGCGTCTCATGGGGGTCTCCTAGGGGAGGGACGGGAGGGGCACAAGCACGTGGGGACTTGGCGATGGGAGAGCGCTCACCCAGGCCACGACGCTAAGAGTCGTTACCGATTGATGTCCAGGATGTTGCGAGGTTCCGGAACCGGTACCGAAGAACCGTGAAATCGATCTCTCCGCCTCACCGCCCGCAGCGTTTCACCTGATCAAGGCGGTGATCCCGCAACCCACGACGAGATTCACGGCAGGCGATAACAGCTCTTCCGAAACCGGTTCCGGCTCGTCTCGCTAAAACACGCTTTCGGTACGCATACGGAGCATCCGCCCAGCCCGGCGCAGAAAAAGAACCCGCCGTAGCCGAGTCACGGCTACGACGGGTTCCGGAGTTGCCGGCGTCAGCCGAGGCTGACCGACGGGTAGAGCGGGAACGGAGCGAGCAGGTCGGAGGCCTGCTTCGAGACGCCCTCGGAGAGCGCCGGGTCCAGGGTGAACTTGGCTTTCGAGGACGGGTCCGGGGTGGTGCCGGCCAGCACGGTGTGGATCAGCTCGGCGATCTGGTCCATCTCGGCCACGCCGAGGCCGCGGCTGGTCAGCGCCGGGGTACCGACCCGGATGCCGGAGGTGTACCAGGCGCCGTTCGGGTCGGACGGGATCGCGTTGCGGTTGGTGACGATGCCGCTGTCCAGCAGGGCCTGCTCGGCCTGCCGGCCGGTCAGCCCGAACGGGTGCACGTCGATCAGCACCAGGTGGTTGTCGGTGCCACCGGAGACCAGCTGCACGCCCCGCTTGCGCAGCCCCTCGGCGAGCGCCTGGCTGTTGGTGACGATCTGCTGGGCGTAGGACGCGAACTCCGGCCGGCGGGCCTCGGCGAACGCGATCGCCTTGGCGGCCATCACGTGCGGCAGCGGGCCACCGAGCACCATCGGGCAGCCGCGGTCGACCTGCGACGACAGCTCCGGCTGGCAGAACACCGCACCACCGCGCGGGCCACGCAGGCTCTTGTGGGTGGTGGTGGTGACGATGTGCGCGTGCGGGATCGGGTTGTAGTCCCCGGTGAACACACCACCGGCGACCAGACCGGCGAAGTGCGCCATGTCGACCATGAACGTCGCGCCGACCGCGTCGGCGATCTCCCGCATCTTGGCGAAGTTCACCTTGCGCGGGTACGCCGAGTAGCCACCGACGATCACCGCCGGCTTGAACTCCTTGGCGGTCTCCAGCAGCGCGGCGTAGTCGATCTGGCCGGTCGCCGGGTCCACGCCGTAGGAGCGCTGGTCGAACATCTTGCCGGAGATGTTCGGCCGGAACCCATGGGTGAGGTGACCACCGGCGTCCAGCGACATGCCCAGCAGACGCTGGTTGCCGAAGGCCTGGCGCAGCTCCGCCCACTCGGCGTCGGTCAGGTCGTTGATCTGCCGCTTCTCGAACTTCTTCAGGTACGGCACCTCGACCCGGTCGGCCAGGATCGCCCAGTACGCCACCAGGTTCGCGTCGATGCCGGAGTGCGGCTGGACGTACGCGTACGGAGCCCCGAACAGGGCCTTCGCGTGCTCGACGGCAATCGACTCGACGGTGTCCACGTTCTGGCAGCCGGCGTAGAAGCGGCGGCCGATGGTGCCCTCGGCGTACTTGTCGGACATCCAGTTACCCATGGCGAGCAGAACAGCCGGCGAGGCGTAGTTCTCACTGGCGATCAGCTTCAGCGACTCCCGCTGATCCGTCAGCTCCTTGGCGATCGCGTCGGCGATGCGCGGCTCGACGGACCGCACCACCTCGAGGGCGGATCGGAAAGCGACCGATTCGGCGTTGAGCTCAACAGCGCTTGCTTCAGACATGGGACCTCCCTATCACGTAGTGAAGAGGCCCAGGCGCACGGCATGTCGTCGTCTCGACGAGGCCGCTCCCCGATGGTCAACCATCCGAACGCGCCAGTCACGGCCCGCGCCAAGCATACCGACCAGGGCCTCACGGTCACACCCGTTGGCCGCCACAGGGGCCACCGTCACTCGATTGGCCTTGACGAGCATCAGTCCTCGGCATGAATCGCCACCGCCAAGGACCGCCTGAATACAGAAAAGGCCCACCCCATGATGGGGTGGGCCTTTTCTTAAGTTGAGTCCGGCGGCGTCCTACTCTCCCACACCCTCCCGAGTGCAGTACCATCGGCGCTGGAGGGCTTAGCTACCGGGTTCGGAATGTAACCGGGCGTTTCCCCTCCGCTATGACCACCGAAACAGCCATCAGCAGAACCAACCAGCAACCCGTAAACCATGTTCACGGGGTGGTTGTTCGTTTGCTGTGAATCACACAGTGGACGCAAGCAGAAAATTTAGGGTGGTTAAGCCCTCGGCCTATTAGTACCGGTCAACTCAACACGTTACCGTGCTTACATCTCCGGCCTATCAACCCAATAGTCTCTTGGGGGCCTTACCCACTCAAGGTGGTGGGATACCTCATCTCGAAGCGAGCTTCCCGCTTAGATGCTTTCAGCGGTTATCCCTTCCGAACGTAGCCAACCAGCCATGCTCCTGGCGGAACAACTGGCACACCAGAGGTTCGTCCGTCCCGGTCCTCTCGTACTAGGGACAGCCCTTCTCAAGTATCCAACGCGCACGGCGGATAGGGACCGAACTGTCTCACGACGTTCTAAACCCAGCTCGCGTACCGCTTTAATGGGCGAACAGCCCAACCCTTGGGACCTGCTACAGCCCCAGGATGCGACGAGCCGACATCGAGGTGCCAAACCATCCCGTCGATATGGACTCTTGGGGAAGATCAGCCTGTTATCCCCGGGGTACCTTTTATCCGTTGAGCGACACCGCTTCCACACGCAAGTGCCGGATCACTAGTCCCGACTTTCGTCCCTGCTCGACCCGTCAGTCTCACAGTCAAGCTCCCTTGTGCACTTACACTCAACACCTGATTGCCAACCAGGCTGAGGGAACCTTTGGGCGCCTCCG